>JBKCUU010000113.1:0-59198 GCA_046318155.1 Bdellovibrio sp. | reverse complement strand
CATGTCTCGTCTTATCTGTTTGGATTTCGAATGATCTCGGGCGCGCTCGCCCTGATCTTGAGTGACTTTATGTCGTTTGGACAAGTTTACCAAATCATGTCTGTTGTCTTGGGCCTGGGACTTCTTGCAACTTTGATTTGTCATGAACCCGAGGTCGAAGTTCAGCCGCCGCAAACACTGCAAGAAGCCGTGATCTCACCTTTTAAAGACTACTTTGCAAAAGATGGGGCTTGGCTCATCTTGATTTTTATTCTGCTGTATAAAGTCGGCGATAACATGGCGGCCAACATGACGATGCCCTTTTACCTGGATCTCGGTTTCTCTCGCACTGAAGTCGGCGCCATCACCAAGGTTGCGGGCTGGATCGGCGTGGCAACCGGCGGGCTCATTGGTGGACTTCTTATTCTAAGGTGGAAGATCGTCCCCTCTCTTTTTATCTTTGGAATTCTTCAGGCCGTGTCCACCTTATGTTTCGCTGGCCTGGCGATGATGGGAAAAAACGAAGTGGGCCTTGCGTTTGTGATCGGGTTCGAAAATTTGACCGCCGGAATGGGCTCGTCGGCTTTTGTCGCCTTCATGGCCGTCATCACCAACAAAAAATTTACCGCCACGCAGTTTGCTCTCCTCAGCAGCTTAATGGGCGTGCCCCGCATTTTCGCGGCCGCGCCGACAGGATACTTAGCCCAGCACATGGGATGGGTGGGCTTCTTCACTTTATGTGCGGTCGTCGCTCTTCCAGGACTTTTGCTCATTCGTCCGTTACAACGTAAGAAAGTCGCTTAAGCCAGGATAAAGAAGCTTCTTTCAAGCCAAAAACTTCAAACGATCGGCTCGAAACAAAAACAGCTACGAGCCGTATGGAGGCCTGTCGCTTGATTCGTCACGCAAAATTCGATTACATTTGTCGACTCGATTTTTAAGACGGGCTGGATATAAGATCCAGCCCGTCTGTTAGCCTTTTTCTTTCGACAGAATATAGTTTTCGAGAATCCAATTTCGAATCGCCTTAAGAAGAACGTCCTTCATCGCAAAGAAAACAAAGTGAAGCTTCCATTCGGATCCGACCAATTCAGCATAGTTGCAGGTCGCCGTGATATAAGGAGCGCCAATTTCGTAGGGCTGCCATAAAACAAACTCACGAAAACTTCCCACGCTCACATTGCGTTCATATTTCATGACAAGACCCGCCTCAGAAAGCTCTTCGATCTCGGCGGGACGCGCAGATTTGATCACTTCTTTATGCGGAATCGAGTAAATCTCAACTGGGTCTTCTAAAATTTCGAGACCCGGATTCATCAAAAGCATTTTTTGCATGACGTAGACTCGCTCAACAGGCACATAAGAAAGATCATCAAAAACCCGGGCCATCTGGCGTTCCTCTTCATCGGTAAAATCTTGAGCAGAAAGAACCGTCGTTCGAATTTGATCACTTCGGGTCATGACCTTCAGGCGCGCAAGAACCTCAGTCCAAAGATCCAAGCGATCGGGGCCGGCGAATCGATTGCTGATAAACATAAAATCAATGCCCTTGGCGATTTGAGAATTTTTGCGGTGGTAGTCCGCTCGCTCTATCGCAGACGCTTCTTCCAATTTAAACTCTCGGCCCTGAACAAGGGTTATCTTCATGACATAGGACTGCTCGCCGACGCCCATTGAGGAGAAAAAATTCCCCTCTGGCTTTAAAAGCCAATCAGCAAAACTCTTCCGTTCAGACTCGCGAAGACAAGCCACTAGAAGAGTCCCCATTGACCACGCCAGCCCGGCAAAGCTCAGCCCGGCGGCGGGGAGCTTAATAATTTTTCCGCGGAGATCAACCTCGACTAGTGCAGAGGCGCTATCGCCAAACGGTTTCGCGACCGGTCCTGACTGGTCGAGCTTGGGATCTACCTCAACTAGAATTTCTTTAAGTGAGCGGTACCGAACAATCCGTGCACCCTTGATTTTTCGCTTGAGCGTGGATTCAAGAGGCTGAAATACCTCGTCTCGGTCCTCGACAAAAACGATTCCAACTGACTGCTTTGTCTTGAGCGGACGCACGCTGAGGGAGCTGTCTACGTATTTGTCTTTCTGCTCCAAGACATGTCGTCGCAAATTCGATATCTGTGTCGGGTCCAGGCCAAAAAAGCTGGTCGTCACTTGAAACTCTTCCGGCTTGGCCGGATGCGGACGGCATTCAATTACTTTTGCAATGACCGAACGCTGACGGTCACTCGTAAAAACTTTGCCGTAGTACTTTGCGACGGACCCGACAGGAATTTCGCGATCGGCAACCGAACGAAATCCAATGAGACTCAAAATTTCCATGTCGACCACTTTGAGGACTTCGATAATGGCTTTTGTTTTGTAAGGAGCAACCGCATGCTTAGACGGCGGATGGCGCCCATCTAACGCAAAAGTCAGATGCTGCTGCAAGATCAGTTTATCAAATGGCTTCATCAAAATATTGCTTAAGATTCGGTCCCGAAGTTCAGTGATTTTGAAAGCCGGATCTTCAAACGCCGTGAGCACAAAAGCCGTTGGATCTTCTGCACTACAAATTTTATACTTGGTAAAAAGATCGCGGGTCTTTTTTATCAGACCCAGTTGCCTGGGTCCTAGGATTTCAACTTTTGAAATCACAACCTGAAGAATGCATTCTTGGCTTTCCGAGACTTCTTCGAATTTGAAACCGTCTGGAGCCACTCCGCCTTTTTTAATGGCGGCTGCACCTTCGGCCACGACCTGCTTGATCCATTCAGCAAATGCCGCCAAGTTTTTAAACTGACGCACCTGCAGCAAAGGGTCCACTGCCATCAAAGCCGCGGTAATCTCGTGCATAAATTTTACGTCGTCTTCTAGGACGTATACGAACCTCATGCACCTAGACTAACATGCCTGAGCTCTAAAACAACGTTACTGGGCTCAATTTCACGCATTACTTACAGAAACTCAGTCTTTTGACGTAACCGGCGATCTCATCGATTTTTTCATATTTTCCGCCCTCTTTAAGAACCGCCCAGTAAACACCACTCCTCAAAATGATCTCGCCCTTGCGATCAATTTGACCGGCCAAGATTTTAATTCCGCAGCTCAGGTTTTTGTAGGGGTCGAGGATCGTCTTTCTTGGATCGTTTCCGGCTAAATTTTTATCCTTCCTCCAGTCAAATTCGCAGTATTTCGCCCACTGGACGTCTTGATATGACAACTGTAAAAGACCCTCGCTCGAGACCTGTTTTCCAGTAATTGGATCTGTTCCCATCGTGGTTTCGGTCATGCGTGAGGTTGGGCTCCAACCACTTTCATAGTAAGACATGCCAACAATCAACTGACCCCAGGCATTGACCCGCTGTTCTCTCGAAAGAGAGTTGTAACGGGGGCAAAAGAATGAAATGTCCACCGCACGGTTCAAGCGCTGATACTCGCCATCAACAACTTGAAAAATGTAGTTTGACCAATTTTTTCGTTCGGGCCTAGACGAAGTTTCCCAGGCTAGAGCCTCATACTTGGTCGACCCGGCAGGAGGTTTTGGTGTCGTGGGTATTTGCGAGCTTTCTTCGCTCGATCCTGGCAACTTCGTCCCGAAAGCACCTGATTTTGAACAAGAACAGCACAGAATCATGACCATGAGAGCGGCGCTAACCACTGGTAGTTTCTGAAGCATAAGTTCCCCTCTTTAGCCATGGGAGTCGCAAGACGAATGCCTAGAGATCGTCGGTGAGAACGAAACCAACGAGTTTAAACCTGGGATTTTTGTCGAGCCCGTGACGATGCTCAGTCTTTGATCAAATCCAGAACGATATCGAATTGAGACGTGAACCTTTATTTTTCCGAACTCCAAATTTTTTGGCTAAAGATTTTTCAGAGCGAACCCGATCTAAGTCGAGTCAATCCATTCAACTGTTAGCGGGAGAAAACAATGGTTCGGAAATTTGCTCTGATTGGCTTTCTCGTTTTAGCCTCAATCGTGCTAGTTCTAGAGAACAGTGTTTATTTCTGAAATTGAACGTTCCTTTGAAAATTCAATCCAACCTTGGGCGAGAGCGTCCACGGACTGGGTTCATCCAGAGGCGGGTCCCGATGGCCGCAAACTGCGCACTCACTACATTCACCTGAAAACGGACCCAAGCCGTGTTCTGATCTCGATTTCTGGAACCCACGGCCCAGAAGCTTTTGTCGGCTCACTCATCCAACAGCAAATTCTAAAACGCTTTCACGAAATAGGAGTTAAGCCCAATGGTCCGTCGGTTGTGTTTGTCCATAATTTGAATTGCTTTGGCAGCGCATGGGTCCGGCGAGGCAATCACCAGAATGTCGATCTCAATCGTAATGCCTGGAACGGCAAACGACCACTCAATCTAGAATTTGAACGTTACGCTCCATTCCTAAGCGCTCGGTCGACTCCGGAGTTTTGGTCGCGGCTTGCGGCTCAACTTCCTGATATCTCTCGCTTTGGAATTGGGCCCGTCCTTGAAGCTATCGCTCGCGGACAAGCGACTCATCCGAATTTGTTGTTTTATGCCGGCTCCCAGCGCACGCCTGAACTGAGGCAACTCCAGGCCTGGCTAAAATCAGAGCTCAATCCTCAAGTCCTTTTTGCGCTCGACGCCCACACCGGCCTCGGTTTTTTTAAGCAAGAATCTCTCATCGGTGAGCCCGATCTTTCGGCCCAGAAAGCGCAGGACCTTGAATCGCTGTTTAAAACCAAGCTCATCGATACACGCAGCCCGGGCTACTACCCCACGACGGGAACCCTGGGAAATCTGTTTCCTGAAACTTTTCCTACTGCCAGCATTGGTTACCTCACGCAGGAGTTTGGCACACGCAACTTACTGACGGTGATGAAAACACTTATCCTCGAGAACGCTCGGTGGCAAAATCAAAAGTCAATGGATCCAAAGCGAATAGAGCCCATGCTCCACGCCTTTTTTCCGAGTGAACCAGACTGGCAAGAACATGTCGTATCACGCGGAGTCCAGAGATTTCTTGAGCTTTACGACAGCCTTTGAGCATTGGTGATGAAGTCTCTATTCTCCTCTTAACAGGAGAATCCCAGGCGCCCATTTTCAGACATCACGCAAACCATCGGCAACACTCCCCTCACACTCGTGATGCCGCATCTTACACTGAGCGGTATCTCTCGACCTTACCTTCTCGCTCAAGGCTCGTACCTTGAGCGAGAGTGCCAGGATCATCACGAAGATAGATCACCTTAAAATCTTTGAGTCCGGCACTCATTTGGGACAACATCGCCGAACACATTAAACACGGCTTTAAACCGACAAAGACCCGCGACCCCTCAGGAAACGAATTGAATCCTTGCCGAGCAAAACTTTGGCAAAGACAAACCTCCGCGTGCAGCGTCTTGTTCACCGAGCCCTGGTGAAGGCTGAGGGCGTTTATTCGACCTGGCGGCACCCACAACGCCGCCGCGATGGGGCGATTGTTGTCATGCATGACGGGACCTCTGGGCACCTGAGCCTCAAGCTCGAGAAGTAAGGCCACAACCTGTGATTCATTTTTTAATTCATCCGGTGATGAAGGCGTCGCCGTTGCCAGCCGCGACAAATGCATCGATGAACTCAGATCCCCGACTTGAACCCAATCACTCTCCGGTAGCAAATCTGCTGGAGCGAGGTACGAATCACTGGCCGAAATCGAACTCGCACGCTTGGCGGTCACTTTCACCATTCCGCGGTCCATTTCGCTCAAAGCGGCCGTCGTCCAAATCCGTTGGCGCAACAAAAAAAATGACAAATCTTTATGCTCATCAAAAAGGCCCTGAATCAGTTTAACGACGGCAGACGAAGGGGCACCGACCTCAGACTTCGGAAAAGCGGACCAATAAATTTTGGAGGTTTCGTGAGGACCTTTGGGCTCTTGATGAAAAAGCCAAGCCACATCAAAATCATGACCTAACTTTTTTTTTAGATAAGACGAGATGGCATTTTGGAGCTCGTGTTCTGACTTCATGGAGGAAGACCATTCGAATACGGCAATGCTCGATTGACAAGTCAATTGACGAGAAAAATCGAAAGCCCGCGGGTGCGGGCTTTCTTGTTTGCTCGAGGCGGCTAGTATCTATCCGACTGACCGCCACTCGTGACCCAAGTGCGGCGACCCTTTCCAATGTCGCCGCTCGGACCTTGATTTTTCCCGGCGTCTTTCCACCGCTCGATGAAGCACTTCAAATAAACGATCCGTCAAAATAGCAGCGGCTTGATACGGACTGCCGGCTTCCTTCTCTAGAATAATCGGCTTTAGGCCTCGAGAAAGCAGAATGATTTTGATCTGAAACAAATCGGGACCCGCATGGAATGGAGAGTTCTCCATTCCAACCGTAACCGTTGCTGTCGCATGCTCAAGTTCTGGAAATTTCTCCAGAGCATGCGTGATTTTGTTCGTCACGACACCTTTGATGAACTCAGACTTTTCGAGGTTTTTGAAAACGACTCGGACCATGGTGACCTCCTCTACATCACTTCCCTAATTGGAAGCTGGTTGGTCATTACAAGTTACTCCTCGCAGGCAACACTTCCTAATTCTTAATGTCGATACATCCCATCGATCAGAGTGATGGGAGCAAGCGGTAACTGCTTGTACTTTGGTCGGGACCTTCATTGCGTGACAAAAAAGGTCCAGCTGACTTGAGTCAATTTGATTCATTCCATAAGAATTATCGATTCTGAATGATCGCGACAAAAATCAAACGGCTGACTATGCTAGTTGCAACTTAAAGGGGAGCAGGATGCAAACCAACTTCGTTCTATACGCCGTGTCCGGCGTTCTACTATCTTTTCTTATATCCAATCCATCACATGCTCACGGAGGAGCTGCCCGTCCGTCGTATATTCTTGTTGAGAAACAAAAGCTCGAGCGCTTGCAAATCCCCGTGCTCTTTCACGATGACGAAACGGGACTGGCAATCACTTACGGCACGGACCAAATCACGGCCCGACTTTCGGCGGATTCCCATCTTAGTGGCGCCTGCGGCGGCTATGAAGCGCTCAGTGAAACAAGTGATCCACTTGAGGTTCTCAAGCAAACCGCAAAGGTATTTAGACATCATGCTCGTGCTGAGCGTCTTCCCTTACTCCCGCGCCCGATCGAAACGGATCCCGCGATTGAGGCCGCTCTCCTGGAAGTCTCGGAGCAAAATCTCAAAGACAGTGTCCAGTGGCTCGTCTCTTTTGGAAGTCGTTTTAACAAGGCCGCTAGTCCCAACCGCCATGTTGATGAACTGAAAAGCAAGTTGCAGCAAATGGCCGCGACATCGAAGCTCAAAACCAGCCTCAACGTGATCTCGCACAAGTCAACCAGACAAAACTCTCTGCACTTCCGGATCGAAGGATCACAAAAACCAAATGAGATCCTAGTTCTGGGAGGTCATTTGGATTCGATTGCAGGCGGCGGCTGGGGCGGTGGTTCAAGCTCCGATGCTCCGGGGGCCGATGACAACGCAAGCGGTTCATCAAATTTAATTGAAGCGCTTCGCATTCTTTTGTCACAACCAAAGGCACCGGCCAGAACTTTAGATTTCTTTTGGTACGCGGGCGAAGAGTCTGGGCTCCTAGGTTCCGGAGAAATCGCACAAGACTATAAGGCTAAAAACTCAGATGTCGTCGCCGTTCTTCAACTGGACATGACACTTTATCCAGGCGAAGGCGAAATGGTTATTGGCAATATCAGTGATTACACAAACGCCTGGCTCCGAGACTACTTCGTCAGTGTCAACCAGACCTACTTGCACGCTCAACTTGTTGATGACCGATGCGGATACGCTTGCAGTGACCATGCAAGCTGGCACCGTCAGGGTTACGCTGCTTTACTGCCGTTTGAGTCCACGACCAGGACGATGAATCCCGATATTCACAGTGCGCGTGATCTAGTAACGAACAAATCCAGCTTCAGGCATATGGCGGTCTTTTCAAAACTAGCTTTAGTCTTCGCCATGGATTTAGGAAACACGGACCAGCGGCCGCCAAAATGAAGATTAGCGCTTTTTCCGTCGCCGAGCGTTTTCGTCAACGCAAATAGTGGCAAGTATAGCCGCCTGGATTTTTTTCCAAGTAATCCTGATGATACTCTTCGGCTGCATAAAAGACGCTCGCAGGTGTCACTTCTGTGACAATCGGTTTTTGCCAAAATCCAGAGGCTTGGACGCGCTCCAGAACCTCAATCGCGATTTGTTTTTGCGTTTCAGTGTGAAAATAGATCGCAGACCGGTACTGTGATCCAACGTCATTCCCCTGCTGATTCATGGTCGTGGGATTGTGCATTCTGAAAAAGTATTTTTCGAGCACTTCTGTATAGGTCAGGACCGTGTTTTCAAACTGGATTTCGAGCGCTTCGGCATGCCCGGTTTCTCCGGTGCAGATCATCTCATAAGTGGGGTTCTGAACTTTGCCGCCCGTGTAGCCCACGCGAGTCTTGAGAACCCCTGAAATTTTGCGTAAGATATCTTCCATTCCCCAAAAACATCCGCCCGCAAGAGTCGCCGTCTCAACTGGCATAAAAACCTCAAGTCTTGAAAAGGGTTAAGTACGCATCCTGATGCAAAAACAAAAGTCCTAAAAACGGCAATCCCGTCAATGCCGAGATACTCCACCCTCGCCGTCCATTCAACACAAGCTGCGCCGAAATGATAACAAACACGATCGGGGCCAAGAGGATCAAGGCCAGTGGAACCAAAAATCCTGTCAAAATAAAGGCCCCGCAGACAACTTCCAAAGATTTAACAACGAGCATGAGGTACCCGGTTCTCTCAAGCGCTCCCACAAAGTCTTTCATTCTCGGCTCGGCCTGGGGGATCCCCACCCAATAGAAAAAGCCGTTAAGTCCAAAAAACAAAAAATTGGCGCCGACCAAAATTCGAAGTGTCCAATCCAACATGTTCAAGTTGCACCTCCAAGGCTTGCGGTCCCGGAACGATAAAGCGTCCAATGCTCTGTCTGCAAGGGTTCTTCAACCTGCGACAACCAAGGGTGCTCATTCGAAATTAAGTGCCTCGTCGCTCGCCCTCGTCCAATCAAGCTGATGGGACGCTGGATAGCGCGGCCTCTCAATCGTTTCAAAAATGCCGAGATTTCTGCCGCCGTGCCAAAATCAAAGATAAACCCGACATCAAACTCAGGAATCTCGAATTCCGAATTGAGGTCGACATTCATAATTTGCGGGCGCCCCTCGCACCAATGCGAAAGCACTCGGTTGCCTTCACGAACCCGGGCCTCAATAAATTCATATCCGATCCATCGATCAAGGGGGCGATACCAATCAAGAATCAGCCCGAGGCGACCATATCCGCAACCAAAATCAACCCACTTCGCCGGCTTGGTCGAGGACTCAAAACACTTTAAAATCTGGAACAACTCCGGGTATGGAGTCTGAAACGCCTGCTCAGAAAGATGCGACCAGTTGGACTGGTTGTGTGCCCCTGTGCGAACCTCCACCTCTACTCTTGCGCACTCAAAGCCCAGAAGACGGTCAATTTCCTCAGAGCGGTCTTTGGCGTCGGCATAGCAAGAACACGGCGTCTGAATCAGAACTGAGATATGATCTTTCATAACAAGAAATCCTGAGCTACTCGATCAAAAAAATAGACTCAGTGACCAGAGAATTGAAGAGTTTTTCATTTTACAGTCCTTCCAAAAATTGCCGTGCAGCTTGCAGGCCCACGATCCATTGCCCTTCTTTTGTCAGTAAAGCCGGAACTTGCAATCGACCCAACGCTGACTGCATTTCTTGCTGAGCTGATTCACTCATATCAACATTGCGGTACTGGATATCCTCAAGGCCAAGCTGCCCGATCAGGCGCCGCAACTCTGCCGAATCCGAATCAGAAATCCGATGAAAGAGATGAATCATGCTTTCACGAATTGGTGCTCTTCTGCGGCCATCAGGACCGCAACACGTTTAATTTTTGAAGCCTCTAGTTTGATGCGGTCTTTTCTTGATTGCGTCGAATATTTATCAAGCAACCGCCGAATTTCTTCTTTCATTTCAGCAAAGCTGGTTTCACTAAGCTGAAGGAGGGCGAGGTTGAGAACGCTTCGCGGGTCTTTCTTTTTGAGAATTGTATCAATCAATTCCGAAGACCATTTTCGATTGAGGTGCTCCACCAAAGGGCCATAGTTGCTCCAACGGATCATTCCTTTATCCGAAAACTCAAGATCGCCTTTGTTGTTGATCTTCACCAAACCAACTTTTTCAAGCAGGCGCAGCCGGTCTCGAACATCTTCGCGGCGGGCTTTTGAACTTTGCGTGTAGCGGTGTAAAGGAACATTCTCAAATCTAAGCTTCCAGTACAGATGAAAGACTTCTGCATTTTTTAGCAGAAGCGTTTCTTGCTCCTCGGTTAAATAAACATCCTGCACTTTTTCATCATCCGCGGCCGCAAGAATCTCGACCAAGGGAACACCGAGAACATCGCAGATCTTTTGCAATCGACTGACGCTAAGGTCATCAGAGGCGAGTGATTTTTTTAGTCCCGACACACTCATGCCCAGCCGCTCGGCCATGTCTTCGTATTTCATTTTCTTGGACTTGAGTTCCTTTTTCAGAATTTCGAGGACTCTTTCGGTTTGAACTGCCATAAATAGTTCCTTTAATGGGTCCCTTAATTCGAAAAATATAAAATAAAGACCTCTTGAGGGTACTTCAAGAAAGCGATGACCGCAAGCTTGAAGTTGTCACTCGGCTCTACGCCGGGGGCACAGAATGGATGCGTAGCCAAAGAAAAGAGCTTTGAAACTGCGAAGGACCTCTTCTACACTTTTGTGACGAGGTGAATGGTGAAAAAAATTTTTTCTGTCAGAAATCAAAATCTTTGGGGCTCAGCCGCGTTGCTTCTCTTGCGAGTGGTCATGGGCGTCGCCTTCATGATGCACGGCTGGGGAAAAATTCAGTCACCCCTTAATTGGATGGGACCTGATTCGCCCGTACCTGGTTTCTTGCAATTTTTAGGTGCCTTCGCTGAGTTCGGCGGAGGTCTCGCTCTTATCCTTGGGCTGTTGTTTCCGCTCGCGTGTCTAGGAATGGTCTTCACGATGTTGGGAGCGACGTATCTGCACGCCGTCGTGATGGGGGATCCCTTCATCGGACCCAAGTCTTTCGAACTTCCCGTTGTTTACCTGCTGATCTCCATTGTGTTTATCGCGATCGGTTCTGGCAATTTCTCGCTTGATCGAAAACTATTTGGCACCAAATCCTAGGGCCTCAAGGGCCTGTTGCATCAAGAACAGGCCCAACACCGCTCCTGGCAATTGCAAAACTGAAATCACCATGATGAAGATTGAAGTCGAGGTCTGACGGGGCTTCATGCGGGCGTATTTCAGTGCCTCGCGGATCGAAATATAGTTTCCAATCCAAGGTATCAATAACATTGCCAAAAAGGCAAAGCTGACTGAGCGACGAAACGCAACAGAACTGGTTTCGGTTTGAGGTTCATGTTTTTCGATCACGGCAATTTGCGATCGCCTTAAAAGATCAACCGCTTTCTCCAGATCGGTCTCTTCGACCATCAATGAATATCGGCCTTGGGTGCCACCGACGACATAAGAAGCGTACTCGCGCACGCCCTCTAGTTCAGCCATGACACCATTGGCGATAAGATAATCTTTCGCCATAATACCTTCTGTTTGATCAAGAAATTCGCGCACCTGTTTTGCCATTCCAGAATCTTAACATACCCCCAGAGGTTCTGTCTAAAAAGTTTTGCCATCGATTGAAGTTGTCCTCGGCGGAACTCGAAGTTCAATTTTGTTGATCAGGAGCGCTCCAACATCTGTGCATTCAAGATGATTTCATTTTTTGCCGTTGCCCTAAAGAGTGACTCAGTAGCCTGCTTGGCGACCCTCCAACCTTGAATTGGACGGCCTGCTCGCAGGGGCCCGATCATCAGCGGGCTCAAAAGAGGCGCAACAAAACTTGCGATCTGCTCAACGGGTCGATGTTCTTGCCGATCACCCAGCAATAAGCTGGGACGAAGAATCACTAGACTTTTAAAATTCAATTGCCTTAAATCTCTTTCTGTTTTGCCCTTAACCCGACTGTAAAAAAATCGAGATTGTGGATCCGCGCCAAGGGCGGACACAACAATAAATTTTTGCGCGCCTCGGGCCAGACAATGCCGAGCAAAATTTAGAATGAAATCATGATCCACTTTGTAAAACTGATCTTCTGATCCTGCTTTTCGAATGGTCGTTCCTAAAGCGCAAAGACCGGCATCGAGTGCTTCGCCTTTTTGAAAATTGATAAAGTCTGTTTCTTTGAATTTGGCCTTTCCGGGCAACTGTAACGCTCGCCGAGCGAAAACTTCGATGTTTTTGACCTCGGCTTCGCTTTGCAGCAAATTCAGACACTCGCTCCCAACGAGTCCCGTCGCTCCTGCGATCGCCACATTCATACGAGACCTTTCTCTTGCATCGATTCAAAATGAAAATTGTGAAGCCTGGGCTCGATGATCGTTCTTGGGATTCTTTTTGAAAAGTGGTAAAGTTTTGTGGTGCGCTACGTGACGATCTCTCTTACTACCCTTGTGCTTGCTGCCTTGTCGATTCAGTTTTTGGATCAGTCAATGACTGCGTTTTTTATGCCAGACCACTTGTATCGATTTCGGCGCATTGCTCGGCACCTGACAGATCTCGGCGAAGGTCAAATCTGGTTTGGGCTTGCCCTGGTGACTTTTCTCTCTGCGTGGTTGGGTTCAAAAAACCTTTTTCTCAAATACGCCAAAGACCCGCTCCAAGCGCTTCAAACCTATGCACGCTTGCGAATCTTTAGCCTGAATTTGGTGACCTCGCTGCTGCTGAGTGGGGTGATCCTGCACATTTTAAAATGGGCCATCGGCCGGCAGCGGCCTCATGTGACTGAGACCTTTGAGCCCCACATGTTTTACTCTTTTACCACCAATTCACATTTTCATTCCATGCCTTCTGGGCACTCACAAGTTTTGCTGGTTGCAGCCGTGAATTTGGCCCTGGCTTTTCCGCGCTATGCGGTCGGGATTTATGTCATCGCCTTTAACTTGGCTATGACCCGTGTTTACACCACTCAACACTTCTTTTCTGATGTTTTAGTGGGATGCTTGACCGGCTACCTGGGGGCGCACCTCGCTTTGCATCTGCTTGAAAAACGTCGGCAAAGCTTAGGAAAAACTCACACATCAGCCTAATTGTGCTTTGCGTTAATGCTCAGTCTTACAATCAGAAAAAATTAACTCGACAAAATTGAGGCACCTTCAGTACCTCCCTTAGCAATTGAACGAACAAACTCATCCGAAACTGGATGAACAAAGGAGACCACATGAAAAGTCTTTTACTGACGGCAGCCCTTTTGGTTTCGTCATTTGCAGTTGCAGGTGAATTGGACCAAGACGTTTCGAACCAAGGTTTGACTGGAACAGTTGTTGTCCGCGTTGATGCTCGCGACCAATCAGTTTCTGTGATGAAATCTGAGCAAGTTCCTGCCAACAAAAAGGAAGCTCAAATTTTAGCTGTTTCTGGCGCTTTTAAAAAAGCTTCTGCGGATAACGTTCGAACTGAACTCGACAACGAGTCGGGGAGCTCAAGCTGGTACTGGTACTGCGGTTACAACCAACCCTATTACCTCAACTGGTACGGCTACAATTACTACCAGACTTACTACTACTCGTATAATTACTACAGCTACTACTACTACTCGTACTACCGCTGGTAATCGACACGCGGTGGAGTTATAACCCCGCCCGAGCTCAAGATAAGAATTCGCGAACAGCCGACCAACCAAATGGTCGGCTGTTTTCATTTCGGGAGGTCTTCGATGGGTAAATTTTTCACTCTGTTCTTGGCAACATTTTTCGCATTCTCATTTTCTCACTCGGCACTCGCGGCTCCTTCTGTTTTCAAGAATATCAGTTCGATCCGTCAGACCTATCGGATCGACAAAGCCCTCGCGGCCATACCTAAAGGTCAAAAAATCAAGATCGCGATCCTGGATAAAGCATGGACAGGTCTGCAAGCCGAGATCGGCAAAACCCTTCCCCCAACAACACGCTTTATTGATGGTGCAGTTCCCGTCCCCACAAACCTGACGTCCAACCACGGTTTGCGTATGGCCCAAATCGTGTCAGAGATGCTCGGCGCGGTAGGACACAAAGACCAGGTCGATCTTCGGCTTTACCAAGTCTATGGCTTCAGTAATTTTAAGCAGGCCATCAATGCCTTGATCCAAGATCCCCCGCACGTGGTACTTTACTCTGAGGTTTGGGAGTTTGGCGGTAACTTTGATGGGCGCGGGTTCATCAATCAAGAAGTGAACCGTGCAACAAACGCCGGAATTGTTTGGGTCAATGCTTCGGGCAACTTTGGATTTCGAACTTGGAACAGCTCTATCAAGACAATCAACGAAGATTGGGTTAAGCTTCCCGACCAAAACAATGCTTGGAAAATCATTTGTGAAGCTCCTAAGGGAAAAAAGTGCCCTGTCAAAGTTGTTCTCAGCTGGAACGACTTTAAGGACGACTCCGAAGTCGGCACAAACCGCGATCTTGATCTTGCGCTCACCGATGATTTTTTGAATATCATCCAGACAAGCACTCTCAAGCAAAGTGATGACCGAAATGAATCCCGCCCGGGATATTCAAAGTATCCGCGTGAAGTCGTTGCTACCGAAGTTAAGCCTGGCTCTTATTTTGTTCGTGTCAAAAATGCTTCAAAAAATTTCACCGGCAACTCTGAGATGCTTAGACTCACGGCTGATGGTGATTTTCTAAAAGTTGATTCCGTCGATTTTAAGGAAAGCTTGCTCAACCCAGGAGACAATCCCAACGTCATCTCAGTTGGCGCAATTGATTCTGAACGTACGAGTCGTTCGGTTCGACTTGGACGTCCCGATCTCTGGGCTGTTTCTTCCATTCAACTCGACAAAGACAATGAGTTTCGCGGAACTTCAAATTCGGCGGCCATCACGGCGGCCTCGGTAGCACTGACTGTCGCTTACAATTCAAGCCGCGGTTACACCTTGAACCGCCAACAAGTTCTCGATCTGCTGTCGCTCCCCTTTAACTGGGACCGCGGCAACGTCTCTCAATCCACTCTTGGTTTTGGCCCGGCCTCAGGCCGTTGCTATGAGCAAGGCCAGTGGCCACGAGCACCCGAAGCGGCAACTCGCCTCCTGGCTCTCGGTGCCGCCATCGTTTCAACGACGGACGGATGGAAGGTCATGACGGCCTTTGATCCCTGGCTCATCGCGGGCTTAAAAAAAGTAAACGACGATGACCGCCTTCTTGTGAGAGAAAACGGATACTTTGCTGCGAATCGATTTGACCCTATCAACCCTGGTGCTGTTGAGGTCTTCCAGCGTCCGACCGAAACGGGTCTTTGCCGCCGACCTTTGTTTCAGCGAGGCAACCTTCTTAGGCCCTTCTAAGAGCTTCTAAGATCGATTTGAAAATTTATAAAGGACATGTCGCAGAGGCGAGCTCGCTTCAATTTTAGGATGCTCAAACTCAACGCAAGGCGCTGGGTTGGCTGAAAAAATGAAGGGACCGACAATCACCTCCAAGACGCCACGTTTAGACCTCCGCTGTGAGGCCCCCCCCCTTTTTTTGAGTTAAGACTTCTGAAGCCTCTTGACCCTAACATTCTTGGATAGTGAAGTCCTTACAAGCACTTAATGCGACACAAAAATCTTGTTTACATGCTGCGGTGCAGACGCTAATTGCCTCTCGGACTCCCAAATCAATGAACCTCTCTTGTCCTGAAAGGCCTTCCATGAACTTGACTCGTGCACTGAGTTTAGCCCTCGCCCTGTTGATCTGCTCGTCGGCGTCGGTCGCAGAAAACACGCGAATATCGACAGTCGAAGACTACAATAAATTGCTGCCTCAGTGGGGCGTCAGTTGGTCTCCCGGAGCTCAAGCGATCAATGGCTATTATCAGACTTTCTACACCGGCTTCGTCATGCGAAGTCAGTTTCCCGAACGCATTCACGTGCGAACGTCTCGCGGAAACCAAACTCGCGTCTCAGTCATTTTAGATCAACAGACCGTGAGTGATTATCTGTTCGACCTCGCGAAACGATATTCGTTTTACAAAAAAGTCACAACGGGTTCAAACGCACAGCTCAGCATCAATCCTGCAAAGGCAAAATCACTTCCCCAACTTTCTTACTTCAACCAAATCTTAGAATCTCCAACTTACGATATTCTCGGATTTGTTGACCGCGCAAATCAAGGCCGCGAAAGCAAAGAGGCGATCTACAAGAAGAGTCTCGAAGTCTTAGCAGCTTTAAATCCTGGCCGCGTCTTCCATTTAAAGTTGAACCTGACAAATGATTTCAAAAACTGGAAATCTGAAATGCAAAGGCTCACGGGTGGAGACTCCTCGAGAGTGATGACTTCTGCTCCTGCTGTAGTGACTGCGATCAACGGTCTTGTTTTTGGCCGCATCAACTATGCAGACAAACCCTCTGCACAAGTGATGACTCAACTAAACACAGCATTAACGGCAGCCTTAACCAACGCTCCAGATGACGTTTTTCTTTCTGCAGCTTACGAGTTGTTCAAATCATTGACTGGTACAAAATACCAAATTCAAATCTTGAATGCTCAAGGTCAGTTTGAATCAGCAGTTCGTTGCTCAGTCGCTTCTTGCTCGTTAACCTATCCTGAGTTCACGACAATCTACCCGACTGGTTCGGCTGAGGCTTCCACAACAGACGAATTTGGCAACACCATCAATCAGTTCTACACGCCCGGCCTCTGGCAGTTCTTGTCACGCCCTGGAAAACACGACGCTGATAACATCCGCAACGAACCCTACTACGGCTGGGCTCCAAAAATGGATTTCGAGGCCATCGGAAATGGTTTCCACAATCCCGCGGTTCGGTTCTGGGATCCGAGCAAAGCTTTGAAAGCGTTGATTGGAATCAATCCCGGTCACAACACTCTATGGGCTGTTAAACGTGGCGGAGTTTCGCACGGCTGCTTGCGAATCCCCCTAGGTCACTTATGGGAAATGCGTCACATCTTCCCCGTTGAAAATGACAAAGTCACAAAAATCATGTTCTACGGAAATCAGTCGCAAGATTTCGACGTGTACGACATCAATGGTGACGGTCAACTTGAAGTCATGGGAGTTCAATACTTGATCTCTTACGGCTTACAGGGTGCTGATGGACTGGCCCGCCGCGAAGGCACGGGATTCGAAGTCAACGAAGGCCGCAAGTTGGATTTCTATACCAACTTGTACGGCGCTCGTAACGTCTTTCGGGTTGAAAACAACGGTGCGTACGTGTTTGAAAATCCCCGCATCTCATTTCCCTCGTATTTGGATTTAAAACGCAAAAACGTAACGGCTCGTCCTAAACTGCAAGGCGACTACCCCTTGTATGAACAAGCTTATGAGAAAGACAAAGTGCAGTTTTACGCCGTTGGTGAAATGAACGACTCGAACAAACGTGTTGTTCGCCTGATGGGGCGAATCAAAGGCTGCGCGCCCACTTCCGACAAACAACAATGCGGCGAAGCGGCTTTTGACCAAGAAGCACGAGGACTCATCCGATGAAATTATTAATTGGACTCTTTGTTGGTGTTTTGGTTTCTTTCGGCGCGCATGCGGATCTCAAAGCCTCGTTCAAGAAATTGGATTTGAACCGCAAAGGTCCGTTTTCGGTCAATTATCTTCAAGGGTCACGCAGCCGCATCAACGTTCTGGAGGGGTCTCCCGCGGGCACGTTTCAATTCCAGGCCGCTTTCCGTAATGACCAGGGCCAAGAGTTGGCGACGAAGTATGATTTCTATGTCGCGAATCTCTTTACGACCAATTATTACGAATTGATGGGCGAGTACGTTTACAATGACATTTACGGAAGCCATGAACTTGACCACGCGGCCTTGCTGGCCGTTGCTCCCCGCGCCCAAGCCAAAGCGGCTTCAATGGTACGCCACTGGGTTCTTGAAAAGCATTATGTTAACAACTTTCCCAGTTCAAGAATCGCCCAAGTCTTCAAATTGCGCGGCATCGGCGGATCCGAATTCGAACAGGCTTACGCCCCCTACTTTTTTAACTTTTACATGACGACTTTGACCGAAGACTTTCAGTTCTTGCCCGTGTACTTGTTGGCAAAAAGCAGCCCGATCGCGGCGTCCTCGTCACTCGAGCGAGCCCGTGTTGTGATTGCTCAGGAATATGATCAAATGCTTGCTCAATATGGCGAAGCAGAGCCCGTCGTCAATCGCATGTATCAATTGCGTAATGCTGTTCACAATCAGCTTTCACAAGAGGTCGTAAATCAAATCGACGCCTTCTTCCGTGACTTTCCTTGGTACCGCCAACAAGGAAATGTCGGTCTCACAGAAGTTCAGGACATCGTTCGAGCGTACTACGCGGTTAACGTCAGAAAGATTGCAGACTATGCAAAAAAAATTGGCGCCGACGAAATTCAAGCTTTAGCTGAAATGATGGCCAAAACAGGGCCAACTCCAGACAGCATCTATTCTCTTTCGACAATGATTGCAAAATTGCGAACAGCTGTTGCAACTAACGACGTGCCCGCCAGCAAAAAATCAGATATTTTGCTTGTGATCATCACGGCTAATCAGTACCTGAACAAAGAAATTTTGAGCCTGCCTCAAATCAACTCAAAAAATGTCATCAAGGCGATCATCAATTTGGTTTACGTTGAAGGTTTCCTGATCAAAGACAACTGGACATATTTCTTGTCAGAAATTGATGCAACTCCGGACGCAGTTGCCGCCGCAGCTTTGTTCCCCGATATCGTCGAAATTGCCAATGATACCCTGGCGCAGGCCTTCAACCCGTCGTTCACTCAGTGGTTGTCGATCGAGCCAAAAATGCAATATTTCGTAGATAACACGATCAAATCTTCTGCTCTCAATACGGCTTCCGTCATTGGGAAGAAAGTCAAAAAGTAGGACTGAGCCATGATGAAAAATATCTTAGCGACTCTGGCAATTTTGGTTTTTGCTCAAGTGGCTGTTGCTCAGGCAAAAGTCATGAACGCGGGACAAGCGATTGGGCAGTTGATCATTTTGTCGGCGACTGACGTGACAACTGAAACCCCCAAGTACAAAGCCTTAAGCCCGCTTTCGATTCCTATGTTTGCGGAACTTCCCCTGGACATGTCCGTCGTTGCAGGCGCAATCACGATGAAGCAACAGAACTTGCTCTCGCACGTTCAATTAAAATCACGTGCTCGCAAAACTCCAAATCTCGACATATCGATGCTCGAAGGCGGAATGCAGAATCCTCTATTAAGTGCTTTCGCTGACGGCGATTGGATCAACATGACTTTGGGTGCTGACGGTTCGATCTCGATCACTGCTGCTACCGAAGCCGAGGCCAATGCTTTTTACCAGGCAAAACGCACAGAACCTGTGCAGTTGCGCTCTGACGTCACGATCTCCCAGATTCGTCCGCACGCAGAACTTGGCTCAGAAGATTACGTGACTGTCGGATCCAAAGCCGCAAACTACGCAGAACTTGCCAAGGTGTTGAACACGGCTGATCGATTGATCGTACGAACGGGCTACGGCATTCCGTTTTACTACTACGAGGAATTCATCGACACGAACCCCAAGATCAAGGGGATGATTGCGTCGATCTTGCGCGATCCTTTGATGAACAAACTTGCGAAAACGTCTTACCGCGAAGCCAAACTCAAAGCTCTTCAAGACGCAATGAAAAACAAAGACGCGGTTGTGAACGAGAAGTTGGTTGATGAGCTGCTGGCCAAATTTGAAACCTACCGCTCGAAAAACTTGCCACGCAATATGAAGCTCCGAAGTTCAACGAACTCGGAAGATCTTCCTAATTTTAATGGCGCTGGTTTGTACTCTTCTGAGTCTTACAAGCCCACTAAAAACGGAAAAGAAAAAGACATGGGCAAGAAACGAGAGAGTGCTGAAGAAGCTTTGCGCTCAGTCTGGTCATCTGTTTGGAACCTGCGCGCCTACGACGAACGCAACTACTTCCAGATTCCGCACGCTCAAGTCAAAATGGGTGTTCAAGTGAACCCGACTTTTAGTGACGAGGGCGCTGATGGCGTTGTTGTAACGAAAAACATGGCAAAAGATTCTCGCTTTCCGGGTGCGGGCATTTACATCGAAGTTCAACGCGGAAGCGAGCACAGCGTTGCGAATCCTGAAGCCGGTGTAAAACCACAAAAAGTTTTAGTTCTTGTTGATGAGAATGACCGCTTGAATGTGTCAGCTTATAAAATTGAGGTCCTTCAGAATTCCAACATCGCCGACGATAACAAGACAGTTCTTCCTCAGGACAATCCAAATCCAGTGATGAAAGATTCGGAAATTAAGGATCTCGCCCTCCAAGTCATGAAGGCGCACGTTCACTTCAAACCCCTACTGGGTGCGGATAAGCCGGATTTTTCTTTGGATCTCGAATTCAAAGTTGATTCGGAAGACACGGGAGCACGTCAAGTTTATATCAAGCAAGCCCGGCCTTACATCGACTAAGAAAACGAGTTTTATTGATTCGCAATATTTCTAGGCCTGCCCATTGTCTGGGCAGGCCTTGTTGCATTTAGGGCGCACGCGTAATCTATTAAAAGAAGATCTCAATTTGCCTTGTCAAATCTGCTCACGGAGGAGCTGTGATGACTGGAACCACCAATGTTCGCAATGGCATGGCGTCGCTATGCCTGTTAATCATGACCAATGCCGCCTTGGCAATTATGCCAACGAGCCCCGAGAATGATCGCGAATTCGTCATTCTCCCAGGCGGAAAAGACCTTCGTACCATTAGCGTAAGCGGAACAAAGCTATCGGTTTCCCGCGGAAGCGGCCAGGCCTTTGGCGCCACGGCCCGTAAGGCTTACGAGAAAATAAAAGCCGACTCTCAGACTGATCCCAATCACAAAGTGCATTGGGTTTTGATGGACCTCGACGGACATCGAGTGATTGAGCAGAGCCTCAATGCCAATAAAAAGTTGTTCGGAGCTTCGTCTTCAAAGATCTTTGTGGGGGCAAGTCTTCTCGACAAGCAAGCGGGAGCTATCAATAGTTCACAACTTCAACTGATGTCGAACATGCTTGTCGTCTCTTCGAACGATGCTTGGACTGATTTGCAAGCTCAGGTCGGCGATGGCGACTCGAATAAAGGGCGTTCTCGCATTTTGGCGTTCACTCAGCGAATGGGTTACGAACAGACGCGGGGGTTTCAAGGCTATCTTGGTAGCATGCACGGAAACGAGCTGACGGCAGCCGAAACCGCCGAGTTTTTGCATGACACCTACAAGGCAAATTATCCTGGTGCGGAGACTCTATGGAAGCTCATGTACACGTGCCGAACCGGCGCTAATCGTGGCCGTAAGTATCTTCCGACAAGTCTTTACGTTGGCGGAAAGACTGGCACTTATGATGGTCCGACTGAAAATCCCGACACTGGCAAAAACTACAACGTGGCGATCCGCAATCACGTGCTGATCTTCAATGTAAACCGGCGGCAATATGGTTTGGTGATCTTGGCAAATACCGGGTCTGACGAATCCGCCGCGGTGCTTGCTGGTGGATTGATTCGCGATTATGCCGGACTCGTCGACTAATCACGAGCTCCTAGGGCGTCGATAACGATTGGGCGACGGATTCTCGTCTGAGCGACGAATGAAGTCGAGCTGCTTCTCGACCATCTTATTGAAGACAAATAAAAGTTTGTCGTGCTCTCGCGCTGAAGTGGCAAAACCTAGGCTCTCGCCAAGAAGTTCGATCGTCTGGTGAATGGCTTCAATCGTCGAATAACATTCGGGTGAGGGCTGCTTGCGAACTCGAAAATGCGACGGTCCCGGCGGTGTAAATCCAATGCGCGGAAGAGCAATCAGGTTCTGGCTTTGCCGAATCATTTTGCCCGCTGTGGCCCATGTCCCATCGATGACAAAGACCACCGGTTTTTTGTGTTCGCAAAAGAGCGCTTTTTTTTGATCCATTGAAGCACTTGTTAAGTTTAACGACTGCGCTCCTGGATAAAGAATGATGCATTGGTTCTTTGGGTCTCCGAGAATCGCGTTGACTCGCGAATCTGCCGTGTAGTCTTGGCCCATGAGTAATTCTGAGTTTCGAAGACATAAATGCGACATCCGCCCGGTGGCGATACGGCGCTTGGCCTCAATCGGATGAATCAGGATCACAAACTTAATTTTTGAATCAAATGTCTGGATATGCCGGCAAAAGCAACCAAACTCGGGCTGTAGACAAGTGGTGCAGAGGTTTCGATAAACCGGCTGGACACGCTGGTACTCTTGGCGTTGTTTAAAAAATTGCTCAAGATTCAAAACGCAAATCTCCCCACATCATCGTCTGTCATCTCTGGGCCTCTAGGCACCAAATTGTGGGAGTCAACTGCCCTGCGGCAACCGTTCGTATCGCTGTTAATTGGGATTTTGCCAAGCGGATCGGTCTTTGGCGAGCTTGGCTTCGTTGACGTAAGCCGGAACTCCGGTCCCTGACCACCTCATTGTCTGATACGAGCCGTTTTTAACTTTTTCGTGCTTGACCTGGACATCAACGATCGCGTTGTATCCCGCCTTCACAGCGAAAAACGCCAATCGCAACACGGTCTCGGCCGGATCTGGACAGTCCGTCACGGTGACGGGCTCTTCAAGCCGCTTAATCAAACGGGTTTCTTTGCCCTGCTTTTTTTCGAAAACAAGGATGTCCTTTGCCTGAGCCATAGCCTGGTTGTAGTCCTGCAAGGGAGCTGCGACATTTTGATCATAGCAACTGGGGCAATAGGTTGAATGCGAAAGCAGACTTGGCACCTTGGCCAAAAACGAAAACTGACCCTCATCTAAAAAATGTGCACAGTACTTACAGACGGTTTCGTCGCAGACGCCGCAGTTCAAGAGGGCTTTCGACTTCTGACAACAAACGCAGTTCTTTTTTTCTTCCATGCTCAAGGGGATAGCACAGGTTCGCCGCCAGTTTGAGAGTAAAGAATACCAAAATGAAGGGCTTTACAGCGGGTTGATGCGATTGAGGTAGTTTTCGACAAAAGTATCCGCGGCCGCTTGTTCTTCGGGAGAACAATCAAAAGGGTACCGAATATGGGACCGGCGCCACCGCTCAAACCAGGCCCGGTCGAGGGGCGTTTTAAGCAATGCCATGTCACTTGCCGCTTGCGTCGTCTGGTTTTTAAGACCAGTCGCTTGACCGTAACCCACGTGAAAACCAGCAATCAACAAGGCGACCCGAATACGGGTGGCCTGACTGTAGGTGTAGAGGTCTGTTCCGCCCTGTTCAGGATTGCGGGCTTTGCCAAAAAGCTTTGCAAAACAATGAGTCGTCCACATCTCCTGATTCACCTTGGGTGAGTAGGGGTCAAAAAAGACAAGGTGAGGCCGATGGGCCTCACTTTCGATCAAGGTCAAAAAATCGCCTTCTCGAAGATCCCAGATAAATCCAGGCTCTTGCCAATGTCCTGTTTCGAGCAGGGTTTTCAGCGCTTTCTCAAAACCATGAAAGTGAGTAAACTCGCGGGCGTGATCGAGAGCAAAACGAAGAAGATCCAGATCGCGCTCAAAACTGATCATTCGCACTGGCCGGCGCTCAGTTCCTAACAACCGGAGGCAACTTAAAGCTGCAATCGCGTTGGCCGCAGCGCCAAGGCCAATGTCAAAAATGACGAACTCTTCTGCGCTCTTGTCAGTCAGACGCTCGCGCAAACGTGATTGGTCAATATAAAGTGCATTAGCTTCGACCCAAGGGCCGACTGGGTTGTGCATGATCTCATTCACGACTTTATTGCGAATTGAGATCGCCCCAGTCGTCGTCGTCACAATTTCAAAAACAGGATGTTCCACGCGGGCGACAATAAAGACCCATCTAGCCACTGTCAAACGGAGGTTGGAGCTGTAAGTTTTACTTCTGTAGATTGTGTGCCGGTTGTCAATTCAGGCGTTTCCCGCTATGACTTTGCCTCTCATCCTCTCGGAAATGGACCCTATGATCAGCACTTCGAATGTCAGCTTAAATTTTGGTGGCCGTAAAATATTTGAAGATGTGAATGTGAAATTCACGCCCGGCAACTGCTATGGCCTGATCGGCGCCAACGGCGCTGGAAAGACTACTTTTCTCAAAATTTTGGCGAAAGAGATTGAACCCAACACGGGCGAAGTCCAAATCGCATCGAATCAGCGCCTTTCTGTTCTTAAACAAGATCACTATGCATATGATGAACACACGGTTCTTAGGACCGTTCTCATGGGTAACGAAAAAATGTTTCGCGTCTTGGAAGAGCGCGAGAAGATTTATGCGAAGCCCGATTTCTCGGAAGAAGATGGTTTACGTTCATCAGAGCTTGAAACTCAGTTTGCCGAACTTGGCGGCTGGGAAGCCGAGTCTGAGGCCGGCGTCATGCTTGCTGGTCTTGGCATTTCAGAACAACTCCATAGCAAAGAAATGAAAACGCTGACTGCAGGCGACAAAGTTAAAGTTTTGCTCGCACAGGCGCTTTTCGGACAACCCGATATCTTACTGCTGGATGAGCCGACGAACAATTTGGATATTTATGCCATCAATTGGCTCGAAGAATTTTTGCTGAACTTTAAAAACACCGTCATCGTGATTTCGCATGATCGGCACTTTTTAAACAAAGTGTGCACACACATAGCCGACATTGATTTTTCGAAAGTGACAACCTACACGGGCAACTATGATTTCTGGCGCCAGGCCGCCGAGCTGAACCAGCGCTTGCTCTCGGATCAAAACAAGAAAAATTCTGATAAGGCCGAGGAGCTCAAAAGTTTTATCCAACGCTTTAGCGCGAACGCTTCAAAATCGCGCCAGGCGTCCTCCCGCCAAAAACAGCTCGAGAAACTCGAGTTTGTCGATATGCCGAAGTCTTCGCGCAAGCAGCCTTTCGTTGGTTTTGATCTCAAGCGCGAACTTGGAAATGACGTTTTGACCGTCAATAAGCTCTCAAAAACAGTGAATGGCGAAGTCATTCTGAAAGACCTGAGCTTCACAGCGCGCAAGGGTGATAAAATCGTGCTGCTTGGGCGTAATGACGTCGCCAAGACGTTGCTCTTGGATATCTTGGCTGGTGAACAGCAGCCAGACTCGGGAACCGTCACATGGGGAATTACCACCTCCTTGAGCTACTTTCCGACCGACAATTCAAAATACTTCTCGGGTGATGAGGCCTCACTCATTGATTGGCTCAGACAGTATTCTCATGACAAAGATGAGTCTTTCATTCGCGGCTTCTTAGGAAAAATGCTTTTCAGCGGCAATGAGGCGTTGAAAAGACCCAAGGTCCTGTCGGGCGGCGAAAAAGTCCGCTGCATGCTTTCAAAGTTGATGCTCTCGGGTGCTAATGTTTTGCTCCTTGATGGACCGACAGCTCACCTGGATTTAGAAAGTATTACCTCTGTCAACGAAGGGCTTAAGCGCTTCAAAGGAAATGTGATTTTCACATCACATGACCACGAGTTTATTCAAACAACAGCTAACCGGATTGTCGAAGTTGATAAAGGTGTCGTTTATGACAACAGCATCACTTACGACGAATATCTGGCTGATAAAATAGCCAAGACAAAATAAGTCGTGCCGTTTTCTTCTGGCCGGGTTAAAAGCAGCCCTTCTCTCTCGTGATGATTGGATTTTATGACTCAATTTTCTGACCTCAAGTTAATCGCCCCGATTCAGCAAGCTCTGAAGGACACCGGGTATGAGACGCCAACTCCGATTCAAGCCCAAGCTATTCCGCTGGTGCTTGAAGGCCACGATCTTTTGGGAATCGCACAAACCGGAACCGGAAAAACAGCGGCCTTCTGTCTGCCCATTTTGAATCTTTTGAGCGAACGTCAAACGAGGCGGCAACCAAAATGCCCTCGTGTTTTGGTTCTGACGCCCACTCGAGAACTTGCGATCCAAATTCACACCAATCTTAAAACCTACGGCGTTCATTTGAAACAGAAGTATGCCGTGATCTTTGGCGGGGTCGGACAGGGCAATCAGGTTCGCGACTTAGCTCCGGGCGTTGATGTTCTTGTTGCAACGCCGGGCCGTCTTTTGGACCTGATCGAACAGCGGTACTTGAATTTGGGACAGGTCGAGATTTTTGTATTGGACGAAGCGGATCGAATGCTGGACATGGGATTCATGCGCGATATTAAAAAAATCGTCCCTTTGCTCCCGGCAAAACGACACAATCTGTTTTTCTCGGCAACGATGCCGCCAGAAATTCAGACATTAGCCAATACCATTTTGCGGAATCCCAAAAAAGTTGAAGTCACCCCGCCTGCGACCACCGTTAAGCGCATTAAGCAATCGGTGATGTTCGTCGAAAAAAAGGACAAATTGAATCTTTTGGTTCATTTGCTGAAAAACAAAGCGCTGAACAAGGTTCTTGTTTTCGTTGAAATGAAACACGTCGCAAACAAAGTGGCTGAAAAGCTCGAGAAAAACGGCATTCGTTCAGCGGCGATTCACGGTAATAAATCACAGGGTGCTCGCCAACGTGCGCTCGAAGATTTTACTCAGGAACGCGTGCGCGTGCTCGTTGCGACCGACATTGCCTCTCGTGGTATCGATGTTGATGGCATCACACACGTCATTAACTTTGAGCTTTCGAACGTCCCAGAAAACTATGTCCACCGAATTGGCCGCACGGCTCGCGCGGGGACGGATGGAGATGCCATTTCGTTGTGCACGGCTGAAGAAAAATCCTACTTAAGTGCGATCGAAAAGACGACCCGTCACAAAATTGATGTTGATACAGATCAGCCTTTTCACTCCGACGCTGCAGAGCGCGCTAGCGTTATGAGTGTCGGCCGGGCAAAGGCACAAATTGAAGGACAACGTGAAGGCCCGCCTCGCCGCACCTACGCTCGCGTAGGTGGTGGTCGTCGCGGTCAATCTGGTGGTGGGAGTAGCTCACGCGGTGGTTCGTCTTCGCGTCCCCAGCGTTCGCGCTAGTTAAAAATCAAAGCGTTCTTTAAAGGCCCGGGGTGCACTATGATTTTCTTGGGTTTTTCGCTTTAGAGCACCTTCGGCAAAAGCTCGGTTGTGCCACTTATGAACGATGACTTAAAAATTAAGTCCAACGTTGAAATTCAAACCTGGCAGAGCCGCAAAAGAACGGTCTCGAGTAAAATCGAGTTGCGGAGTGATCGAATAGTCGAGGATGCTTTTGTAGATCAGATGACTATAAGTAACCGAAATGCCGTAGCTATCAAGATGATAATTTTCGCGGTTATTTGATCCCGTAAAAAACGAATAGCCGATTGATGAATTTTTGGTGAAGACTTGCCCCAGTGAAATCCCGTTCGTTGCCGAATAGACGTGAGTTTTATCAAGGTACTGACCCTCGTTGATCAGACTGAGGTCATAAACTCTTGAAAGTTGAAAGTTAAAGTTCAGGGCGTGAAAAATTCCGGTCCCCTCATTTGGGTTGGCAAAAAATTCGAGCTTAGGATTCACCTTATAAGAATCTTCAACTTCGGCGACGCTCTCAAAAGCCAGTGAATGAGAAACCTCGAGGGGATCCTTTAGAGCCACACGCGGCTGAAAAGCTGCACGAATATTTCCAAGCTTTTTGAAAAGGCCGACAGTCGCACCGTAGTTCTTAGCACGAGGCTGTTGGCGCAAATAAGTGTTTCGAACGCCGCGTTCTTGTGTCTCATCGGTGTCACTAAACTTCAGCTGCCAATAATCTTCGACATTGGGCAATCGAACGTTGACCTCGAGGTTGGTTTCGTTGGTTTCTTTTTGGCCTTCGACGAAGTAGGTCCTGTTGCTAATTCTAACATTGCTCTGGTTGACACGGTCCGTGACTTTCTTGCCGGCGATGAAAACATCCACGCCCTCGGCCATTCCATCGAACCACTCCGAAACGATGATGTTGCCTTTAATAAGACTTTCTTCCCAGGTTGAAGACGGTGTCGCGCGGGGACCTGCACTAGCTCCGTGAGAGAAGAACAGACAAAACACCCCAAGACCGAGGGCCAAGGCTTTTGTTAAGGCAGAAATAGATTGAATTCTACGGCTCAAATCTTACTCTTCCTGAATGAGAACTTTCGGCCTATTCTTTTCTCTCATCCTGATATTCTTGGCCCCAGCTCACACTTTTGCCTATACCCCGAAAGAAGGCAACGTGAGCGCCACGATTGGCCCCTATTTTTCTCGAACTAACTTCGAAGGATCCTCGTCTGGGGCATATACTCCCTACTTTGGTGGCCTCGGAATCATGGCCCTTGGGGATATCAATGATCGGGCCAGTCTTGAACTGGCTTGGTTCACGATGCCCAAAGTCTACGTTCGACAAAAAGGTGGGCTTTACCTTGCCGAGCAAATCCAGACGACACAAATTACAATGGGTTATCGCCAGTGGCTCAGTTCATACCTTTCGGCAGGGCTTAGTTTTTATTCTTCATATTCCATCGGAGACATCAAAACCGTTCATAGCGACTTTCCAAAGGGCCAAGAAATCGACACCTCGGCATCTGATAAGACCGAGTACGGTTTTGATTTTTCAGTTCAAGGACAGCTTTGGAGTGATGGCTTTGTTACATGCATTCTTGATGGGCGGTATTCTCTTTCGGTGACAAGTAAAGAAAAAGAAAATGCCGATCATTTTGGACTTTTTCTCGCACTTCGATACATGGTGAAAGAAAAATAGACACTGACCAGGACGTTATTCGGGCATAAGCACTGGTTTGGGCCGCCCGCAAAAGCGGCCCAAATGAATTTCAAGATTTGTAGATGCGTCTCAGGTTTTATTGGCTGCGCCCTGTTTCCCTATTTTTTGTAAGGAATCTCGCCCAGGAAGTCTTTTTTACCAACTTCAACACCGTTGTGACGCAAAATCGAATACGCCGTAGTGACGTGAAAATAGAAGTTGGGGATGGCGTGGTGGTAAACATAGTCATCGCCTAACAGATATTTGCCCTCCCAGCGGGGCTGGGTAATTTGGCGGGTTTCAGAGCCTTCGAAGTCTTTGGAGGTAAATCCATTGAGATAAGAAATCGTTTGATCAATACGCGTGCGAATTTCGCTCAAAGTTTTTTCGCTGTCATCGTGCGCTGGTGCCGTCTTTCCGGTCAAACGCGAAACACCCAATTTTGCCGTGTCGCAAGCGATCTGAATTTGGCGGATCAAGTTAAATTGATCAGGTGCCAGACGTGAATTGAGCAAAACATCAACTTCGAATTTCTTGATCTCGGCATACTTGGCGCCTTTTTCTAGCATTTGGCTTAAATTGCGTAACGTTTTTATAAAATGCGGGACCGTCATTTCGTAAATCATCTTTTCTCCTCGTGTGTGTGTAAATAGACAATCTTGGTTAAACCCATTCTTAAAATCAAATATGCCATGCTCGACGTGATCGCCAGAATCAGAACAATGGATAGAATCTCGCGCAAAGCAAAAAGACCAATCATCATCGAAACGAGCGCACCGACACCCATCTGGACAAAACCCATCAGAGCTGAGGCACTCCCCGCTGTTTTTGCAAAGGGGGCGAGAGACAGTGAGGCCGCATTGGGGTTGGTAAAACCGATGCACGAGAGAAGTAAGAACAAGAAGAACACAATGCTGTAAAGATTAAACCACCCCATCGCCGTCGTCGAGACAAGGACCAAACCAATGCAGGCCTGTGCCAGCAGCCCCGCATGTAAAATTTGAGCATTGCTGAAATATTTAAGCAAAATGACATTGAGTTGGCTTGCCGAAATAAGTCCGAGCGCAATGAGTGCAAATATCCAACTGTAGGCTTGCGGACTGACCTGAAAAACGTCCATGAAGATAATCGGCGATCCCGCGAGGTAGGCAAATAATCCCGAAAAAGCCACAGCCCCAGAAAAAACGTAAGTGTAAAACTGCGGTTCTTTGATGACCTCCCGAAAAGTTGAATAAATCGGACCTGGGCGGAGCGAGACACTTGGATCTGCCTGATGGCTTTCTGGAAGAAAAAAGAAAACGGTCAGCAAAAGAAGCAAGGCAAGGGCCGCCAGTACCAAGAACACCGAGTGCCACCCGAAATGTGTTGCTAAATATCCGCCAATAGTTGGTGCTAAAAGTGGAGACACTCCAAGAATGAGAATGAGTCTCGAGAAAACCTTGGCTCCCTCTTGAGGCTCAAACAAATCGCGAACAATTGCCATGGCCGCAACGCCCGCAACGCAACCGCCAATGGCTTGAATAAATCGAAGAAAAACAAGTCCCTCGATGCTGGCCGCCAGCAGGCAGCCCAGTGACGTTAAAATGTAAACACCCAACCCAAGATAGAGAGGTTTCTTGCGGCCGTAGCGATCCAACAAGGGACCATACATGATCTGTCCTAAAGCCAATCCAACAAAATAACTCGACAGCGAGAAAGAGACCCTGGCGACAGTCGTTGAAAAATCAGTCGCGATCTCTGGAAAAGAGGGCAAATACATGTCGATTGAAAAGGGACCCAGGGCCGTGAGGGCGCCCAAAATCAGAATGATGAGCGACAAATGGCGCTTGGATTGTGGCATAAAGCTTAACTATCACGGCCTGAGCCCAATTGTTAGAGCGATCCTGACTATACTGCTCGAAAGCTGGGGTGCTTTCGAAAACTAAAGAAAGACGATTTCAGAAAGAGTGTTGATTCCCGTGGCAGGATTGGTAGAGCCTAGCGTTATGAAAACGCTGTTTGATGAAATTCGAATGGGAGATTTGACGCTCAAGAACCGCATTGTCATGGCCCCGCTGACTCGTAGTCGCGCCGGGACCGAACGGCAGCCCAATGATCTGATGAAAGAATATTATGCTCAGCGGGCTGGAGCAGGATTTATTTTGACCGAAGCCACGGCCGTGACTCCGATGGGTGTCGGGTACGCGGACACCCCCGGGATCTGGTCCAAGGAACAAGTTCTCGGGTGGAAAAAAATTACCGCAGCCGTGCAGGAACGCGGTTCTAGAATATTTTTGCAGCTTTGGCATGTGGGCCGTATTTCTGATCCGATGTTTTTGAACGGGGAACTCCCCGTTGCTCCGAGCGCGATCGCCGCCGAGGGACACGTCAGTTTGGTTAGACCCCAACGCCAGTTCGTCACTCCACGCGCGCTCTCTACGGCGGAAGTAAAACTGGCCATTGAGCAGTATCGCAAGGCTGCCGAAAACGCGAAATGCGCGGGTTTTGACGGTGTTGAGATTCACGGTGCAAATGGATACTTGGTTGATCAATTTCTTCAAAGTGGATCAAACCAACGCACGGATCAATATGGTGGCCCCATCGAGAACAGAGCCCGCTTTGCTCTTGAGGTCGTTGATGCGATCTTAACTCTTTGGCCCGCCGACCGTGTTGGTTTTCACCTCTCGCCTCGCAGTGATTCAAACTCTATGAGCGATGGCAACCCACGCGAGACTTTTACCTATTTGGCGCGTGAACTTGGAAAACGAAAACTTGCTTTCTTGTTTATTCGCGAAAGACAGGGAGAGAATTATCTCACCCCCGAGCTTAAAAAAGAATTTGGTGGCTTGGTGATTGCCAACCAAGGACTGAACGCTGAACTTGCTCAGGATTTGCTCGATAGGAACCAGGCCGATCTTGTTTCTTTTGGCTCTCTTTACATTTCGAATCCAGATTTAGCCGAGCGACTCAAAATCAAAGCCCCCCTGACTCCGCCAAATTCCAGTACGTTCTACACTGCTGGCGCTCGAGGCTACACCGATTATCCTAAAATAAATTCTTAACTCTGACGCTCGAGGGCGAGCAGATGATTTTTTATCTTGAGACCCCCGGCATAACCGCCAAGGGTTCCATCCGCTGCTATGACTCGATGACAAGGGACGATGATACTCAGGGGATTGCGGCCATTTGCCGTCCCAACAGCGCGAAAAGCTTTTTCTTGTTTAATTTTTTGCGCCACATCTCGGTAAGACTGAGTTTGTCCGTATGGGATTTTTGCGAGTTGCCCCCAAACTTTTTTCTGAAATTCAGTTCCTTTAACTTCAAGCTGCAAATCAAACTCCCGTCGATCACCTCGGAAGTACTCCTGCAATTGCTTAAGCGCTTGCACGATGTGTTGTGTAGCTGGGTCTCTTGTTTGAAGTGAATGGGTCATTGTCGCTAATTGTTTTTTCCAGAAGACACCTTGAAGGCCTGATTCAGAGGCAACCAAATAGAGCGGACCGACCGGCGACTGCATTTTCCACTGCAAGAGAGAGGGACTCATTTGCAAAATTGTTTTCATAACGTGATCCTTTTCTGGTTTTTCTAAAAACTTCAGAGCCTTCTCGAGGTGAGCCTTGCCTTGAATGAGAGCTCGACGCTACCCATGAAATTCTTGTAGCGCACATTTACCTGGGTGTATGGCTGTTTTCGAAACTGGTCACTAGAAATCCTGACTCTTTGCGGGATTCATTGAAATTTGAAAGCAGCCATGGTCGACTCAGGCTAAACATGAATAAAGCGATTTTTCGACTCATCGTCGGTTTTCGACGTTTTCGAGAGAAGTACTTTCTCCAAGACGATCCCGACACCTCTGTCTACACGCGTTTGGCCTCGTCGGGTCAAACACCGCGAACTCTTTTGATCGGCTGTAGTGACTCACGAGTCGACCCGGCCATTTTGACCGGTGCATCTCCTGGTGAACTTTTTATTGTTCGCAACGTGGCGAATTTGGTCCCGCCTTGCGAAACACAAATGACTGGCTTTCACGGAACAAGTTCGGCCATCGAATTTGCAGTGGTTAATCTTAAAGTCGAGAACGTGATTATTCTGGGCCACCGTCAATGCGGTGGGATCCGCGCTCTGATGCGTGGACCTTCCGAAAATTCAGGCCCCTTTGTGAGCTCTTGGATGCGAATCGCAAAAGACGCCCGCGATATCGTTTTGGCAGAACATGGCGGTGCGGATGAGGAAACTCAATGGCGCTTAGCCGAAATGGAATCTATTAAAGTTTCGATCCGAAATTTGCACAGCTTCCCATTTGTGAAAGAAGCCATCGAGACTCGTCAGCTCAATGTCATCGGAGTTTATTTTGATCTCGAGCGCGGACAATTGTGGGAACTCGATGAGAGCACCAATCAGTTTCGGCAACTCCAGATCTAAGAAGTCAATGCACTTCCGTGCACCCCATAGAGTGTGATACGTACTTCTCATGCCTCCCTTAAGACACATGGGTGATATGCGCGCGGACCTCACCCGAGACCGAGGTGCCACCACTCTCGATGTCGAGGCGACCTTGCTGATGCAAGACTGACCAACGATTGCTTTTTCCGAGCAAGCCTTCGAGCTCGGTTAAGAATTTTGGATCAAAGGAGTAGATTTCGACTTCACGGGCACGATGGACCTCGTTATCGGCAATCTCTTTTAACAAGACGTCGGGACTTTTATAGGTATAAACCACTACCTTCTTTGCCGTCTTTCCGGCTTTATGCCGTTTGCGGGCTGAAGGGTTTCCGATTTCAATCCAAAGGTCGACAACTCCATGAGCACCCAGTAGGCGGATCGCGGGAAGCTCGGGATCGCCAAGCCCTGCTGGAGAAAACTCGAGTCCCTCCTGGTGGCTGAGCGCAAAGGCGAGAACACGTGTTAAAAGATACGGCACGGATTCGGAGGGGTGCTGCATAGCCCGAAAATCGAGAGTTTCATAGACTCCTCGATCGACGTCAGAAAAATCCAAATTAAATCGATAAAGCAAAAAATCTCCCGGCCCAAACCGGCCCTAGAACCATAGAATTAGAGGCCATAGTAATCAAAGACCCGGTTTGCAATGACAAATTCCTCTTCGAAATCCAAAGGATCCTCAGGCAAGTACAGCGGATCTTCAGGTGAATTTTTGTGCACTTCTGCTAAGCGTTCTTGAGCTAATTTCCAAAATCTTTGCTGCCACTGTCGATTGGTGTTCATCGTAAAGAGTTCACTCAATTCAAGGCCGCGCTTCAACGCATCCACGTTTCTCTTTTTTAGGTCTGGAACGACGTAGTCAAGAGCATCTGGAATATCCCGCGGATCAATGAGCTCCAAAATCATGTACGTCACAAAAAGGACTGCATGAAGGTATTGTCGGTACTCTTTTTTTGACGAACAAAACCATTTGTCTTCCCCGCCCGGGCGGTAGATGGCTTTTAATCGCTCAAAAACCGGAGAGAACTGAGGTCCAAGATCGTCGCCAAGGGCAAGATCCAAAGTAACCACAAGGCTTTCAGCAAAATTCATATAACGGCAGAAATCCCGCTCTTCACGAGGAGCCGTCGGCAAGAGCTGCCAAACGACGCGGTGATTTTGTTCGTGAAACAGTGAAATTTCACCGTAGCAGGCCATCAGATTCATCAAAACTTCGGGATCCACAACTTCGTGAGAGTGGTCTTTAAACCAAGCCATCTCAGAGAGCAGCGGACTATATTCAATATGATTCTTAAAAAGATCTTGAGAACTCAAAGACCTCATTGTCGAACAAACTCGAGGAGCAAATTTTCCGCCCAAAGAAAGGTAAAGCTTACGGCTCTGACGGTAAAGACGGCTCAGCGTTAAAAGTTGGGCATCAAACGGGTACTCCGCAACCACCAAAGATGCATGCACCTTTTTGACCGGGAGCTCAAAAACTAACCTTAAATCTTTTAGAAATGCGCGGACGGTTGATTTCTGGGACACACGCTTGGGACTTCTTTTACTCATTCAAATAGTGTAAATTACCTTGGAGGTGGACCGCAACGTTTGAGTCGGCAACCGCATTTGAAATCAGAGGAATATGATTTGATGTCCCGGGCGTCATTAATCTAAAATCTGTATTCGCGAAAAAGATTTAAGAACTGGTTGATGCGATTCTCTCGATCGTCATCACCGTCGCGGTCACATTTGTGCCGTGTTGAACTTTTAATTCACCGAGCGTGTATTTGATTTGTCCGTCTTCGATGACCCAGACTTTTTTCTTCCAATGAATGGGCTTGGGCGAAACAAAATGACATTGATCTTTTGGTTTAGGCATTAAAATCTCTTTGCCAAGCACCATGCGCTTTTCAGCAGGCCGATCTGTCATCGACCAATCAGAAATCTCGCCCAGCCGATTGCCTTCACACCAAACAATGCGTTTCATGACTGAGGTTTCTCGATCAGAACTTTAAGATTTTCGATCCCGCGAACAAACTCATCACCAACTACTTTTTCCCAATCAATCATGACAACAACAAGCTTACCCATGAACCCGCCTTCACCACTCATGGTCCAAGTCAAGCGTGTCCCACCAGAAGCCACGGGCATGAGAGTGTACTCAACAAGATTGTCGGCTTTGAAGGGCTTGATCATTTTTAAACTTAAGTCAACGCGCTGGTTTTTAACTACCTTCAGAATCTCGACGCTGCCCGAACCCGCATCTCGATTGCCTTCAAATGCCATTTTTCCCCCCGCTTGATCTGCGGGTCCCGAGAACACTTTTTTCATATTGGGGTCTTTTATTTCGCTCGGAGACCACTGACCGCCTAACTTGAGATTGCTGATATACGGAAAAATTGCTTCAGGAGCCGCATTGATGACACCACTGCGCTCATAGCGAAACTTGCCATTACGGGTCGCAACGAAAACGAAAAAAAGGATCGTCAGTGCAAAAAAACCAAGTCCAAGATATGTCAGCATATCGTTCTCCACTCACAGGGGACCACGCGCGCGGCTTTCGATTCCACCCTGTATTTTTATTCTCCAAAGATACCATCTTATGCAACAACTGTATAGACGCACACAAACACACAACCATGCTCTTGACCTGACCCTCTTTTCGGTAGTTGTTGCCTTTCAACTGCTCTTAGATGACTCTTCTCTGACCGTGAAACCAGGATCCGCTTTTAATTTTGGCTTGCGTTCGATTTTACCTATAACAACCGGGATCATTCCGTTTGGTGCCGTCGTCGGAACTCTTTGCTCTGAAGCAAAGTTCAGTTTTTTTCAAACGATGTCTATGAATCTGCTGGTTTATGCCGGCGCTTCCCAATTGGCTGCGACCGAATTGATGATGCAAAACGCAGCGGGGTTTATTGTCGTCGCGACGGGTTTAGTTATTAACTTGCGGTTCATTCTTTATAGTGCTGCGATCTCGCCCCTTTTAAGCCAGACGCCGCTTCTGACTAAAGTTGCTTGCGCATTTACGCTGACGGATCAGAGCTATGCAGTCATGTCAGCGCATCAGCATAAGTTGAAAACGAAGACCGAGACACTCTCTTTCTACTTTGGAACGGCTGCTTGCATGATGCTTGTCTGGAACTCATCTGTTGTTGCGGGATTTGTTTTTGGTAACTTTGCGCCCGCTACCTGGGCTCTTGACTATGCCGTTCCTCTGAGTTTTATTGCCTTGGTCATTCCCACACTTAAAAACAAATATTATTTTCTGGTCGCGGTCTTCTCGTCAGTAACTTCAATATTGCTGAGTCAAATTCCTTACAGGTTGGGGCTCGTGCTGACAGCGGTGCTGGCTGTGGGATTTGGTGCGATTCTCATTGGCAAGAAGGCGGCGCCATGATCTCGCAGGCCTACTTCTGGACAATCGTTGTTTGCCTGGCCATCGGGACCTTCGCGATTCGCTTCTCGATTATTGCGATCTCCTCGCGAATCAAGATTTCGGATCGCACCAAAGAATTTTTCTCGTTTATTCCGGCCGCGATTCTTCCGGCGTTTATTGCACCCGCTGTCTTTTTTCATCAAGGTCAAGTCGCCTGGGCCGGCGGAAAAGAACGGTTGGTAGTTTTGATATTAGCAACAATCGTGAGTTTTTTGACGCGAAGTACGCTTGCAACGATTGGATTTGGACTCGTCACTCTTTATCTCGTCACGCAACTTTGATTTGAGCTCTTTCTTCGTAGACGGCAGAGTTGTGCCCATTGATAAGCCCCGAACGACCCCGAAAAGAGGCACCGAATCAACGGGTCCTCAAGAACATCGACCGATGAAATTTCTTTTTCAACATCTGCATCAAAAATATGATCGTTAACTCGAATGTACATTGACGTCAGCGATTCACCATTCTCTATACCGGCCAGCAGCTTCGCCATGGGGATATCTGTCGTCCAGCCAAGCGGGCCTTCATGGACAGGCAGTCTTTTGAGTCCATTTTGCATCACACGGTAAAAGAAGGTTGCCGCCTGACCCTCGTCGTCAAAAACTTGCAACCGCCAAGTCCGCGGTGTTCTGAAGTAGTGATCTTCGGGTGGATGAAGTGACTCAGATTTATCAACCAAACCAACTTCGCAATACCGGCGCACGCGTGCCGTCTGCTCTGGCGTTAGCGGAGCGAATTTTTTGGCAATTTCACCGGTTGGCGTTGGCGTGGCATGTGGATCAAATTCATAGTCGACGTCTTGCTCACCGACCGGAACAACCCAACTCAGCGGTTTTGCGAACTTCATTGATTCCGCGCTCAAACTGATGCTGACTCCGGGGTTCAGGCGTACAACTTCGCAGTGTGGTAGTGCCAGCTCGATTTCTTTTTGAAACTGCAAATACGAAATCGGAAAAAAAGCCCGGTTGTACCAGGACCATTCCTCTTGCAAGAACTGGCAGGAGCTCGGAACGAGTCTTCGAGGATTTAAGGCTCTGAGCTGGTGAATCCACTCCGGTGGAAGATGCCCTGTGGGCGGCGGCGGCGGCGGCGGCGGCTCTGCACGAGATGGCGAAAGCACCTCGATCTCTCGCATCGTCTGAAAAGGCCACAGAATCAAATCCCACGGACCTTGATTGACCAAGAGCTTAAGTGTTTCATCATCGATCCACGAGTCGACAACATTAAGAATATTAAGACCATCAGTCCGAATCTGAAACATCGAATCCACCTCCGCATCAAGGGCTCGTCTCGGCACAACCTCAAAGCTGCCGATGCAGACTGCTTGATCAATTCGAAGTTCCTGAACAGAAAGAAAACCAAGCTCTCGGATCCAGTCAAAGAGCGCTTCGTGCTGGCAATACAAAAAAATGGGCGTCCTGCGATCAAGTTGCACCAGGCTCTCTAAAGAGCAATGGTCGTCGTGGTGGTGCGAAATAAACACGGCGTCTAACTTAAGCTTAGAAATCTCTACTTGGTCGAAGCGAACCTGCGGAAACGCATGGCAATTTTGGCTGAAAGGGTTCTCTAAAATTGGGTCAAAAGCGATTCGTCTGTTCTGACGTTCAAAAACATAACCAGCATGCAGAATTCGAGAAATTTTGAGCTCACTCATGATAATCTCTATTATTCATAGAAGTTAAGAAAACTGAAACTCATTTTTAAGGTGCAAAACTCTGTCAAAATCATCATAAAATAGCCGCATGTACGAACTTCGAGAATATCAACAGCAGGCCGTGAACAATGCGGTCAAGTATTTTCAAAAGAAGCGTCAACCTGCGGTGATCGTCTTGCCGACAGGAGCCGGGAAGAGTTTGGTTATCGCAGAGCTCGCCCGAATTGCAAAAGGGCGGGTCTTGGTTTTGGCTCACGTCAAAGAGCTCGTCGAGCAAAATCATGAGAAGTACAAAAGCTATGGACTCTCGGCGGGGATCTTTTCGGCCAGCCTCGGCAAAAAAGATTGGGACGAAAAGGCCATCTTTGGCAGCGTCCAATCGGTTGCTCGGGCCCCCGATGATTTTTTTAACAATTTTTCCCTCCTAGTTATTGATGAATGTCACCGCGTGGCCGAAGAAGGAAGTACGCAGTACCAAGACGTCATCAAAAAATTACTTGAGCGCAATTCCGAGCTTTGCATTTTAGGTCTGACGGCAACGCCTTACCGACTGGGCCTCGGCTGGATTTATGAGTATAACCAAATCGGCGAGATCAAGACGGACAAGAAGCGCTTTTTTAAGCAATGTGTTTTTGAGCTGCCTCTGTCGTACATGATTCGGAATCGCTTTTTGACCGTCCCCGTGAAGGTCGATATTCCCGTGACGTCTTATGACTTTTCGGAGCTGACCGATAACGACCGTCCTTTTACAGCAGCCGAAGTCGAAGAGGTTCTCAAGAGCCAAAAGCGTCTGACTCCTTTTATCATTAAGAATATTATCGACATTACAGCGCGCTATGACCGAAAAGGCGTGATGATTTTTAGCAGCACGATCCGCCACGCCGAAGAGATCATGAGCTACCTTCCTCCCGAAGATGCACGCCTTGTTTTGGGTGACACCGATATTGCTGAGCGAAACCAAATCATAAATGACTTTAAGCTCAAAAAATTTAAGTACCTGGTCAATGTTTCGGTTCTGACAACAGGGTTTGATGCCCCTCACGTGGATGTCATCGCTATCTTGCGCCCGACAGAGTCGAATAGCCTTTACCAGCAGATTGTCGGACGCGGCTTGCGATTATCGCCTGATAAAAAAGATTGCTACATCTTGGATTATACGGGCATGGGACATGATCTTTATGCACCTGAGATCAGCGACAAGCGTCCCGCGAAAGACACCGTGCAGGTCTTGGTACCCTGCCCCGCCTGCTCGTTTGAAAATCATTTTTGGGGCTACGCCGATGATGACGGCGTTGTGCTTGAGCACTATGGCCGCAAATGTAAGGGCGCTTCGCAGGATCCGCAAACTTATGAGATTACGCCGTGTGGGTTTCGGTTTCGATTCAAAGTTTGCCACAAATGTGGCGCTGAGAATGATGTCACGGGCCGCGAATGCGAAAAGTGTGATGCTCTCTTGATCGATGCTGATGCTAAGCTAAAGCAAGCTAAGTTATCAAAAAATGCGCATGTCCTAACTCCTGATCGCATTACCTTTGAAGAACGCAAAGACAAAAACTCAAACTCTTATGTTGAAATCAGGTATTACGATTTCAACGGCGAGTATGTGAGCGAGGCTCACTTTTTCAACAACCCATCGTCGATCAAAAAATTTAACATTAATTTTTTACGTTCGCACTTGCGCCGGCCTGAACTGGCCGTCGAACTGACATCTCCGCAAGAAGTCATCAAGTACCAGCGTCTGTTTCGATTGCCTTCGTTTGTGATTGTCAGAAAACAAGATAAATTTTGGAAAATCACCGAAAAGATTTTTGCAGAAGAGCTGGCGAAGTAACGCCTGCGCCCATGACGGGTCCTTTGGAGACCTGGCCCCTCCCACTTCTACAGCAGAAGTGACTTAATTTTTGTCGCAATTTCATGAGAAACCATCGCCCGACCCGACACGGGGTCATTGTCTTCGAGAATCTTTAAAGCCGCCTCGCGAGTTCCAATTTTAGATCGCCCTGGAGTGACCTCGATTATTTTCGCGATCTTGTCTGCAATTTGCAGGATTTGGGCCTCTGCACATATCCTGGCACCACTGAGGCCATTGGGGTAACCCTTGCCATCAAATCGCTCATGATGTTGAAGAATAATTTTGATTACTTTTTCTGACACAATCATTTTCTTGCTCTTAATGAGGTCAATAGATTTTTCTGGGTGCTTTTGGTAGATGGCTTGCTCCTCGAGACTGCGCTCTGCCTCACTTTTTCCTGAGACCTCGGGCGGTAGGTCTGAAACTCCGATGTCATGAAGCAGTCCTGCCAAACCAATATCTTCAATATCTTTTAAGCCCATGCCAATCGCCAACATACAGGCGAGTCCGGCGGTATTTTCTGCATGGCTGTAACTCGATCCTGCCGAGATCGAAATTTTTAAAAACCTTTCATACCAACTATTGTCATTTCCGTCACCAATGTAGGCTTTTACAATCTCATTGCAGTCTTTCATGAGACCACGGCCACCATCGATCGTTTCAACATCTAAGCTTTGTCCAAAAATTCCTGATAAGAGTGTCCGGACAGCCTTTTCTCGCTGTTCCTGCTTTTCAGTTTCAGATACAGTGTCCTTTTTTCCGAGGGCCTTGAGGCGTTCGGCACTGTACTTATAAAAATCCCCTATTTGGCTCTCTGCAACGGCGGCCGAGTTGATTTGATTTTTAAGAAGTTTTTCAACTTTTTCGGCGTTCATTGAGTCCTGTGCCGCGACAATTTTTAAGTGCTTATTGTTCGCGGGCAGGTGCAAATAAAGGTCAAATCCCAGCTTAGTCCCGGGTTCGATATCTACAAGCTGGATATTGCGATAGACTTTGAGGGCTCCTTGAGAAGCGGCCGCGATATCGTGCTTTACTGCCTTTTCAAATAAGGATCGGTCGATCGGAAACAAGAAAGCGTCGGTGAACCCATTTTTCAGGAGGTTGGTTCGATGGAACTTTTCTCTTTCCTCTAAAACAATGTAAACTGGTTCTTCGAGGTAATTCATTCGTATACTCTGAGCCAGTTCGGTCATCGAAATTTCGGCCGGTGGCGCGGCACAGATAATCAAGGATGGGATGAGTTTGAACTCTTCACCCAATTCAAAGCTACCGTAGTTTAGATATGTCACATCACTTACTGCTGAAATATCGACGAGCCTTGCCCTAAAACAGTTGGGATCACCAAGAACTAAAATTTGCGGGCGGGTCGTTTTCATGGACATCTTTACTGCCTATTTTTTGGCTCCGGTCTGGAGCTTCGAGTAAATACTGGCCAGCTTCTCCCTCAACATATCGGTCGTAAAGGGCTTGATGATGTATCCATTTACTTTCGCTTGAAGAGCTTCTACGATTTGGCTTTGCTCCGCTTCTGCGGTGACCATCACGAATGGCGTACCTGCGAATCGTGAATCAGATCTGACCCTTTTTAAGAGATCGAGGCCCGATGACTGCGGCATGTTCCAATCTGAAATCACCAAATTGAATGGTACTTTTGCTTCTGAAATTTTTTGCCACGCATCGGCGCCGTTGACGGCTTCAGTTATATCGGTGAAACCAAGTTCTTTACAGATTTTTGAAACTATTTTTCTCATGGTTCCCATGTCGTCGACTACAAGGACTCGGGTTGCGGGGTCGAACATCGGGTCCTCCTGGACACTCAAAATCAAAAATAAGAGCAAAGACAACTGCTCTGTTATTATCGAGACTTCGCGCATCTTTGCATAGATCTTGATCATGAAGCTTTGATCAAGGATTCATGGAGATTTCTCGATGGTCTAGCTCTGACAAAGCGTTTGGAATCAGAGATGAGTTGCCATCTCTATGACCTAGGCCGAGCTATTACTTGTGGTGTCGTTCAGAGTTTCAGGACTGGCCTTTTCACTTTCGGAGGGTTCACATTAGACTATTTGGACGCGATATTTTCGGGGGATAATTGAAACAGGTACTGCTCGTTGAGGATTCGGAGGAATGTCGCTTAGTCGTCCAACGCGCCTTAGCCAATACAAATTTTGAATTGGTTGGCATCTCCTCGTATCAGGAGGCCTTGAGCATCATAAAAGCACGCGGGGCTCAGTTCGATCTCGTCATTTTGGAAGTCATTTTAGCTGATGGCGACGGGTTCAAAATTTTGGATGCCTTACGAGCAGCAGGGATGTCTTACGAAACACCCGTCTTCTTCTTAACGCGTGAATCAGAACTGAGCTCGAAGTTAACTGCGTTTAGTCTTGGTGCAGATGACTATCTTGTTAAACCCATTAATCCGATTGAACTTCGTGCACGGGTGGAAGTTCGCCTAAAAAAGGCTGGCCGAACAAGCTCAGACGTCCGAATTCGTGGTGATCTCTTGATCAACACGTCATTACTTCGCGCATCACGCCGCGCCAACAAGACGTTTCACGATCTTGGCTTAACATCTAAGGAGTTCAAAATTCTGAGCTTCTTGGTTCAAAACGAAGGTCAGGTTTTTTCGCGCTCCGAGCTTGTCAAAGTGCTGTGGGATAAAGATGTTCATATTCTGGATCGCACGATTGACTCTCACATCTATGGCTTACGTAAAAAAATGGGACCACTCTCTCACTGTATTGAAAGTATCGCAGGTGCTGGTTACAGATTTAGTTTGGATCAAAGAGCCGGTGCTGCCAAGTTGGCTAACTCGCTTTAGCCAACTTGCATGCTTCGAGCATTCCGCCGGCAATGAGGTCCAAGGGCATCACCTTGACGACCGCGCCTATTTCAAAGGCGACACGCGGCATGCCGTAAACCGTCGAAGTTTCTTGGTCTTGCGCCAATGTGAAAGCGCCCGCGTTGCGCATATCTAAAAGTCCATGCGAGCCATCCGTACCCATCCCGGTCAGGATGACTCCCACGGCATGCTTACCAAGAAGCAGAGCCGCCGAATGAAACAGGCAATCCACAGATGGCTTGTGGCGATTCACTGGCTCGCCATCAAAAACACGCACCTTCAGAACTCCGTTTTTCAACATCAGCTCCATTTGAGTTCCCCCAGGCGCAATCAGCACCTGATTTGGCAGTACTTCTTGTCCGTCAGTAGCTTCAAAAACCTTAAAGCCAAACTCTCGTCGCAAGCTTTCTGCGAACGCCAAAGAAAAGAGTGCTGGAATGTGCTGCGTGATTAAAATCGGCGGAAACTGTTTCGGCATCGATCGAAAAATAGCACGAATGGCTTCTGTTCCCCCGGTAGAAGATCCGATGCAAATGACTTTACGTCGATCGTAACTGAGGTCGGAAAATGCGACCGGATTCGCCGTGGACTGCCTGGCTCTAATATGACGCGACCGCATTCGAACGCCAGAGGCGATCTTTAACTTTTCTAACAAAATCGGAGCAACAGCGCTGAGTTCCTGAAAGGATGGCTTTTGAATATAATCAACGGCTCCGAGTTCCAGTGCCGTCAAGACCTCTCGACCATCTTGAAGTCCAACAGAGGTAATCATAACGGTAGGCACAGGTGTGACTGGCATAATTTTTCTCAACACATCAACGCCTGTCATACCGGGCATATGAATATCTAAGGTCATGACGTCTGGCTTCAGTCTGACGAGCTCCGTTGCGACGAGGCGAGGATCTTCGATACTTCCGACGACTTCAAAACCAGCGTCTGCTGAAATGATTTTTTCAAGAAGATTCCTTATAGTTTTTGAATCGTCGACAATCAAGACCCTGATTTTAGAATCGACGAGCGCTTTCAAAGATTTTTTTGATGAGTCGTATCGCCATTCACTTCGGGTCTTAAAAGTCGTCATTTTTTGCGAATTCGCTGATGTTTGGGCAAAAAACAGTTCGAGTGCTTGGCGATGTTCGTCGCGGCACAAAATCCGAATCTCACAACCCTCTTTGATCAATCCTGAAAGCTGAGTTAATGCCTCCCGACCAGCCTTGGTGAGTTCCGTTTGAAGAAAATAGATCTTGGAGCTCTGCTCGAACTGGAGACAAATCAAGATCTCACTTTCAAGTTTACCAGATAAAGCAACTCCCGGCTCAACCTGAACAATTTCGTTCATTTTTAGCATGGCGCTATCCCACTTTTTTGAAAGCTATCCTTCCGAAAAACTCACTCGACATGTAGGCGAAACTGGTCGTTGGCAAGACATGGACTTGGGACAAGTGTTTTAAAAAAACACTTCGGTCCAAGTCTTCGCTCAGAAGAATTTGCATTGGCGTCGACTTCGGCGCCTGTGCCCAAGAGGATCGGTTCAAATTTGCAAGAACGCTATAACAGATCGTCATTTCTGCGAAATGAAGCGAAGAGTTCTTGTAGTAATCTTGAAAACTACCATACTGAATTTTATTCGCTGATATCGGAGTACCAAGCTTACTTAGCCTGTGCGAGAGACTGCGATTTGACTTTAACTTTTCAAATAGCTTTTCTTGCCCCGCCGCATCGTCTAACGAAACGATAACGCATGGTACCCTGTCAAAGTGCGAGTCTGACAAAACACCCATCAGCTCTGCGAATTTTGATTCAGTCGCAAAAACCACGTTCAGCTTTTTCGAAAAATCCTGAACTTGCATCGATGTTTTAAATGTCTTCTCGACATGCAAGGCCTCTTTCGATAGAGGCGCTTTTTCTTTTTGTTGCGAAATCAGTTTCAACTTTGATCGAATCTCATCAGCTCGGGCTGTCAGGTCGCCTAGTGATGGTTTCTCGATGTAGTCTTTTGCGCCGAGTTCTATAGCACGATAAGCCAAGTCCATATTGTCGCGAGACGCAGATGTCAGCATCACCACGGGCGGATGGCTCGGGGTCAGTTTTTGCTCGAGGTATTCGACCCCCGTCATCAACGGCATATGAACGTCCAAAGTCATCACATCAAACTGAAGGCCTTTTTCGACCGCCTGAGCTGCTTCTTGCCCATTTGCGGCTGTTCCCACGATTTCAAAACCAAATTGAGTTGTCAAAACAGCCTTCAGTAATTTCAAGATCACGGGCGAATCGTCCACACAGAAAACACGAACGGGCTTGGGAGCCGCGGCCACGAGACTTTTGCTGACAGGTTTTGCAATTGGGGCTTCTGGGCCATAAATCGAAGGCCCGCGCTTTTTCAACCCTCGCGGACTTGCTTTCAAGGATTCAGAAAGACCTACAAAAAAGTAACCTCCAGAAACCAACTGGCTCGCGAGTGCCTCCGAGATTCGTTGAATGTCGTCAGCCTGAAAGTAGATAAAAACATTACGGCAAAAAATAAGATCAAATTGGCCATGAGCTGCAAAGCCGGCGGTCTCCATCAAGTTGCTTTGTTTAAACGTGCAGGCCTTTCGCGCAGCTTCTTTTATTTTTGCAAAACGCGCGATCTCTCCACTGCCCCGTACCCAATAGGGTGCGATGTAGCCCATGGGAATCTCTTTGACCTCATCCCAGGGGTACACACCGTTGGCCGCGATCTTGACAGACTCGCGGTCCACATCTGTCCCCAAGATTTCAACACTTAAGTTGGGAGCGTGCTTTTTCAAATACTGATCGATGAACATAAAAAGCGAATAGCTTTCGTGACCGCGACTACAAGCGGCAGACCACACTCGAATCTTTTTTTTGCCTAGATCCTTACACTGCGCGATTAACTGTGGCAGAACTTCACTTTCTAAAAACTCAAACTGACCGAATTCTCGAAAAAAATAGGTGTGATGAACAGTCAAGATTGAAATCAACTCTTCGATTTCAGAGGCTCGGTTCTTGCTGAAATATTCTAAATACTCCGCCTCGCTTTTTAAATCCAAGGACATCACGCGTTTTGTTAAGCGCGACTCGATCATTTTGATCTGCTTTTGGCCTATGATATTGCCGGTCCGCTGAGAAACGGCACTGACGACTTCTTCAAGGAGGACATCGGTTAGTTTAATTCGCAAGTGGTTCAAAATTACACATCCTTAAATCGGGGGTCTTCGGAATTCGGCATCGAATCGCCTGATGCTTTCTTGAGAAGTTTTACCGCTGGCGCCTGATTGTTTTCTTTATGCTTCGACTTTAACTGGACGACGTTGTGGTTGCCCGCTCCCGCTTTAGCTGAGTTTGGCTCACGGTCCGCCGCGTCGTCTACGCCCTGAACCACTGCCAAAAGTTCGACCACGATTCCATTCATGTCTTTTGATTCTTCGGACAAGCTTGTCGCGTATCCAGACACATGCTGTGAGGTTGTCGCGTTGGCATGAGTGGTCTGATCTAACTCATTCATGGCTTTCGTGATCTCATTGACCCCCTGAGATTGCTCTTGGCTGGCAACACTAATCTCAGTCACCATGGTATTGAGTTCAGCCACGTTATCGACAACTTCATTAAGAACAGTACCACACTGATCAGCAATTACGATTCCGGATTGCACTTTTTGGCGGCCATCAGAAATCAAGCGTTCGACTTTTTGTTTTGTGTTTTCGACGATGCCTTCGACGCTCTTGATGCTTTCTGCGAGCATTTCTGAGATCTCTTTGGCTGCGTTTCCACTCATCTGGGCCAGATTTCCAACTTCCTCGGCGACGACAGCAAAACCCTTACCATGCTCACCCGCTCGGGCTGCTTCGACAGAGGCGTTGAAGGACAGAAGTTTAGTTTGAAAGACGATGTCATTAATGACTTTTGTCTTGTTTCCGATCTCGGCAATGACACGCGCAATTTCACTAATTTGGCTGTTCGACTCGCCGATCTGAGTTAGAATTGCTTCGTTGCTGACATTGATTTCATTGATCGCCAGGGACATTTTTTCGACGGAATCTTTACCGCGCTTGGCGATCTCAGATGCCTGTTCCGACAAGTCTTGCGATCGGCGCGAGTTGTCCGAACTCTTCTTAATCATCGCATTGATTTCTTCGATCGAAGCAGCCGTCTCTTGCAGAGCCGAGGCTTGCTGGGTTGATGCCTCCGACAGACTGTAAGCCGCGTTGGTCACATCCGACGCAGTTTTCGAGACACCGCTGGACCCTGTTCGTAATCGCTCGATTATGTTTTCTAAAGTATTTGCGGTTCGCGCAGCAACTACGATTGAGAGAACCGCCATTGCTAAAATCATACACAATCCAAACAACGATGAAAAAACCGCAAAGGTTACGTGGCTATCGGTTGCCTGGACGCGAAGACTGTAAACCCATGGCTGGCTCGGGTACGTCATGTATCCTTTTGCTTTTGCGAAAGCTTCTATCGCATTAGCTTTGATTTGATCATTGTCATCACGAATCAAACTTCCCGTGTCCTTATTGCTTGATAAAAATGATTCTACTGAATCAGATTTTCCCTTTAAAACTTGGCTTGGGTCTTTGTTTACAAGATAGGTTCTATCGGCTGATAACAAATAGGCTGCTACGACAGGCATGCGCTCGTCCTGGAGCTTGACAGATTCCTTGAAAACAATGTCCTCAACGACGTCTTTCCAACTCATTCGATTCGACCAAACCCCAAGGATTTCTCCGGTCGATTCGTCTCGGATTGGGGAGGTGAAAATCATGACTTTACCGTCGGTAGAGGCATAACTAGCGGTGTCTGAATCTATGCGCAGATCCGAATAATGGGCTGTCCCAACTGGAATTTTTCCTTCGACGGCTGCTTTAAACCAATCTTGGTCGGCGTAGTTCTTGCCAAGCATTTTCTTGGGATCTAAAGGTTTGCCGTTCTTATCGACAGCATTTATAGCAATGACGCTTCCTTTACGGTCGAGCACCATCATGACGTCATACACAGGCGCGTACGCTCCCATCATGTCCCTAAGAAAATTTGTGATTCTTGCCGGATCACCACTGCGCGCTGGTTCAGACATGGCAAATGCCTGCACATCTCCATACCGCTCAAACAGATTACGGTCTACCTTATCTGCAATAGCCTCCGCTGATCGCTCGAGCAGTTGAATTTTGTTTTGAGTTAAGTCATGATTTAGCGTGTAGGTAAGTCGACCGACTACCCCGAGTGACAAGAAACTCAAGAGTCCAATCGCAACCTGTAGTTTTGTCTTGAAAGACCATTTTTTGAACATATCCCTGCTCCTTTTAAGCTGCTCTTCGCGATAAATTATTTTGAATTGCTTCGTTTTTAAGATCGAGGGCTTTAACCACGTCGATCGTCAAGATCATCTGATCGCCGCGGTTGATGATCCCGGTGACAAAATCGACCTTTTTAGACTTTTGCGTATCAGGAGGAGCACAAAGCTCTCCAGCCTGCGGTGATAGAACACTTTTGACTTCATCAACGACAACTCCTACCGAAAACGCAGGGTATTCAAAGATGATAATGCAGGTTTCGCCCAGGCGATTGGCTTTTAGACCAAACTTCAAGCGAAGATCAACGACCGAAATCACTTGTCCTCGCAAGTTCATAATGCCCAAAAAGTAACTCGGCATTTGCGGAATCGGAGTGATTTCAGGAATGCCCAACACTTCTTTCACTTCAAGAAGCGGAGCTGCATAGTCTTCATTTTCCAAGCGAAAACAAAGAAAGCGGTCCTCTAGTTTACTCATGTAGCCATCCTTGTGGGGGGTAAAACAGATTTCAAAGTTGAACCAGTAATTGGTCTTGCGATGAGGCGAGGCAGATCTAGAATCAGAGCGGGCTTTCCGTCACCAAGAATTGCACTGCCGGTTACCCCAACCATTTTGACTAATTCGGCACCTAGTTTTTTAACGACAATTTGTTGCATCGACGAGATGTCATGCACGAGAATGCCGAACGCCTCTTCATCGATCCGCGAAACCAGCAAAATACGAGGGTGTGCGGCTCCTTGGTCTTTGATTCCCAAGAGACTATTCAAACGAAAAACTTTGAGATTCTCCCCGCGCAAGTTAATGATCTCGCCAATATTAACAGAGCTGTGAATATCTAATTCCTTAACTTGGACGGATTCATGAATTTGCGCCATCGGAATGGCAAAACGCTGGTCGTTGAGTTTTACAGTGGTGGCATCAATAATTGCCAAAGTCAGAGGAAGTTGGATCCTAAACTTTGAACCCTTGTGCAATTCGGTCGAAACCTCGACTGTCCCTTGCAGCTTTTCAATATTTGTTTTGACGACATCAAGGCCCACTCCCCGACCCGAGATGTCGCTGACGGCTTGCTTGGTCGAGAATCCGGGATGAAAAATAAGATTGATCGCTTGCTTGTCTGTGATGACCTGCCCGGCCTTAAGAATCCCTTTTTCAACGGCCTTGGTACGCAGTCGGTCAGCATCAATACCTTTGCCATCATCGATGACCTCTAAAACAATGGAGTCCGCTTGGTGGTAAGCACGGAGAGTCACGGTGCCAGAGCTGGCTTTGCCAGCCAGGGCCCGCTCCTCGGCAGAGTCAATTCCGTGATCGACCGCATTTCGAACCAAGTGCACAAGAGGGTCGCCAATCAACTCAAGAACGGTCTTTTCGACCTCGGTCTCTTCACCCTGCAAGTTCAAAGTGACGACCTTGTTTAAACTTTGCGAAGTGTCGCGAACAATACGCTGCATTTTTTGAAAAGTTGTTTTTAAGGGGACCATTCGCAAACTCATCGATACGTCTTGCAGCTCTTTCGAAATTTTTCCCAATTGGTGAACGGTCTTTCGAATCTTTGCGAGATCCCCTTTATAGGACTGCTCCATCAAGACAGACTGTAAGATCACCATTTCGCCGACGTAATTGATCAGCTGATCCACGCGGTTCAGGCTCACGCGAATGCTTTCGTCAACAACCCCGGTAACTGATTTTGATTTCTCGGTCGTATCTACTTCGGCCGGCTTCGTCGTCAGAGACGTCTCTTGTGCGATGGAGTCGACGGCAAGAGTTGCTGGCATTTCTAATGGACCCTCGTCAGAAATTTCTTCAAAACCTGGCGAATCGCCAGACGGAACATCGAGAATGACTTCTTCGACCAATTCTTCTTGCTCAGCGAATTCAGGCTCATGAAATTGAGGAGAAGATTGGTCGGCGGCGACTACCTCTATCGCTTCAGCAAATTGTGCACTTTTATCTTCTTTTTCTGCCATTGCCAGCTCGAGGCGTTGATTAAGAGCTGAGCAATCAAAACTGGCATTGAGATCTGCTTTAAGACCATCTATCATCACCTGCAGTTGATCTTTACAGGCTAAAAGTAAATCCACGATCGACGAGTTGACTTTGATTTCGGTCTTTTTGATCTTCAGCAAGAGAGATTCGATAAGATGGGTGAAGGCGCCCAGCTCAGAAAATCCTACCGCCTTTGCACTGCCTTTGAGATTATGGGCAAGACGGAACAATTGATTGATTGTTTCGGCGTCCTCAGGTGAACTCTCGATTTGCAAAAAGCACTGCTCTGCATCTTGCAAAAGCTGCGCAGCCTCTTCGAGAAATCCGACCTTTAACTCCAGTTCCAATTCATCCATGACACAGAAATCGGCGACGGCTTGAAAAAACTCGAACCAAGATTTAGCACATGGAGAAATCTTCATGGGTCGGATTTTTCCAGCCAAACGCCCAGGGTCGGGGACCATGGAGAAATCTTCATTGGTTACTTTTTCTACTCGAGCCGAACATTTAAAGCTGCTCAACAGACCTCAAGCAACAAGGAGATGGAGATGCGTTGGCAACTACTTTTATTCGGACTGGTATTCGGTTTTTCTGGTGTCCATGCACAGGGACTTGAAACTTGTGGAAAGTTATCTGTGATAGAAGGAGACAGTTGTTCTAATCTCAAAGCCAAATTTGATTTCAGCGGCTGCCAAGAGGCCTCGGCCTTGGTCGAACCTACCATTAAGTGTACGGGGTCAAGAGCGGTTCTGACCTACCGTGGTTCTCTCTATAATTATAGAGCCGTCGTTGTTCGTAAGGCCGAGGGCTGGGGCCGCACTTCTTTTGTTCTCAAAGGAAAAGTCTGGCGGCAGGCCCGCGACCTAGGTCCTCAGCCCCCGGCTCAAGCCGTTACGGTGGCTGCACCCCAGAACCCTGCACCGACTCCTCTTGATGTTGTCGTGGCTCCAGCGTTGCCAGAGCGGACCGTCGCGAATTCAGGAGTTGATAGTCCTGCTCTTGCGCAAATCGTAAAAAGTTTTGAGGGCTTGAGCTTTAAGGGTTCAGTAGACCTTTACTACGCAAACAACTCAAACAACCCGGATCCAGTGACTGCGACGCCAACTGCCGCCGCACCACAGGTTCAGAACAAGTATCACGTCTTTGATTACTATCATGACGATCTCCAGTTGAGCTACGCCCGGTTTCAGGTTCAAAAAGTCAGTGGCGACTTAACAACAACGCTCGACCTCGCCTATGGGCCCGCCATGCAGGCTATTTCTGGAACGAAAACGGACTCGGGGCAAATTCACGTGAAGCAAGCTATTGTTGCTTACAAAGCCACTGAAAAGCTCAACCTGGAATTTGGTCGCTTTGCCACCCATCTGGGATATGAGGTCATCGAGACGCAAGACAACTGGAATTCGTCACGAAGCGTGATGTTTGGCTACCTCATTCCTTTTTGGCATCAGGGTGCCAAGGCCACGTATGCGATATCTGATAACCTTTCGGTGATGGGTCTCGTCGCAAATGGCTGGAACAATTCATATGAAGACAACAAGCAAAAAAGTTATGGCGGACAGATCGCATGGCTGCCGACAGACCGTTTGTCTCTTTACCTCAACGTGATTGCTGGCAATGATTTGGTGCCCACAAACTTGAACGCAGCTACTCCCAATAAAAACCGGGCCGTCTATGATCTGATCGCAACCTATAAAATGACGGACAAGCTCAGTTTTGCCTTCAATGCAGATCAATACCAACATGACAAGTACATGGCGACGGGTGCCGCCGTCTATTCGAAGTATCAATTCAATGATCAGTGGGCTGTGGCTGGTCGAATCGAATCGATAGATGACAAAGACAACCTTGCCATGGCTGAAGCATTGCCTAATGGGCAAAGACTTTCGACCTACACTTTGACTGTTGAAAATAAGCTGACACCAGGTCTGACGTTTCGAGTTGAAGGTCGTCTGGACCAGAGCTCCGAGGATGTTTTCACCAAAGACGGGACAGCGAAAAATTCGCAATCCATCGCTTTGCTCGGCTTAACAGCTGGATTTTAATCAGGGCCTGGCTTGCGAAACCAATAGATCTTCTAAAAAAAAGGCCGACAGCTCTGAGCGGCCTGCGAGACCCGATTTCGAGTCAATGGCCACGGATTGCGCTGGAACCGTCTTTTCTGCCGTCTCTCGAAGTTGCGCGATTTCTTTAAGACTCAGCCCTTTTAAAAGCAAAAGCGCGACCTCTTTCTCGGAAGACGAGCGGTACCACCGCACGCCTTTGAGACCTCATTTGATGCCCTCTTGAAGAGAACCTGGTAAAACAACTTTGACAAGGAGATGCCGTGAAACCTGCTTCGATGCTGCCTGAATCTCACCGGTCCGAACATATTGGCTGGCTGCGCACCGCGTTTTGTTTTGGGGCGCACTTGTGATGGCCTTAACAGCCGCGATCGGCTCCTTGTTTGGAACAGTCGTATGAGTGATCGATTAAAACATTGGTTGAAGCCAAGCTTGGCTCTTGCCCTGCTGGCGCTCCTGACTTGGCTTGCGCCGGCGGCACCTTTGGATCCTTGGCATTTAATGAATCCAAAAAAAGTTGCGACGATGATTTTTGCTTTGGCCGTTGTTCAAGTCTTCGGGTCTTTGATGGCGCAATACCTCGGGGCACGAACAGGTGCCTTGCTCACGGGGTTTTTGGGCGGACTCGTTTCAAGCACAGCGACAACGGCATCACTGGCAAGGCGAAGTCAGTTGACCGGCACCTCCTCGACGGCCAGTGCGATGCTGATGTTTTTAGCTGCAACGAGTGCAATGTTGATCGAAGGACTGGTTTTAGTAACCGCCGGTTTATCTGAAGTTCACTGGCCTTTGCTTCTGATCTTTGTAGGGCCCCTCTTCGCCACGGGCGCATTGATTTTGATTCAATCACGCCAAGTTCATGGGCAGGTCGAATCCAGCAAAATTTCAGAGTTTGAGGTTCTGCCTATTTTAAAACTTGCCGTCTTTATTCTTGTCATCATTTCGATTTCAAAAATCCTACAAAACTACTTTGGAAAGAACGGGATTGTCATTTTGACTTCGCTTGTGTCTTTATTTGAAATTCATGGTTCGATTATTGCCAATGTTCAGATGCACGAATCGGGCTCTTCAAGCACTTTGTTGTTGTGTGGGCTGCTCGCAATCTCAGTGGCAGCGTCTTACGTCTCAAAGTTATTCTTGATTTTGACAATTGGGAGCTCGCCCCTGCGTCTGCAGGCTTTGAAGGCGACGGCTCTTCTTTTTTGCGCCTCGGGCGCGAGCTGGGGTTTTGCCTTTTATTTTCTGGAATTACAAAAATGACGACAGCAATACGTAAGTTGGATAACTCATTGCGAAACCGGCGGACTTAGGCTAGACCATGCCCCTATGAAAAAAACGTTCAGCCTCAAGTCCGACAAGCATAAACCCGCACGCGTCCTTGAATCCATCAAGGCCGATGTGAACAAGTACTTTGCCCGTGAGCGCCGCAAGCCTCTTGCTGAGGGGGTTGATTATTGGGACTTTGATTGCCGCTGCGGTAAAGATGCAGACTCTGCCCTCGTGGTGAAAGCCGGTGACATCGGCAAGCAGATCGACAAAGTCATCGCGGATGGCTCAGAAGTTGTGTACGTCGAGATTTTGGCTAAGCCTGGAGTTCGAACAAACAAGCTCGTGCGTCCTGCTTTCAAAAAGAATCAAAAATCTGAAATCGCTGAAGACACCGACGACGAAGCAACTGACGAAGACTATCGTAGTGAAGAGTATGACGACGAGGAGGAATTCGACGACGACTGGGACGAAGAAGACCTTGATGAAGAAGAGCTCAGAGAACTAGAAGAGCTTGACCAGAAATCCAAAAAAAAGAAGTAGGCGTCGACGGAGATCGCCGCGAGAGAATTGGTTAATTGATTGGCTCCAGAAGGCGCAATATTCTGACGAAGCACCCCTGCATCTCAAATATGAAAAGAGGACTGTGCACACCGCGACGAAGGAGCTTGTCGGGGTTGATATCTTTGTTCAGGAAGACAATCGGAACCCTGATCTTTTGGCGGAAAGACTCAATTCAGCCATTCGCAATCTGCCGCTGACTCTTCAAATGATCACGAACCGGGGTGTCAAAGTTTATCCGCAGGGAATGAAAGAAACATTCAAAACAGATCATTGGCGCTGCCGATTGCTCACGAAAGATGGAGGCATCAGCAATCACGCTGTTTTGTGGATGCTGATGCGGGAGCTCAGCCAGACAAGCATCGATGTTATCAAAACTGAGAACCTTTATCTCTTCGACGGCGAAAAAGGCTACTCGCTGGGACAAGGACAATAAGCCTCCGCTTAATTGAGAAGTGGACAGCGTCGGAGCATTTTGAGAAACGTTGCGCTGTAAAATTTTTGATACCGCAAAGGCTGTTCGAAGTGTTTTCGAGGCAGCCCGCGATTTTTAAAATGGCTATAAACTTGATGCGGTGTTAGCTTAAGCAATCCATGGGGAGCGAGTTTTTGAATTTAAATGAAGTCTTCTCGCAAATCAAATTCCACCCTGTCGTTCGCTTGCCAGAAAATTATGAGATTCTGGATTTTAGCAAGGCCTCGACTCCGAATCCAATGACCAAGTATTCAATTGGAAAATACAACGAGCGACGACCAGCTATGTACACGGCTGATCTTTTTGGCAAGCCTGGAGAGGAACACCGAGATATTCACATGGGCATCGACATTGGAGCCCCTGCCGCGACGCCGGTCTTTTCTTTCTATGCGGGTTCAGTTTTTTGCGCGGCAGTAAATGCTGGCTCCGGCGATTATGGTGGCACAATTATTACTGAACACGTGATTGCTGGAGTCAAATTGTGGGCTCTTTACGGTCACCTCAGTCACGATTCAGTTCAAGGTGCTTTGGATTTGAAAAACTTCGAAGCGGGTCAGCTCTTGGGATGGCTTGGACAGCCTGAAGAAAATGGCGGGTGGCCGCCGCATTTGCACTTTCAGTTGTCGATAACAGAACCTCAAAGGTGTGACATGCCAGGAGTCGTTTCAGGCAAAGATCAACTCCGGTCCATGAATGTATTTGTAGACCCCAGAATTGTGCTTGGCAATCTCTACTAGATCAGACAATCGACAGCTCAAGGATAAGATCGGAATAACTGCATTTTTATCAACATGCATGCCTGAATAAACTCACTGGCAAGAAAACAACTAACAGTTCATTGCGAGAAAGATTTAAGTTTTTCCGGGCCGAATAAGTAAAATCAGGCTGTTATGATCTACACACTCGCTACACATATGTAAGCAACGGTTTCGAAGGGGTGGGATCTGTCCCTTTCGAAACCGTTGCTTACACTGGCTTCACAGTCGCGGGATAAGGTGTCCATCGGGTCGTGGACGGTGGCACCCGGCTACAGTTCGGCGAATCTACAAACGGGAACTAAGCAGAAAAGCGCGGTTAAAACCGCGCCCACCTTAAATATTCATCTAGTCGATTTCTTCTTTAACAACTGACCCATCTACTGGATTGAAATAGACTTCAACTTTCTTTCCGTCTTTGTTCAGGCCATAGATTTCATAGCAAGAACCTGGCTGCTTAAACTTATTGATTTTGTAACCCAGCCCCTCAGCCTTTTTCTTAAAATCCTCTTGTTTCATCCATTTGTCCTTTGGCTGCTCGGTGCAGTTCTTTTTCGCGTGTGCACTAACTGAGACAAAGGCTATCAGAGTAGCTAAAATCATATTTTTCATTGGACATCTCCTTTTGTTGCAATGGGCTAAGTCCCAAGCTCAACAAGAATATCGGCTTGAGCGATACTTTGTGAATTGTCCGAATAGCCTATAAGCCTCCAAATATTCAATTTCACTTGGTTTAGGTCATTCGGTCCATAGACAGCTTTTGTATTTGGGTCGATATTTGCAGTAGGAGTTTTACTTTTTCAATTTTGAATGGAGTTTTTATGAGACAACACCTTGTATACGACCTGCCAACCAGACTTTTTCACTGGCTATTTGCTGGTTTGTTTTTAACAGCGTTTGTAATTGCAAAGACCATTGATGATGACTCTGTCTGGTTTAACTACCATTCACTCGCTGGACTGACTTTAGGTTTTTTAGTCCTCCTTAGAATTTTGTGGGGCTTTTTCGGGACAAAGCATGCTCGATTCTCGGGATTTGCCTTAAAGCCAATAGACCTTATTAATTACTTCAAAGGTATTTTAGTCGGCGAAAAAAGAAGATGGGCTGGCCACAATCCAGCCTCTAGCTGGGCCGGAATTGTCATGATGGTGATGGCTCTTGGGCTTGCTACGACCGGCTATCTTATGACCTCTGGTCCTAACAAGGAAACGTTCGAAGATGTTCACGAACTTTTAGCAAATGGTTTCATTATTGTTGTGGTTCTACATGTAGCTGGAATTATCCTTCACACGATTCGCCTCCAAGAAATGATTGGCCTTAGTATGATTGATGGAAGAAAAGCGGACGTAGCAATTGACCAAACGATTCCTTCGTCAAAATCGATATTCGGCATTCTACTCATTGGACTCGTAGTAGCATTTGGACTAAATCTAATTAAGAATTACAACAGTCAAACCCAATCTCTTCAATTTTTTGGAACAACACTGCAACTGGGCGAGAATGAAGAAAACGAGGGAACACAGAATGAAGGCTCTGGCGACGAACAAGAAACAAAGCTCGAAAAGGGAGATGATGATTAGTTCTATTCCATCAAATATTTCGAGGGACGCAGTGTGAATCAAAAAGAAAGAGTTGTTATTGCTTTTGTGCTTGCCGTTATTGCGGTCATGGTTGGCTTCGATCTTTTTACCGACTCAAAAGAAGGAGTCGCTATATGGCACCTACTGGTAGAGGCTTCTATTGCCGCCGTTGCCTTGCTCGGTGTTTTCTATATCCTTCGTGGATCTGTTGAATTGAAGCATCGACTAGAGAGAGAAATCACGGACTTCAATCACTTCAAAAAGGAAGCTGAGCTCTGGAAGGTTGAATCCAGAAAATATCTCGATGGCCTTTCCAAAGCAATCGACCAACAACTATCAAAGTGGAAGCTAACTGTAGCTGAAAAGGAAGTGGCCTTTCTGCTGCTTAAAGGAATGAGCCTAAAGGAAATTGCTGAAATTCGAAATACCGCTGAAAAGACGGCTCGCGTTCAGTCGTTGGCTATTTATTCAAAATCAGGTCTTTCAGGAAGATCCGAACTCTCAGCTTTTTTTCTCGAAGACTTACTCGTACCACCGGATATTGAAAACTCATCCAAGAGTTTTCCCATCGAGGACGTGGAGCAGGCAACAACGACAAAAGGCGATGAAAATTGAACCCCCCTCCGCAGTCAAACCACGAATTTGCACTACACGCTTAGTCTTTGAACTATGCTGACTCTAATTTCACGTCGTAATCGAATCCCTCTTTCACGAGAGAATCTTTTAGCGCGATTTGAATCAAGCCCATTTCAGGCAAACCAAGTTTTTTTGCAATCTTTGCGTAAGCGCGCCATGAATCTTTTTTGCTAAACAGGGTTCTCAGGTGTTAAAATGACATCGGCCGGGCGTTCAAAATCCTCAATATTTTTCGCCAGCGGTAGTTCCTTGATGATTTTAACTAACGCTTTGTAAGGATCAACGCCATTCACCTTTGCGGTGACGACCAAGCTATAAAGAAGTGCACTGGCATTGGCGCCGTCGACTGAGTCGCTAAACATCCAATTATTTCTTCCGATGGCCAACTTTCTAATCGCGCGTTCGGTAAAACCATTATCTTAGAACCCCATTTACTCCAATGTAATCATTTACAATTCGTTGAATTTGTCCGAGAGAAATTTTACTCATGTCACCTTCGCATAGTAGTGCATATCCCAATGCCGATCTCGATGATAAACGGCGGAGCGCAAAGTGCCCTCAAAGGTCATTCCAATTTTTTCCATCACGCGTGCGCTTGCTTTATTTTCTGTTTTGCAACGAGCTTGGATTCTTTTAAGTTCAAATTTCTTAAAGCAAAAATCCATCACGGCGTTTGATGCCTCAGCAACTAGGCCTTGCCCCCAATGGTCTTGACCAACTGCATAGGCAAGCTCCATCGACTTTGCGCTTTTCGAAACCCAAAAACAGCCGACAGTACCGATAAGTTTTTGTGGATTATTTTTCAGCGCAATCCCAAAAGGTTCAGGGACGCCTTGTGCATAATAATGAAAAATATAGTCTTTGATGTAATCAAGACTATCTTCAACTGTTTTATGTGGCTCCCAGAGAGTGTAGAGACTTACCGCTGGATTTGATGCGTATTCAAAAATTGCAGGAGCGTCACTCAATTCAATAGGCCTCAGTATCAAACGATCAGTTTCAAGTGTTGGTGGTCTCCAGTTCTCGAGCGGATCATTCAATACTTTCGCAATAAAATACTCGTCAACAAACTCGCCATTGATAAATGCTGCTTTCTTTCGAGTGCCTTCAATTTTATATCCGGAGCGCTCATATAAGGTGACACCTCGCTCATTTGCAACTCGAACCATCGCCTCAATTCGTGAAACACCAATTTTTTGCGCATGTGTCTCTTGGACTTGAAGCATTTTTTTGCCAATGCCTTGTCCCCAATAGGTCTTCAAAATCATCATTCCAAACTGCGCAAGGTGAGTAACCCAAGGGTGATCCCCCCAAGGCATTCTTAAATTCAAATATCCAACAATGTGATCTCCATCGAAAACCCCAACATTGATGGTGCTTTTGTCTTCAAGCTGAGCGTTGAGTCGTTTTGCCGTTTCCTCAACTGTAGGGTATTCTTGCCCAACATATTGCATTGTATTTGTTGTTTCAGATGCAATTTGTCGTCTGAATACAAGAAGCTTTTCAGCGTCTTTTCCTTCGATATTTCTGAAAACTAATGTCGAGCCATTTTTTGCTTGAAACTCAATCGGTTCAAATTTCGCCATGGCCCTCCCAGTTTTGTAGTAATCGGTTTCGATAACTACAGCCGATTACGACAGATGTCTGCAAACACCATGATTTCCCCTGATTTAATGTGATTTGAGAAAATCAGATTTGCGGAACAACTTCTTCTTTAAGTTGTTAAAAATACTCTTAAAAATCCATTTCAAACAATCTTTTGCCATCCTAGCAAAAAATTTGGTGGA
>JBKCUU010000112.1:0-17549 GCA_046318155.1 Bdellovibrio sp. | reverse complement strand
GCAAGCTCGATCCTGCACTGGTTATCGCAAAAAAGTCTCGTCAAAGAAGCCCAGTCACTGCTTGAGCTCGGAATCAAATTTGAAAAACCAAAACGCGCAGAGAGCGGCGTTCTTGAAGGCAAGAGTTTTGTCGTCACCGGGACCTTACCCGTGAAGCGCGATGAGGTACATCAGCTTATCGAAGCAAACGGCGGTAAGATCTTAGGTTCTGTCAGCACCAAACTCAGCTACCTCGTGGTCGGCGACGACCCCGGCTCTAAAGTGCAAAGAGCCGAAAAACTGGGGGTTCAAATTTTAGATTGGGATGGCCTGAACGCTCTCATCAAATGATTGCCTTTCAACAGGCTTTTCAAAAGACTCGTAGCTCCGGGTCTCTCAAGTTCTCGCTTGGAAAGAATCTAGTCCAAGGCCATATTAGAGCCTCAAGTATTTCTCACTGGAGATTTTATGCGTCTTTCTGATCTCTCGATCCGCAATCCCGTCTTTGCCTGGATGCTCATGTTTGGCTTGATGGTTTTTGGCTTGATTTCATTCTCGCGAATGGGGCTGAGCCAAATGCCTGATGTCGACTTTCCTGTCATCACCGTTTCGTTCACACTCGATGGGGCCGCTCCCGAGGTGATGGAGAGCCAAGTCGTCGATATGGTTGAGAGTGCCCTTATGACTGTTGAAGGAGTTGGGACGATCAGCTCTACCAGCAAAACAGGTTCGGCCAGCATTACCGTCGAGTTTGATTTGAACCGCGATATCAATCTGGCTTTGCAAGACGTGCAAGCAAAGGTCGCGGCCACACAGCGACTTCTTCCAGATAACCTTGATCCCCCGACGATCTCAAAAACAAATCCTGAAGATCAGCCCATTATGTGGGTCGCGCTCACGACAGAGACGGGTGACTTGCAGTACATGATGCAATACGCCCGCGACTATCTCAAAGATCGATTTGCGACGGTTGAAGGCGTCGGTGATATTTTTTTAGGTGGCTACACAGATTCAGTCATGCGAGTTCGTGTTCGCCCCCAAGATCTCAATCGCTTTAGCATTTCGGTGAACGATGTTTTAGATGCGATCAAAGGTGAGCATAAAGAGAGCCCCGGCGGTTTTATCGAAACCGAAAAAACGCAATTCAATGTTCGGACTATGGGCGAGGCCAAAAGCGTCGACGAGTTCAAAAACATTATCATCAGTAAACGCGGTGGCCAAGCGATCGCCGACCCCACAAACCTTGTTCGGCTCCACCAAGTCGCTGATATCAGTTTTGGGTTGGATGAAATTAGGCGCATTTCTCGCTTTAATGGAAAACCCGCGCTGGGTCTTGGGATTCGCAAACAGCGGGGCACCAATGCTGTTGCCGTTGCCAGGGCCGTTAAAGAAAAAATTAACGAGATCAATCCTCAGCTCCCCAAAGGTCTTAATTTAGCTGTCAACTTTGACAGCACCAAGTTCATCGAACAATCGGTGCACGAGCTGAACAAACACTTGGTCTTGGCTGTGATTTTAACTTCTGTTGTTTGTTGGTTTTTCTTGGGCAGTTGGTCCGCGACGTTCAATGTTTTGCTCTCCATCCCGACTTCGCTCCTGGGATCTTTCATCGGGCTTTACTTCCTTGGCTACACCCTCAACACCTTTACGTTGCTTGGCTTGACTCTGGCCATCGGGATCGTCGTCGACGATGCGATCATGGTTTTGGAAAACATCTTTAGGTACAACGAAAAAGGCTATGGCAGGATCGAGTCTGCTATTGTGGGGGCGCGTGAAATCGGCTTTGCCGCTATTGCCGCCACGGCCGCCGTTATTGCGATTTTTTTACCTGTCGCCTTCATGTCCGGAATCATTGGCAAGTTCTTCATGCAGTTCGGGGTTACAATCTCACTTGCCGTCTTTCTGTCGTTGGTTGAATCGCTGACGATCACGCCGATGCGTTGTGCGGCCTTTGTTCATCATGGCGAACGAACGACCCGGATCGGACGGGCGTTTGAGGGCTCACTTCATGCTTTGATCCGGTTTTATGACCGCTGCCTGCGCGCCTCACTGAATCACCCGTGGAAGGTGATCGTGGGATCTCTTGTTTTTGTGGCCCTGTCGTTTTTCTCGATCAAGTTTTTGCGCAAAGAAATGTCACCCGCGCAAGACCAGGGCTCATTTATGGCCCGTCTTATTTTTCCAGTTGGAACATCCCTGGCTTATGCGGACAAGCAAAGCAAGAAAGCCGAAGACCTGCTCCGCGCACGGTCCGAAGTTGACAAAGTGTATGCGGCCGTTGGTGGTTTTGGCGGCGGTGCCGGAGATTCGAACATCACGATGATGTTCATTACCCTGAAGGATCGCGGAAAACGGGGCCTTGATCCAGCGTCGGGCAAAGAGCTTTCGCAGCAGCAGTTTATGGAAGTCATTCGTCCTGAACTCGCTAAAATTGAAGATACGCGGCCTATTTTGATGGATCTCTCTCAGCAGGGCTTCTCGGGTGGGCGCGGGTATCCCGTCGAGTTTTCGCTTTTAGGCTCAGACTGGGATAAGCTTGCCGAATTCGAGGCAAGAATGCGCGAAGAGATGAGTAAAAGCGGTCTCATGGTTGACGTGGATTCTGACTTTAAAGCGGGGATGCCCGAGATTCAAGTCATCCCCGAGCGAACCTCGGCGGCTAATCACGGCGTCAGTATTTCACAAATCGGAACCACGGTGAACGCGCTGATCGCGGGCGTTAAAGCCGGCGAGTTCCCACAAGGAGGTCACCGCTACGACATTAAGGTGAAACTTCTGGATAGCGGCGATCGCACGAAAGAGATTTCCTCACTTGTGGTCAGCAACACGCGTGGAAATTTGATTTCAATGCCCGCCATGGTGAAGCAGGAGCAAACCAAGGCGCTTCAAGCGATCTCTCGCAAAAATCGCCAGCGCGCCATCAGCATCTATTCCAATCTTAAGCCTGGGGTTTCACAGCAAGACGCCATGGCCTTTGTCGAGACCAAGGCTCGCGAGATTTTGGATCCGGGATACATGATTCAACAAGGCGGAAGCTCAAAAACTTTTAAAGAATCATTTCAAAGCTTGATCTTTGCTTTGGTCATGGGCTTGGTCATTGCCTACATGGTTCTAGCAAGTCAGTTCAACTCGTTCATCGATCCCGTCGCCATCTTGATGGCGCTTCCGTTTAGTTTTAGCGGGGCCTTCTTTGCCCTGCTCTTGACCTCGCAATCGCTCAACATGTTTTCGATGATCGGGCTTTTACTGCTCATGGGGATCGTGAAGAAAAACTCGATCCTTTTGATCGAGTTTACCAACACGGTTCGAGACCGTGGGACGCAAACGGCGAAAGCGGCTTTGATTGAAGCTTGCCCTGTCCGTCTTCGGCCTATTTTAATGACTTCGGTTGCAACAATCGCGGCCGCTCTTCCCTCGGCAACGGCAACGGGCGAGGGGTCCGAAACCATGCGTCCCATGGCGATCTGTTTGATCGGTGGGGTTTTGGTTTCGACTGTTCTGACTTTGGTGGTTGTTCCTTGCGTGTACTTATTGATGGATCGCTTCAGGCGCCGAGATACTCAGCGCGAAGACACAAAAAAAGCCTTTGAACACGTGGGCAACGAAGCCGCCGAGGCCTAAGGGCGATCGGGGCTCTTGGCCTCTCGGCGATCAACTCGATCGCTCTTGTTTTTCTTGCGGTCGACTTCGCCCTCTTTCACAATTTTTGCAATTGCGGGAGGCACGGGTTGGTCGAGGCGGTCCAAAATTTTCTTGATGCGATAAAGGTTCGACGTAAAGTCGCTGATATAGAGCTGATTGGTGTCCATAAAGATCGACATCTCGCCGTCTTTCGATGTCAAAATCCGCAAGTCCCGGTTCACTTTTTCGACGGATGCGTTCTTGAGCGTGACGATCCATGTGACCATGCGCTCAGGACGAGCCGGGGGAAGCTCAGTCAGAACTTCAATACCATCGCGCTGAATATTGCGCGCCGAGCGGATCACGATCACATCACCTTGATAAACTTACGAAAAGCCATTGAGCATCAGCGCGCCCGAAATTTGATTGAAGGCTTCGGTCAGGTCGATGTCTTCGGGATTGAGCAAGGTCACCTTGCCGCGAACACTGGGATCAATAATAAATTTTTGATTGGCGGCCTTCGAGTAGACTTCGATAACCTTCGTGATGTCTTCATTGACGAAATTCATCTTCAACTTGGTCTCGGCTGCCAAGTCCAGTTTTCAAGCCACGCCCTAGCCTTCTCGGCAAAGAAACCAGAAGAGTAAAAAACAAAAGGCCGAGATCTTAGGACCTCAGCCTTTTTTCAGAATAAATGGAGTCGAAACCGGAGCGCTTACAGGTGTTCGATATGAATATCACGAGCCATGACGGTCTTGCGGCCATCGGCTTTGGCACTCTCGATGCCTTTAGCGCAGAGAGCTTCGATTGCTTTGCTCAAGACGTCGACAGTCTCAGCTGAAGTATTCATTTCGCCTTTTTCTTTAATAAATTTCTTAACTTTGCTTGTCACAACAAGAACGTCTGCCATTGAAACCTCCTGGGAACGATCAGCGTGACATAGGGGCTCCCTTATTGACAACGACAAGAAGCCTTGGCGCGCATCGTCGTCCGCCGGAACCTAGGTTTAACTCGATTTACGTCGTTCGATGCGGTTTCCAGCCAGAGCCTCCGAGGAGGTGTTGTCTTTGAACATCAAGAGCTGGGCGCGTCGGCCCTCCTGATCGGGCTCTATCCAAACAAAGGTCTTTTGTCCCACCGGTTTTGTGCACTCGACATCCGAGAACGCAGGTGACCAACAACCCGAGTTGAGGTGCTCAACCGCCCCGATCATTTCATGCCGCGCAATATGGGTGTGGCCATAAACGATGCGCTGAACACGGGTAATGGCACTCGCGGTCGACAGAATCTTTTCATCGGGCTCTTTATACTTTGAGGCCATTGAAGCGACCGACTTGCTGTAAAAAATAAAGAACGGCAGTAACATGAAGAGCGGAATAAAAGCCCAGAAGAATGACACCTCAAAAAGCTGCCGGATCACAATCATCAGCTGAAAAATGATAAAAAATCCGACGAGAACCAGGAGGGCCCGGTCCAGCCAGAGCTCACGCGCAATCAACAAGGGATTGTTCGTCGCCGGAACAGCAAAAAGTTCGCGGAGCTCGCGGACCATACGAGGTTCAGCATTGGCTCTTTCGGCGATACTGTTAACCCGATCCTCGACGCGCAAGGGATCTCGAATGGGCTCATCAAGCCGATTGACGAATGAGTACCAAAGCGTCACCATCGCGCCCGAAAACCATGTCCACATCAAAAGTGGCTGGGCCCGAATCACATATTTGAAAAAAAAGCGCACGTATTCAGATAAAGACATGATGTAGTTGGATTCAACATGCGGGTTGAAAAAGCCCATTCCGTTGACCATGTACCGACAGGCTAAGTTCCCGAACGGCAGGCGCATCGTCTTAAAGTTGTAACCTTGCTGGAACGGATTTACCGGGTCTTCGCAAACACAGTAAGGATCGTACTGATTGCCGTGTTCGATTAAGGTGTCTTTGTTCGAAATATAGAACCAGTCAGCAAAGCGAAATCGACCTTTTGCTTCATCGGATAAATTGAGAGACGCCTCGATCTCAGAACGCACCCCTGGAAAATGCATTTCAAGATCGTGATTGCCAATCACGATCACGCAGCTATGTCCGCGGGTTACAAAATCTGCAAGCGCCTTCATAAAATGCGGATGGTCTTTCAGGATCACCTGAATTTTGAATCGAGAGCGCTCAGGCCTTGGAAAAAGGCCGCGCTGAGTTTCAAGCCACGAAATACGAAATGCAGGCTCGTGAGGAAGGGCGAGGACTCCGTCAAAATCAAAGATGTCACCATTTAAAATGAGTTCGATTGGTTGACCCTGGGCTTTTTGTTCGATGTGTTTCAAGAAATGCGCGAACGTGTGATCAAAGAAAAACTCGCGGGTCTTAAACTTCTTCCACAGCGGGTACTTCGGGTGAACCGGTTCGGCCTCGCACAAGTGTAGATCGCTAATAATTGCTGTGTACATCTTCTGACTATGATACAAAGCTCTTGTGCGAATGAAAATGTCTTTTCCTTTACAATTACCGACGGCCATCATCGGAATGGGTCTCTCCGGGCGCGCCATCCTGAATTTGCTCCTGAAGTATGGCATTCCTCGCAATCAGATCATGACTTTCGACAAGAGCGACACGTCTGCTAGCGACAACGACAACGTCCAGCTTTTGGCTAAAAAACCTAAAAGCCTGATTGTGTCTCCGGGCGTGCCGCTTCAAACGGCTTGGATTCAGGCTTTTAAAAAAGCCGGGGGCCAAATCACGAGCGAGCTCGAAATTGCGTTTTCATTCTTAAAATCTGAAAAAGTCATCACCGTGACGGGGTCCGTTGGCAAAAGTACCTGCGTCGCTCTCTTGCAATCAGGCCTCAGTCAGTTTGCGCCAAACGCTTTTGTCGGCGGAAATCTTGGTTTTCCTCTCGCTGACTACGTTTCTGCTCTTTTTGAGGGTCGGGCCCGGGCTGATTGGATCGCGCTGGAGCTTTCAAGCTACCAGCTCGAAAATTTTGCAAACCTCAGGTCCGATGCCACGATCTTCACCTCACTCACGCCCAATCATCTTGAGCGGTATGCCTCCCTTGAAGCTTATTACGACACAAAGTGGACCCTGATTTCAAAAACCTCAGGTCCGGTTGTCTTGAATCATCACGGCGGCGATCTCCCCAGCTACGCGGAAAACAAGCACGGACCTTGGATTTGGTCGTCGTCGATGTCGCCCGAGTTTTTAAGTTTTCCGTTTCATCAGGCAAAACTCGTGGGGCACCATAATTATGACAACCTTGCTCTTGTTATTCGCTTATCGAGAGAGCTCGGCTGGCCCGAGATTTCGATTGAAGGATTTCTGGAGTTTTCCGGGCTTCCGCACCGTCTCGAAAACTTAGGTCACACCCGAGGCGTTCAATTTATTAATGATAGCAAGGCAACGACAGTCGAATCTGTCTTGCAAGCCGTGCATTCGACTGCGAACCTCTCGAAGGGTACAACTTTCATTTTGCTTGGCGGCCGAGACAAAAATTTACCCTGGGTCGACTTAAAAAAGCTGGAGAATCCGCGTCGACACTTTGTTTTTTTTGGTGAGTGCGGAGTTCGCGCAGCTCAAGGCTCTGGACTGACGGGTGAATACTTTGAACGACTTGAGCAGGCACTTAATTTTACCTTCTCACAAGTTCGTCCCGGCGACCTCGTGCTCTTTAGTCCGGGTGGCACAAGTTTGGATCAATTCACATCGTTTGAAAAGCGTGGCGACTTTTTTAAAAGTCGAATTTTAGAATATTCAAAGTCCCCGAATCAACAGGGATAACCTTGCTTTGCGCAACGTTTGAATCTTGCGGAATAACGAGAATCGAATGACTGCCTGCCGGAACATTAAAGACCACAAACCCACCACCAGCAACGCCTGATGGAACGGGCTGTCCCTGAGCATCGAAATAGACAACTTGTGAAGGGTCAAGATCGGGTAAATGAGTCAAGTGAACTTCAAACCCAGTCGCCGGAACAAACCCAATCAAAGTTCCCGAGTCCGGTAAGTCCGAGAGCCTGAGTGATCCACGAACGCTCGTGAGCCAATCCGACCTGACGAGCGGTAAGTGAATGTAATCTTCATTCGAATTTTGAACATACAGGGCCGGTGCATACTGCATATCGATGGGATTTACGTGCACCAAGTTTAAGTGATTCAATTTGGGTGTCTGAATTTCAAGGTACCCCATCACATCCGGTGCGCGTTCAAGATTTTGAACAGAAACACGGGCCCCGAGGGGACTTCCCGTGAAGCTGTCATAGACTTTGATTCCGGTGGTGTGCATTTCACTTGTTTCGCGGACCTCAACAGGTGAGACCGCGCCGTCATCAACTTCGACATTGGCCACTGCCACCTGCTTGTCTCCCCGAGTTACCCGTAAAGAATAAAAGCCCCGAGGCAAATCGACAAAGGCAAAATACCCATTTGAACTTGTCGCATTTAGTCTCTCGTCGGGAATTAAAAGCTCATTCAAGTAGACCACTTTTGCTTCTGGAAGATCCTCAAGCTCAACTTTTAAACCGCCTGAACCAAATGCGGACTTCGTCTGACCCCAAATGATCGAGCCGGTCTCGCCGCCGAGACCAATGCCGCGCGAATCTCGAACAATCGAAATCAAAGCTTTGATCATTTTTTCTGGAAACAGGGGACTTGATTCTGTGTCGCCTGCAGAAGCCAAGCTGATCGTTGGATAAAATCCTTGGGCGTTAGTCCTTAGAAAGCTCCATGAGCCCTCTGCCAGGCCATCAACTTTAAGTGTACCGTCGGCATCAGCCTGAATTGTTTCGGCAAAAGCACCGACCATCACCTCGGGTGAGGGATTTTTTCGGTGATTCGCGACCGACATCATCGATTTTTGATTGGCTTGCGCGTAAAAATCAGAATATTGCCGCGAAACCCGGTTACGAGGGCGAATATCAATCGAAGCCATTTGTAGTTGGTTTCTAGCTAAGTTTTGATTCAAACGAAACTGACCCGAAGCGACCTCTTGGCCACTTTTGTCAAACATCTTGGCGCTGATGGTGCCGGTGAGCTGAGGAACTGAAATCTTGTAGGTGCTTGTCGGAAGATCAATTCGGCCCGGATCTTTTGCGATTCCTTCATCAATCCAGCGAACTTCCATAAAGTGGCCAGGCCCCATGACAATTTCACCCGCGCTGCTCTCGGGAATGGTAATTTGACCCTGGATCAAGAACCCTTCTTGTTTGGCCGAGGCCGAAGCCGAAGCCGGCTTGGTTCCGGCCTCAACGCCAGCCGTCGAATTGGCTTTTGATTCGGCCTCGCTTGTCCAGTTGCCTTCGCTATCGGCGGCGGCAACAAAGATGTTCGCGTTTCTAGTTTGCTGAGTTTGAGTTTTGATCTCGGCAATTTTTTCTTCAAACGCATCTCGAATCGTTGGGATGGTCCAATCCTGAGCGAGGGTATCCGATCTTGCCTGCGCGAGATCCACTCGTTTGCGGTGGGGAGCAGGGAGACTATCTAAAAATGCTTGGTCATCTAAAATCTTGACCGCGCTTTCGCGAGGTAGCTGCAGAGGCTCGAGCTCCAATTTCTTGTAGCGAATTGCTTGCCCGCGGATGACGGACTTTTTAGTGATGAACTGATTCAAATTAATCGATGGTGACGTAAGCTCGTTGTCGTCACTAAACATCGACGAACGCTTAAAGCTGCGATCTAGAGTTTCATGAAGAGCGACGCGAGCAGGGGACGTCTTTGACGTTTGAATAACCAAGGGTTGACCAAAGAAAAAAACTTTTCGATGCGCTGTTTTACATGGAATCAAAAAAAGCCCAGCGACTGTGAAAATAATCACAATCCATTCGGGTCGGCTTCCTGACAACCTTTGGTGAGTATTCATGAATATCTAAATGGTATTTAGAAAGCCCGGAAGTCGTCAATGACGTTGCGTTGGTCACGACTTTTTCGAAGGGCCTTTTTAATCTCTTCAGCAATTTGATCCGAGAGCTCCTCGTCCAGTCCGGCGTCCTCGTAATTGCCATTCACCCGTTCTTCCAGGAAAACCTGCACTTGAATGTCGTATGGGCGACGATCGCCGAGGACCGTGACTTTGGCGTAGTTTCGCTCTTTGGATTTCTCGGGGTCGAAGTTTTGAATTTTCTTTTTTGAAAAGTAAACCGACTCAAACTCGCGCTCATTCGTTGCCACCTCACGTGGCTGGCCCATCGTCGCGTAAATAGCATTTTTAATCTCGGGCAGCGACCGGTCCGCCTCTTTAATGAGGTGGCCCGTCACGCAGCCACCGCTGAAAAAAATCATCGCGCCGACAAAAACAGCTCTGAGTGCTCGCTTCATTTCACCTGGGCCTTTTGCCAGTCGGCCATAAACATTTGCAGACCTTTGTCGGTCAGCGGATGCTGACAAAGCTGTTGCATGACTTTAAAAGGAATTGTCGAAATGTGTGCGCCCATTAAGGCCGATTGTAGAATATGATTGGGGCTACGGATACTCGCTACCAACACTTCGGTGCTAAAGTCGTAGTTTTCATAAATCTGAACAATGTCACTGATCAAGCTCATACCATCGGCGCCGATGTCATCCACGCGTCCCACGAATGGCGAAACCATCGTTCCACCCGCTTTTGCCACTAACAGTGCCTGGACAGCAGAAAAGACCAAGGTCACGTTGGTTTTGATTCCTTGAGCCGCCAACTTTTTAACGGCAACAAGGCCCTCTTCCGTCATCGGAATTTTAACGACAACGTTGTCGGCTAGTTTTGCGAGAACAAGTCCTTCGCCAACCATTTCATCCGCTTTCGTCCCGATTACCTCTGCCGAAACGGGACCAGGAACAATTTGGCAAATTTCTTTGATCACTTCGTGAAACACGCGGCCTGATTTTGCAATGAGCGAGGGGTTTGTGGTCACGCCGTCAGCCCATCCACGCTCATGCGCCGTGCGAATTTCTTGAACGTCTGCTGAATCGATAAAAAATTTCATAGAATCTCCTGGGCTCTTCGGTTTTGACCTTACAGCGGGTGGTTAAGACAACAAAGCTTCTCCGCGCGAGAGAAACTCAAAAAGGGATTTTCCGTCTCTTGGTTGCGAAGACTTTACAAGCTCTTGCAGGCTTCGGCCAAGCACTGGATGTTCGAATCCGCCTTCAATTTCGGCGGCGCAATGTAGAATCAACGGGTCGTCAACTAAATCTGGGTGGGGCAAAGGCATTCTTGGATCCAAAATGACGTCATGGTTGAAAGTCAGAAGGTAATGACGTGTGGCGGGGAGCTCCGAGGACAGCTGACGAAACTGACTTTTCACGCTGATGACATCAAGGTTCGTCACAAAACGCAGGGCCATGACCAGGTCCGACGAAAGTGTTCCTTCGGTCCTCACATCGATTCGACGGTAGATCGCCGAGACCCGCTGAATCTTGAGCGGGGAGAGTTCTCGCAAAGCGTGACGCAAACCAGTGGTCCCGTGGGCGAGCTGAGTTGAAATTGCGGCTAGCGCATAGTTCATTAATTTCCTTTGAATAAGTCTTCTCACAAATCGTTAAATAAATCGTTAAGCAAATCGTCCATGGTGTAAAGACCGGGCTTTTGCACAGCCAACCAGATGGCGGCCTTGACCGCGCCTTTCGCAAACACTTTTCGATTCAGCGCCTGGTGCTCAAAGCAAAGGGTCTCTTCGTCCGACATCATCCAAACTTTATGCACGCCAAAAATTCCGCCACCACGAATTGCGAGGGGCTCAGGAAGCTCTTTCTTTACATAAGTCGCCAAACTTTTTTGTAGGTAAAGAGCCGTGCCGCTGGGTTTGTCTTTTTTGTGGCGATGGTGAAACTCTTCGATTTGAAAATCAAAATCCTCAAGTTCCGCCGTTATGGCGAGCGCTTTTTTGAGAGCAGCAACACCGAAACTCATATTTGGCGACCATAAAACTGGAATCGATGCCGAGGCTCGCTTCAGTTCAGCCTGATGTCTCTCTGTGAGACCGGTGATCCCCGAAACCAAGGGTTTCTTCGCTTTGACGGCGGCTTTTAAGTTCGCCGAGAAGCTTTCGAGAGTCGAGAAATCAATCCAAACCTGCGACTTTTTTAGAGGCTCAGCAGCTAATGAGCTTGCCGAGTTGAGGTAGCCCTTGATCGAACCCTCGCGAACGACTCCAACAAATGGAACAGCATCTGGCCTTTCAAGGAGGGCCTGTTCGATTTCTTGTCCCATGCGCCCACCGGCGCCGATCACAGCAACTTGAAGTTTGGTCTTTTTCACTTAGAGCAGACCTTTCTTTTTCATTTCTGATTTTAGTTTCTCGGTTGCATTCTGACTTAACGTCACAAGGGGGAGGCGGCACTCGGGTGACTTAATCACTCCCATCAAGTGCATCGCCATTTTAACTGGAATCGGATTAGCTTCTGAAAAAAGAGCATTGATCAAATCTAAGTTTTCTCGCACCTTTTGTTGTTTCATCGCACGGGGAATGACGTGCGTGGCGACCGAAATCACACCATCTCCGCCCGCGGACATAAATTCATCATACGTACCGTCATCACCCGACAACATGATAAATTCTTTTCCGCAGACCGCGCGGATCTGTTTTGCCAAATCGATGTTTCCGGTGGCCTCCTTAATGCCGACAATTTGCGGGTGCTCAGATAATTTTTTAACCGTCTCAACTTCAAGGCTAGTGATGGTTCGACCAGGAACGTTGTATAAAAAATTAGGGAGGCTCGTTGCGCCGGCGACCTTGACAAAATGTTCGAACAGACCCCGCTGGGGAGGCTTGTTGTAATAGGGGACAACAACAAGTAGCGCATCGGCCCCCAGTCTTTCGGCCGCGCGAGAATCTTCGATCGTCTTTTCGGTCGAATTGGACCCCGTTCCCATCCAAAGCGGAAACTGAGCGGGGACCCATGATTTCACTTCTTTAAAAATTTCATCGCGTTCTGAGGCTTTCAGTGTCGGACTTTCCGCCGTGGTGCCGTTAATCACGAATCCCTCAACCCCGTTTTTAAGTTGATGCTCGACCAATTTTTCGAGAGACCCAAAATCGACTTTTCCTTGGTCAAAGGGGGTGAGCAGAGCGGTCACGACGGCCCTCAAGTTTTTCATAACGTGTCCTCAGGAAATTGGAGATCAAACTCAAACTGCGTCGGGCCGCTTAACAAAGCCTGCGTATCTGACTTCCATTCTACACGAAGAGAACCTCCGGGCATCTCGACTGCATGCTGACGCAAGAGTGGATTTTTAACCATCGAAAAAGCAGCAGCCGCCACCGCGCCGGTACCGCAAGCGAGCGTAAAGTTTTCGACTCCCCGCTCGAAGGTCACGGCTTCTATTTCACCAGGCGTGATTTCATTGGCAAACGTCACGTTTGCGCCCGACTCACCAAGCTCGGGCGAGCGCCGAAGCTTTTGCGCGAGTTCAAGATCAGGCTCCCCTTCGATGACCAGGTGAGGGACACCTGTGTTGATAAAAAAGAGCTCTTCTTTCTTTTTACCCTTTTGTATGTCGATGAACTTTCCGGGCTCTTTTAGTTTTGGCATCAAGATTTCAACGAATTGATAGTCCAAGATTTCAGCCTGAATCTGACCAGCACGAGTTAGAAACTGAACTTTATTCGAGGCTTCGGTGCTAACTCGATGCCGGTAGTAGAGGGCGGCGCAGCGAGCCGCGTTTCCGCACATCTCCGCACCCGAGCCATCCGAGTTGTAAAAATCCCAAACGAAATCATTTTTACCAGAAGGGTCTTTTTCCAAAAAAATCATGCCGTCGGTATAAAAGCCCGTGAAGCTATCACACAAAAGGCGAGTGAGGCCCGTGCGCGCGTCTTTTGAAACTTCAGCTGAAAAGGCATTCCATATCAAAAACGTGTTTCCAGCGCCGGACATCCGGGTCATCAATCGAGGGCTCATGCTTACTCTTTCTCTTGAAGGTCTTCGGATTCATTCCAGTCGTCGACCGGCGCTTCGCGCTTTTTCTTTGTCGGCAAAACGACTTTTTCGGTCGCCTTTTTAAAGCTGGGCTCTCCTCGCCCTAATGGCGGCGGGTTTTCGGGGGGCAAGGGGCGCCCGCGCACGCCGCAGCCTAAACTAAAAAAAACGAAACCTGTCATCAAGATCGCGAAACAATTATTCATTCGTTTTGCCTATTGGTTTTTTGATCTCAGCTTCAACTTCAGATTGGCGACGGCAGAGGCGTGGCTCTGCCTGGTATTGGCGGGCGGCACGCGAGCTGATACTCTTGCAAAGCGTGAGATACTTCGTGCCCGCTCGTTCTTCTGGAATTTTAAGTCCTTGGTTAAACTTCCACAGCCAATACTGCGCCTCAGGAAAGCTCGCATCGACTTTTGAAAGCTGAACCGACAACTCGCGGCCTTTACCAAAAGATCCCGTTCGGTGAGCGAGCTCGAGATCAAGCGCAAGCCAGAAAATTTCTCGGCCGGCTTTTTTGAGATCAATCGTATTGCGAGTCGTGTGAAATTCTTGAATTTTACCTGCGCAAAGAGCGGCCTGGGCAAATGCGAGCCGCAAATCTTCTCCAAACGGATTTCTTTCTGTGGCCTTTTGAGCCGCCCGGTAGGCCGCATCACAGTCGCCGGCGCCCACTTGCATTCGCATTTGCTCGACAAGAATTTGCAAATTGTCTGGCTCCATGCGGGCAGCTTCGGTCAGCTTACCAGAGGCTAAGCCCGGGTCCGTGACTCGAAGTGAGAGCGCAAGCTCATAGGCCTGTTGAGCTTTGTCGCTGTAAAAGACGGTCGACACTTCTTCAAGCGCCGTCAGAAGTTCTTTGGGTATTTGCCCTTTTTTGGCCTCTCTTTGCGCAGCACTGACCAGAAGGTTGACGGCTTGGAGGCGATCTTTTTGCAAAGAAAGGTTATAAGCTTTCTCGATGAGATCTTGGTAAGTTTCAACTTTGCCTGCGGCCTGAATCGCCGAGGTAAAAAAAAGAGCCACCATAAATAGGGCGGCTTTTTCTCTAGTCTTGATCGAAAAAAACGTCATTACATACGTTTAAACGAAAGCAACTCGACTGTCACGGGTCCTAATTGTGACTCGGTGATCATTTTAACGATACCAAAAACAGGAACTGTCTTCGGGTTTATCCATTGCTGAGCTTCGCTGGCTTTACCATCGGTCGTTACTTTTGCCTTGATGTACAGGCAGGTGAAAGTGCCTGCAGGAACCGTCACCGTGTCTTCTTTCGAATCGAACACTTCAACATTGCCGGCTTTATGGGGTGCTTGTTCTTTACCGTTTACGATCAGCTTCTTGATCTCGCCCGTGTTCGGATCGATCAACTGTTGCATATCTTGTTTGCCGGCAAAGCCAAGGTCGACAAGTTGCTGAATCCAAACGCCGTCAGCCACGATGTCCATCACCAACATTTTCATCGATCCTTTGATGATGCCAATGTCGACATTGTAGTTGGCGGTGTCGCCTTTTTTAAAATTGAGCGCCGCAGGCAAATCCTCGTTCATGACAATCTGTTGTCCCGCTCGAGCCAAAACGTCGGTGATTGTATTTGCAGATGCGAAAGAGCCTACCAATAGGCTTGTTACAAGTGCGAGTGCCAATACCCCCCCGCCTTCATGCCAGCCTGAATTTATCTTAAGCCCCAAGATCTTTGAGGTTATGGATCAGAACTTGACGCGGCTTGCTGCCGTTCGCCGGCCCCACGATTCCGCCGCGCTCGAAAGTTTCGATCATGCGTGCAGCACGTGGGTAGCCCAGTTGAAAACGCCGCTGAATGAGCGAGGCGCTAATTTCTTTTTGAGTTTGCAGCCACTCTAAAATTTCGTTGTAACGGTCATCTTGCGCCTCATCACCGAAATCTCCCGGTTCTCCCCCGGCGCCCGACTCACTTGGATTTTCAAGCGCGCGAAGAGCCGTCGGATCAAACTCAGGTTCCCCTTGGTCGGCCCAAAATTTGGTCGAGTCTTTGATGTCCGTATCTTTTAAAAAAGGACCATGGTGCCGCACAATGGCCGAAGAACCGGGTCCCCGGTAAAGCATATCACCCGTGGCAAGGAGGCGTTCAGCGCCGCCCTCATCAAGGATGATTCGGGACTCCATGCTGCTAGCGGCTTTAAAAGCAATGCGTCCCGGGATATTGGATTTGATCGCGCCAGTGACAAACTCTTTGCGCGGGCTTTGCAAACAAAGCATTAAATGAATTCCGCAGGCTCGTGCTTTTTGCGCCAGCCTCACAACCGACTGCTCAACGTTGGCCTTGTCGACCGTCATCAAGTCCGCAAACTCTTCGACCACGATCACCATGAAGGGGAGTTGATGGTAATAGTAGGTTTCGCTTTTCTTACCCGGGGTTTGCTCGAGTTCGTCATTCATCTCGGCATGCAATTGAATCTGCTCTTTTGAGAGGTCCGCAACCGCTGCATTGTACTCTTCGAGTTTGCGCGCACTAAACTTGCTCATGGATTTGTAACGCTTTTCCATTTCACGAACGGCCCACTTCAGAGCCAGAACCGCCTGGCGAGAGTCTGTGACCACGGGCACGGCCAAGTGCGGGACCTTTTCAAAAGCCGCCAAGTCAACTTGTTTGGGATCGATAAGAATCAGTTTTAAAGTTTTTGGTGAATGGCGAAAAATCAGACCCATAATCGCCGAAACGGTAAAGACTGATTTTCCCGAACCGGTTGTTCCCGCAACCATTAAGTGCGGCATCTTTCGCAGATCGACGATTTCGGGAGTTCCATCCACCTTGCGTCCAAGCGCCAGGGGTAAGGTGATGTCGTCACTCCAAAACTTATTCTCAGCAAACATATCTTTCATGTAGACGGTTTCGCGCTGACGATTTGAAGTTTCAATTCCGACGACATCTCGCCCAGGAATGGGGGCCAAGATCCGCAAGGATTCACTGGCCAGCGCTAAAGATAAATCGTCTTCGAGTTCAGTAATCTTACTCAGCTTGACGCTACTATCTGGCTTAAATTCAAACATGGTGACGGCGGGTCCTGGCTTCGCGGCGGTGACTTCTCCCGTTACGCCAAAGAGTGCAAGCTTTTCGGTAAGAACGCGGGCTTTTTCTTTGATTTCGTGCTGGTCAATTTTAAGCCGGCTTGCGGGGGGATCATCGATTAAATCATCAACCTTGGGCATCTTCCAGTTTTCAACACGGTTAGGAATCTGGGCTGTGACAATGACTTTACGTTTCTTGGTGGCCAAGGGTGCCGCCCTCCCTTGGTCGTTATCGCTCTCGTTTTGGTGCTCGTCTTCATTCATGGCCATTTCTACTTGAACGGGCTGCGAAAGCTTTTCAAGGCGCACATCTTGAGGTTCGAGCGTCAAAGACTTTGCCGCGGACTCGGGGCGCTGCTTCATTTTTGGGAGCTTCGGTCGAGCGGAAATCCACAAGTTTTTCCACATCGCAAACCAATCAACACCCCAAACCTGCTTAAGCACCTTTTTAGGGATGCTCGTGAGTTCGGCCAGATTTTTTTCAGAAAAGAACAGAAAAAGAACAACAGCCGAAAACCACAAAACTACCTGAACACCGACAGGGTTAAACGCCTGGATCAAGCCTTTGCTGAGGCTCAGTCCTAAGATCCCGCCAACGGCAATTTGGTCTTGGTACAAGCGCGTTTCAGGAAAGTACACGGCGGTGAGCGTTGAGAACACGACAAGTAAAAGCAGTCCCCAAATCAGCTTTAAGTTTTTGACATTAAATTCGTCACCCTGAAGCGCCAACCAAGAGAGGCGGAACAAGCCGGGCAGGAGAAGCCAGGCCGAAACGCCGCACATTTGAAAGATCGCGTCGGCAAGAAAGCTCCCCACAATTCCGCACCAGTTGGCGACCTTCAGGCCGTGCCCGATCGAGTTGAAGGAGGGGTCTAGGGGGCTAAAGCTTAAGAACGCCAATCCCACGAAGAGGCCGATGGCTAAAAAGACGAGACCGAAGAGATCCTGGCGAAATTTCTTCAAGAGGCGGTTCATTCCTCTCAATTTACGGGGCCTTTACAAGCTTTGGCCAGACCAGTTCAAAGG
>JBKCUU010000111.1:0-28852 GCA_046318155.1 Bdellovibrio sp. | reverse complement strand
CATTGAAATGTAACTGAACATGTCTTCTTGATCTGATTTTGTGCCACGCATGAACGCAGTCTACGATACGATTTTGGCTCAGGCAAATGCAGGTAGGTAGAAAAACCGGCCGCTGGCCAGGTTTTTCACCGGCCTGCTAGTCAGTCAGGGGTTTAGTCTCGGAAATCTCTACTACTCGAAAGATGGCGGGACCAACTTTTCGGAGGCAACTATTGCCGGTGGCGTAAGGGCACCTCATTCAGTCGCGACCGAAGGCGGAATTGTCCACATCAACGAGTCTGATTGTCGCGACCAATCGTGGTGTTTACAGCCGTGCTAGTTCCGAAAGTAATTTCCGACGTTTGCGGTACAGTTCGGATTTTTGCAGTTATCCATGGTGGTCACAAGTTGGCAATGTGGCAGGCGCGGTTGGACCAAAGCTATTTTTGGCGAAAGCCGGGCAATATGGTTTTCACAACTATACGACGGATTGGGGCAAAACGTTTGACATCGTAAAAACCAGTTCGACCACAAAAGAATTTATGGGTTTCGCAATTCGCGAGATCACCCCGGCCGGTAAAAAACTTCTATTAAATGATTCTTTCGGTAAGTTTTTCATTTTTGATCCGAGCGCAAATACCTATGAGCCGTTTGCAGGCGGGGCATCCTATGAAATCCCCGAAAAAAATATGCGGATCACGCCGCTCGCACTGACCAACAACCAGCTGAATGGCAACATCGGCGTTTACCAAGACATCGGTCTTACGAATCAAATACGGTTCCTCGCTCCCAATCACCTTCGTGCCGCTCATAGTGCAGTCTCCATCGGGAATGTTATGGTCGTTGGATTCCAAGGCGGGGTGATTAGGGATGAGGGGGCCGATTTAGTAACGGGTGGTTTTGGTGTTTACGTTGATGGCAAACAAGTCAACTTTTTCCGGGACTCCGGAAGTGTGTTTAATTTGAAGCGAAATGTGATTTATGCCTCAGGAAAAATTATAGCCTATTCGTGGCGCATCCGGGTAAAATATATGAGATCAATATGCAGCTCGAGGCCCTGTAAGAGCGCTTGAATAAATGGTTTTGATCTATTGATGAGAACTTTGTTCTGGAATTTAACACCGTCAATCCTGAGCACAACTCCGCTTGCGCGACCAAAGTCGACTTCGAGTTTTTCGTTCAGATTGTTAAATCGACACTGACGCTTAGCTTCGATGGGAGTGAGGCCTTCACACTGATCAAGCAGCCAAGGCCGTACGGGGCCCGTGGTCAACTGCAATAAGTAAATTCCGTCTTCGAGATCAGTCGTATCTAATGATCTCGCGGTCCATTAGCCATTTTCGGGTGAGAACGTTACAAATTTCGTTTGCACAGTCGCGAATTGGAAAAACGACGCAAGCAAGACCAATAAAAGCAATTTCATTTAAGCTCCAAACGCTAAACACCGCCTTGCTTGTCGCGAGTATCTTGAAAAGCTTTAGTTCAATAATGAGATTTCTGCACCTTGTACATTAACTAGAATAGATCGTCTAACTGAAGTAAGTTTATTATGCATCAGAGCTGGTCCTTTTTTCCTAGACCGAAAGATGTTCTCAATCTGTGCAAGATTGAGGCAGTGGCTGGAGAGGTTCTCCAAGCGTAATTAGCGGTATTGACAGATTTGCTTAGCGTCTTGTGCTGGTTGTGGATTCAAAATCTCGGTGCAGGGTAAGGGCCCAAGGTAAAAAAAGACCCGCATTTTGTGCGGGTCCTTCTCGATCATCAACTCTAAAACAAACTTACTTGTTCGCGCTGATTTTCAAAGCCAATTCAATTTCGTTGGCGATGACTTTGTCGCCCAAGCCTTTGAAGAATTTGTCTGAAGCGTACTTCACGTTCCAAACGGTGCGGTCCAATTTAATGTTCGCAACGGCCTCAGCACCTTTGTCCGTTTTTGTGATAGTTGCAGGAAACGTCACCGAGTGAGTTTCACCTTTCAAAGTCAGGTCACCCGTAATTTCGTGAGTGGGGCCCACAGCCGCAGGCGCGGGCAAAACTTTGACTGATGTGATCACCAATTTTGACTCAGGAAATTTAGCCACGTCAAAAAAGTCAGCTGATTTCAAGTGACCTTCAAGGTCCGCTTGTTTGGGATCGCCTTTGAGATCCGTATTCGACAAAGACGCCATGTCGATCACGAAATTGCCTTTTGTGATGGTGTTGTCCTTCCACTCGAGCTCGCCGGATTTCACTTTGATCGTGCCGGTGTGAGCTGATTTGACCAAAACTTTCTGGCCGGTCCATTTGACTTCTGATTTTGCGGCGTCGACTTTTAAAGTCATAACTGCAGACCCAGGCTTCACAGGCTTGGTTTCTTTTTTTGCGAAAGCAACCGGCGAGGCCAACATGGCTGAGGTCAGAGCGATCGTAAAGAGCGATTTCATTTAAAAACCCTTTCGTTGTGGTTTTTGTTAACTTCTTTATGAGTCTGTTCAGGATAAATGAAAAGCCATGCCTCCGCCAGACGTGTCGCGGGACGGCTTTCATGGGTGTGCCGTCTAGGCTTTATGAATCCTGGATTTTTGTCAGATCTTTTTCAGCGGCCTCAAGATCTTCAAGGTGCCTGAGCAAATCCTCTTCGAGTCGATCAATTTCGGCCGAGCCGAGGTTCAACTCTTTCGCAAGGTCAGCGGCCCGCGGTCCCTGCGCGGATAAGAGCTGGGCCAGGATCTTTTCACGGTTTTGTGACTGAAAAAGTAGCAGTTCTTCGCATTTCGAGATTTTGCGGCGGTAGTCTTTGATCCGGCCATTGATCTCTTTGATGCGGTCTCGGTAATTAAATTTAAACGCCTCATCCTTCTCGGAGCCGCTCGAGGCGGAGGGACGAAGACCCCCAGCTTGGACGGCCGGCAAAGAACCCCAGTTGCCTTTTTGTAGACTCCATACATAGTCGTCATAAGTCCCTGGATAAAGGTCCAAGCTCTGATTTTTGATTTCTAATATTTGCGTGGCGACCCGGCCGATAAAGCTGCGGTCGTGGCTGACTACAATAATGGTGCCTTGATAGGCGCGCAAGGATTCGGTCAGAGCCTCAACCGTTTCAAAGTCCAGGTGATTGGTCGGTTCATCGAGCAGCAGCAGAGGACAGCGCTTCAGCAGAACTTGACCAAGGGCCACGCGTGACTTTTCGCCGCCCGACAGAACTTTTACTTTTTTGTGAATATCATCGCCCGAAAACAACAAAGACCCGGCCATCGCCAAGATATCTTGGGCCAGGCAATCGGGGTGCGCGGCGCTTTGCAAAGATTGGATCACGCTGTCATTCACATCGAGCTGCTCGGTTGAGTGCTGCGAGTACAGCGCCAGGCTGACCTGATACCCAAGCTTGTGCTCGCCCGAGAGCAAGGGCAAAGCCTCCGACAAAGATTTGAGCAGCGTCGACTTCCCCGCGCCATTGTGACCCACAACCCCCAAATGAACGCCGCGCTCTAGGCGCAGCTGCACATTTTTAAGAACTGTTTTGCCGGGGTATCCAAGCTCCGCATCCGTCAGTTTTAAAATCTCGCGGCCCGTGTGCGAGGGCACGGGGATTTTGATGTGACTGCGAACGGGGAGATCTTTGATTTCAATGAGCTCCATTTTATCCAGCTGCTTGAGACGGCTTTGCGCCTGCTTGGCTTTTGTTGCTTTCGCGCGAAAGCGATCGACAAACGATTGCAGGTGTTTGCGTTTGGCCTCGCTATTGGCCGCCTGTGCCTCGAGCTGGGTGCGCAGTTCGGCCTTTTGCTCGAAGTAATCGTCAATGTGACCCGGAAATTTGGTGATATCACCGGCTTCAACCTCAAGTGTGGACTCGGTCGTGCGGCGCAAAAATTCGCGGTCATGCGAGATCAACAAAAACGCACCTTCATAGTTTTGCAAAAACTTTTCGAGAGCGAGCACGCTTTCAAGATCCAAAAAGTTGGTGGGCTCATCCAGCAGCATCAAGTTGGGTTCTTGCCCGATCATCGAAAGCAGTTTGACCCGCATGCGGTACCCACCACTCAAAGATTTGAGCGGTGATTGAAAGTGGGTCTCGTTCAGCCCGATGTCCAGACCAATTTGCTTGAGCTCCCAAATCGGCTTGATGCAGTTCTTGGTCAAAAAATCTTCGACCTTGAGATCAAGCGCCCAATCCGCCTCTTGCTCCAGGTACGCGAGACGCAGCTTTGAAGACTTGGTGATTTCACCTTCATCCAGTGAATCTTGGTTGGCCAAAATTTTAAACAGAGTTGTTTTGCCCGCCCCATTGGGGCCGATCACGCCGACGTGTTCGCCTTCTTGCAAAGCAAAGCTGGCGCCTTCAAACAAAGTTTTTGTTCCAAAGTGCTTATAGCCATTTTGAAGTTGCAAGAGATTCATCGGTGGATCAGATGTAACTCTGGCTCGCCAGCCGCGTCAAGAAGCCGGTGCAAGCGAAGGAAGTTGGAGTTGGTAAAGACGTGGTCGACGCCATCGATCATGATCGCCGTAATCGCTGTACGACCAACTCCCGTTTTTACCGAGGCGCCAGCATGGGTGAGATCTTTTTTCTCGATAACACGGCGAATAGCCTTAGCCAAATCCAAACGGATTCGTAATTTAGGAGCTTCGGTTTCGGGAAGTCCTAGTAAAGCGCAAAGTTCTTCTCAATTTTTTTTTGCTTCAAAATAGGATTTCATAGCATCTCCTCAAAACGACCGCGGGCCGTTTCAATTTCTTTGGCCGGCGTCTCTTGAGTTTTCTTTTTAAAAAAAGTGAAAAACGAAAATCGCGTCCGGCCCTCGGGGCGTTGGCAACCCATCGCGAAGAGATATAAAATAAAAAGAGGGCCGGCTTAAAGCTGGTGCGTCTTTTGTATCGCAATGAGATTTTTCAAGAGAGTCTCAAGATTGCGTAAAGGCAGCGAAGTCGGACCATCGCAAAGGGCTTTTTCGGGATTGGGATGTGTCTCAATAAAGATCCCATCCACGCCCACAGCCATGGCGGCTCGGGCTAAGGGCCACACCATTTCACCACGCCCGCCCGAACTCTCGCCGGTGGCGCCCGGAAGCTGGGTCGAGTGAGTGCAGTCCATGACAACTGGAAAGCCGAGGTTTCGCATATCAACCAAGCCGGTCATATCATTGATCAAACGGTTGTAACCAAAAGTCGTCCCGCGCTCACACAGTAAAACCTTTGAATTGCCGGCGTTCACGGCTTTTGCGGCGATCGCTTTCATATCCCACGGCGCTAAGAACTGACCTTTTTTGATGTGAATGACTTTGCCGGTTTTTGCGGCCGCCACCATCAAATCTGTTTGGCGCGACAAAAAAGCAGGGATCTGGATCACGTCTGCCACTTTTGCTGTTTCTTGCACCTGAATAGTCTCGTGAACGTCGGTCAAAAGCGGGCAGCCCAGTTCACCTTTGATTTTGTTCAAAGAGTCCAAGGCCGAGTTTGTGCCGGGGCCGCGAAAGCTGGTGGCTGATTGGCGGTTGGCTTTATCAAAGGAGCATTTCAGAACCCAAGAAATGCCCAGTGATTTGCAGACGCGCTGAATTTCGCGACCGGTTTCGAGAACCATGCCTTCATCTTCGATGATATCGGGCCCCGCAAAGAGAACGAATGATTTGCCATCCCCCCAGGTAAATGTGCCAGAGGAATGAGTCATCACCACAGGTTTTGCGAGAGCTTTAAATCCAGTCATGACTCAGTTCTCGCAAACTTTGTATTAAACGCCAAGCGCCTTTTTCACCGAATCGATGACTTTGTCTTGAGTCGCTTCATCCATATCAGGATACATCGGAAGGCTGATGACGCTCTCGGCGGCCCAGCGTGCTTTGCTCCAGTCATGCTGAGGCGACTTGAGGTTGGCTTTGTACCAAGGTTGCTCGGGCATAATTCGCGGGTAGTGAATCGACGTGGGGCAGCCCAGCTCTGTCATGCGCTTTTGAAAGCCAGCACGGTCACGCACGGTGAGTGTGTACTGGGCCCAGACACTGTCTTGGCCTGGCATCACTTTGGGAGTCGAAAAGCCTTCGGCTTTGATCGAGGCAAAGGCCCCGGTGTATCGTTCAGCCACTTTTTGCCGAGCCGCAATCTCCCACTCGTAACGTTCCATTTTTGCCAACAGAATGGCGCACTGAAGCGTGTCCAAGCGCCCATTGATTCCAAGGCGCGTGTGGTAATAGCGAGTTTCAGATCCGTGTTCGCGAATCTCTTTCATGACGGTAAAAAGTTTATCGTCGTTCGTGAAAACGGCGCCGCCATCACCATAACAACCCAAAGGCTTTGCCGGAAAGAAGCTAGAGCCCGAAGCAATGGTCATCGAACCCGAGCGTTGGCCCTGATAATTTGCACCAAATCTTTGCGAGTTGTCTTCAAGCACGAACAAATTGTGTTTTTTTGCGATCGCATTGATCGCGTCCATATCGGCCATTTGTCCGTACAAAGAAACCGGCACGATTGCTTTTGTCTTGGGCGTGATCGCGGCCTCAATTTTTTTGGGGTCCATGTTAAAAGTGACGGGATCGATATCGATGTAGACCGGGGTTGCACCCACAAGAACGATCGTTTCGGCGGTTGCAATAAACGAAAAAGCGGTGGTGATCACTTCATCGCCCTCACCGATACCGAGCGCCATCATAGGGATCATCAGCGCGTCGGTTCCGCTGGCACACGCCAAGCAGTACTTGGTGCCGGTGAACGCCGCGAGTTTGGCTTCGAGTTCGGCGACCTCGGGGCCATTCACGTAGGCGCCGTGTTCGAGAACAGCCATGATGCGGGCGTCGATTTTTGGTTTTAGGGCTTTATACTGGGCTTTCAGATCGATAAAAGGAATCTGAGACATGGATGCTCCTCCTGATGTAACTTCAGGTTGAGTATCGCCTTGGAGGCCGGGGCTGTCCATTCTTGCTTTGCGGGTCCCGACATTTCGCAGAGCGAGGTCGACATTCTCCGAGCCTTTTTGTACTCTGGCCCCGTTGTTTTCTGAACACAAAGGGCCCTGTGACCGCCCTTGCTCGAGGCCGTCAGGCGGGCAAAATAAGACAGTCGGTCAAACAGCGGCTAAAAAGCCGCAGATTTGCATGAGGAATTGATGATCCCAGTGATTTTATCAGGTGGAAGCGGAACGCGCCTTTGGCCCATTTCGCGCGCGAAGTTTCCAAAACAGTTTAACGATCTGTTTGAAGAGCCGTTGCAAAACTTGACGCTCAAACGTTTAGCCAGCTTTGGCCCCGCACCGATGATTATCACGTCGATTGCTCTTCGAGATTTTACCGAGAAAAAAGCAATCGAGGCTGGTTTTCCGCAAGTCGAAATCGTGTATGAGCCGCAAGGTAAAAATACGGCGCCCGCGATTGCCGTTCTTTGCAAAGTTTTAGAACTCAAGGGTTTGCAAAATGAAGTCGTCGGTGTGTTTCCGGCCGACCACTTGGTCGATAATCTCGATGTTTTTTTGTCGGCTTTAGATTTGGCCGAAAAAGGGGCCAAGCAAGGTAAAGTTGTCACGCTCGGTCTCAAGCCCAAAACTCCCGAGACGGGATACGGCTATATTCAAACGCAACGGCTTCCGCATTCTTACAACGAGCAGCTCTCGAGTTTTTCGGTTGTGAAGTTTCACGAGAAGCCCGATGCGGCAACGGCACGCCAATTTTTGTCGGATGGCTCGTATTTTTGGAATGCCGGAATTTTTGTCTTTCCCGTGCAGTTGATGATCGATCTTTTTAAAAAGTATCAGCCGCAGATCTGGCAGAGCGTTTCGGGGCTTAAGGTCGACCGTTCAAACATCAAAGACATTTATGCCAAAATGCCTTCGATCAGTATCGATTACGCCATCATCGAAAAACTCTCGGGTGAAGAGCTGCTTTGCGTCCCTTGCGATCCAGGGTGGAGTGATGTGGGGTCCTGGGATGCGGTCGCCGAAGTTTATGAGCGTACGGGCCGTACCCGCGGCACGCCGTTCGAAGTGAATTCAAAAAATAATTTTGTGCTTCCCTCGCGCGACAAGCGTTACGCTCTTGTCGGTGTTGAAGACTTGATTGTCGTTGATACCGAGGATGCGCTTTTGATTTCATCGAAAGGCAATACGCAAGACGTGAAGACGGTGGTTGAGTACCTGAAAGCCGAAGATCCGAAGCTGGCGAACGAGCATGTGTTTGAAGAACGACCATGGGGCCGGTTTGAAGTCTTGCGTGACAAAGAGCATTTCAAATCAAAAGTCATCGTGGTTAACGCAAAATCACAAATCTCGTACCAGTCTCACGCAAAACGCGAAGAACACTGGATCATGGTGCGGGGGGCAGGTGAGGTCGTGATCAACGGCGAGATCACTCCGGTTCAGGCCGGCAGCTATGTCAAGATTCCGTTGGGAGCCAAGCACCGCATTCGCAATCCCAATTCGGCACCACTTGAGTTCATCGAAGTGCAATTAGGGACTTATTTCGGTGAAGACGACATCATTCGGTATCAAGATGACTACAAGCGGACTTAACGTCGGCTGACGTGGTTGTAAAATCTGTAAGGCATTTTTAAATCTGTTGAGCCCCCTGGAGGAAGGTGCCTAGAAGCAATCCTGTCTTTACCCAGGGAGCCATTTATGCCTTCTTTCCTCAAAATTTGTGTCCTCTCAGCCATGACGATGAGCGCTTACAGCTGTCATCCTGTTCTGGCGCAAAACTCTTCTGCTTGGAAAATTCTCAAAACAAATTGGTCGTCGGGCGATGAAAAAAACTTTCAAGCTTTTGTCCAGCGCCTAGGTGAGACGGTCGAAACCCGAAGCTGCCGCACGGTCACTCAGTGCTTTAATTCAGCGGCCAATACCTACCGCGTTTCAGATCCCGCAGGCCTTCGTTATTATGCTGACTGCGCCGACTTTCCGTATTTTGTGCGCGGGTATTTTGCGTTCAAAAATGGCCTGCCCTTTTCTTTTGCGAGCGACATGAAGCTGCGAAACGTCCCCGGCAACCGCGGTGATTTGCGCTACTCGGCCCAGGGCAACGAAGTGTCTAAAAAGATCGACGTCGTCACTCGAAATGGGTCTTTCGCCAACGCCATCGACCTCTTTAACAATCAGATTCCGAATCAGACAGATTCAGGCAATTTTCGCGTCAACTATAAAGGCAACGACACGGGCGCGCTCTTTGCCGATTTTTATCCTGTTAAGCTCGACCGCGAGGCGATCGTGCCCGGCACGATTTTGTATGATCCCAATGGGCATGTCACGATGGTTTATAAAATCACCGATGATGGCAAAGTTTACTACGTCGATGCGCACCCTGACAACTCGCTCACGACAGGGGCTTTTTCGATTAAGTTTGTTCGCTCGCAGCCAGGACAAGGTGCCGGCTTTAAAAACTGGCGCCCCGTCAAGTTGGTCGGTGCGTCTCAAAATGCCCAAGGGATTTGGCTCGGCGGCAGAATTGAAACCGTTCCCAATCAAAGTTTAGCGCATTATGGAACCGAGCAGTTTTTTGGAACCGAGGGCAATGCTGCGGATTGGACGCAGGCGCGTTTTACCTACAAGGGCCGGGCTGTGAGCTATTATGAGTATGCACGGCTCAAGCTCGCCAAGGGTGAATTGCGGATTTTGCCCGTTGATGATTTTAGATCGACGCTTGAGGATCTTTGCCAATCGGTGCAAGATCGGGTTCTGGCCGTGGATGTTGCGATCAAAGCGGGGATCCAAAATAAAGAGCACCCCACCCGGTTACCCGAAAATATTTATGGGACTCAAGGCGAATGGGAGACGTATTCAACGCCCTCTCGAGATGCACAGCTTAAAGTTTCGTTTCGTGACTTATTGGATCAAGCCGATGGTTACATGAAAAAAATTGCGGCTAAAGATCCTTCAGTCGTTTACACGGGGCCCAATCTGCCGCGCGAACTGTTAGATGTTTACAACGCTGAAAGCACGCGTTGTCAGATGACCTATACGAACAGTGCGGGTCAGGGAGTCACTTTAAATTTGGAGCAAATTCGTCAGCGTTTGTTTGCGTTGTCGTTTGATCCCTACCACTGCGTCGAGCTGCGCTGGGGCGCAAGTTCTTGGGAGCTCCAGACTTGTGGTGATTCGCAAATTAAGCGCCTCTGGTACACGCGTGAGCAGCGTCTTCGCAATCAGCACATCCGTCGCTATGATCTGAGGATGGATTTTAGCCTCGACGAGCTTTTGACTCCTTCGCCGGCAAACGGTGTCGCGACACCGTTTGACATCGATATCAAAAAATTCTTGTTAGGCTTGGGTGCTTGAGTTCAGAAAATATTTTTGTGATCAGAGACCTGACAATTTCCCGTTTGATTTCAGATAGGGAGCAAACCACATGTCGACGACCTGAATTGTTTTCTTGTTCGTGAGGTGCGCGGCCGCGACTTCGCGCTCCTCGGCATGTAACCCGATCGGCCGCAGGTGGCCTTTTGAATAATTCAGTGAGATTTTTTCAATTGTTTTTGAAAGCTTCACGAGCTCACCTTTTTCGGAGATCCCATTGCCGTTCTTATCTCTCCACAACACCAGATGCCTAAAGTTTTTGTCCTTGCTGTCGATCCATCCATCTTTGTTGCTGTCGATGTCGCGAAAGGCCTCGAAACCATTTTTAGCTTTGTCTGAATCTCCAAAGAGCTCATCGCGTTTGTCGATTTTACCATTTTTATCTCGATCAAAAGCGATGAATGCGCCGGGGCTACCGGCTTCGGGCCAATAGGTTTTGCCGAAGTCGTGCAGAGGAAAATCAGTCACGCCAGTAAATTGCGGACGGGCGTCATCTTGAAAAACCATCAACGGAGAAAACCAGCCGCCACAGAAGCCAGTCTGGCCAGGAAAGGCGACGTTGATTTCGATGGTTGAATTGTCGGCTGATGCCACGGCATTACCGATGTTGCCACTCAAGGGTCCGTTTTGACCCATGTAGGTTCCACAATTGTTTGTCGAGCAATCGACAATTTGACTGAAGGCCGCACTTTTCACGCTGATTCTTTTCGGAGTTTGAGTGATGTTGCCGGCGCCATCTGTGGTCGAACTAAACGTGACAGGAACGACAAGCTGGACGGTGTTGCCGTAAACACTTCCTGTTGTGCCACTTGGTCCACGCAAAGACGCGCCTGAGAGTGTTGTCGGCGTCTGGACGCCGTTGCCGGCAACGGAAACAGCCTGACCCGGGTAGCTGACGCCAATAGTGTGGGTAATGCCGGCCGCTTCTAAAGTCATATCTGCCGCAATCGTGCCATAGGGAGACACGGGGTTGCTGACACTTCTTAAGTTTGTTGCAAAGCAACTATTCGTCAACCGCACAACAATACGATCACGATAGGTGACCGTGACGTTCGAGCTCGCCGGGACCGGCGCGACCTCGCCGCCGCCGCCTTCGGAGTTGACGGTCGTAGGAATTCTGACGCTCCCTGTTTGTCCCCAAACCGGAATAGCCGCCACCGCCATTAAGACTAAAAGTAGAAGTCTCACGCTGGTCCCCCTTGCCAGTTCTTATTGTCCCGCCTTTTGCAACGAAAACGTCATCACTTTTTGATTAACCGTATCACGTTGAAACTGAATGGATTTGATTTGGTCCATAATGAGAAACGGAGCCGAGAAAGCGCCGTCCGCGTAAACCGATTTATACAAAACGGCTGCATCGGCGTAATTCGAATCCTTTTGTTTTTCGAGGTAATACCTCACTAAGCGCACGGGGCGAATCCGGGCATAGGAGCTTGCGCCGCCCATCGATGGCATCGTTCGCAAAAACTGATCCGCATTCTGAATCAAGACTCCCGTTAGGGGGTGCGAGTAGTTGAACATTCTGGCAAAGCGGCTATCGAGATTGAGCGCCTGCCCCTGGACCTGGCCAATAAAAGCGGGAGAGCGAGGCGGAACCATCAAGTCAACGACATTATTGTTCACTGGGCGGACCCGAACGGGCGTATCGATCATTAAAGTTTTTCCGTTGACCCAGAATTGTGGTCGCTGGTTCAAAACCAAGTCGTTCCGGTTTAAAGAGACAAAATCCAAAGTTGCCGAAGTTGCGATGTTCGCGGGAGCCGGACCAATATCGTAAGCCATGGAAGGATTGTACACGAGCAGAGGGCCCGCAATTGGATCCGACTGCAAAAAGAAGAATTCCGTCTTGCCGCTTAACTCCAGCGTGATCGTCCGCGAGAGCTTGCGGGAGATAAGACCTTCTGGAAGGTCAGGATAGTATTCAAAGAAGGAAGCACTGCTATCATCAGGAACATTGATGTTGTTAAACGAGGGCTCGATGTTGCGTAAATCAACAAAAATCGAGTTTTCACCGAGCAACGCATCAACGGTGGCTGCAAGGTTGCTACTCAGCTCCTTTTGTTTTTTTGTCAGGTCAAAAATCATCGTGACGACGACGGATATGATAATGGCCGATATTCCCATCGCAATCAGAACTTCTACCAGTGAAAACCCTTTTTGATTCTGTTTCATCATCGGACGCTCACGACGAATTGAAAGTCTTTAGAAACTTCAGCCCAGTCTGTGTGGGTAAGTCTGACGGTCACGACATAGAGTCCACGCATCCCCTGAAAGGGCTGAATGACAAAACCAAATCGACCAGGACAATCTTTGCACAAATCCTTACTGGTGACAGTTGTTGCGTTCCAAGCCATGGGCAAGACGGCGATATCAAGAAGTTTGTTTCGTGCGTCTTCGGTATCGTCGTAGGTGATTTGATATTTTTCGACAGACGATCGGATATTTTCGATAATTTGCGTGATCTGCTTTTCTTCAGTTGAGCGAATTTGAACTGTATTTGACATTTTACGAATAAAATAAGTTCCGATAACAAGGCCGGACATCACGATGAGCGATACGCCCAAAGCAATCAGAGTTTCGACAAACGAAAAGCCGGCTTGAGAAGACAGTAATTTTTTGGCCGTGAGTTGCTGCCTTGTCATAGGCCAGACTCCCGGCTTTGCTCGACAACAAAATAACGAACAAGACGCTTCTTGCATTTGGTTGAAGGCGCGCCTGGAAGTAGACCGCAATCGGGATCGACCGTTGTCCATGTAAAAGGATCCGCTTTTAAGCGAAGAGACACTGGGTAGCAGGCATAGCGATCCGCGGTTTCGATAATGGAAGGCACCGGATGCCAAATGGGGGAGTTGCCCGAGTTGCACGCAGCACCCGAAACAGACTTGAGAACTCCAGCTGCTCTGAGCTCAGGTGTCGCTTGAGGTGAGTAGATACTGCTCCAGCGGATTCCGGATTGAAATGCCGTCGGGTCGATCGTGGCTTTTGAAGCAATAATAGTCGCAATAATTCGCAAGGGTCGATTACGTGGTTCGATGATTAAGTGATCGCAGGTCAGAAAACCAGTGATAAAAGTTGCTGTTGATTTGATGATGCATTCGCCAACAATCGAGCGGACCTGAAAGGTCGTAACTCCAGGCGCCGAGTTGTTGCCGTCAAAAACCAAGGTGTCGAGCAAGGGATCGCGAAACCCCTGGTCGGGATGATTCGGATCTTGAGTAAAGTTCCACGAGTGGCGTGAGCGCGTTGCAAATGAAAAGTCCCAGGCGGCGGCACCAAAGGCATTGCCGCTTGTTGTGTAGGTCATTGTGTTGCACTTCTCGGCTAAAGCAAACAAATCAGTCGTGCTCGTCGGCACCGCGACTTCGGGACCTGTGCCCAAGGTTTTTGAAATGCCGGTTGGAGGCACGATATCCGTGCCACTGACTTGAAAGTTAAAGTATCCTTTTAAATTTGCATTGTCGCGGCCAGAGACAACGGGTCTGCTCTTGCTAAAGGAACCATCGTAAGTTTTGACATAAACCTGAGGCGCCACGATGTTGCGAGCCGAGTTTCTCATGTTTTGCGAATTGCGAAACTCAAACTTGATTTCCGAGAGATGAGGTTGCGAATTCCCACCAAGGGTCACGGTGTCGACGTCAATAATCATTTCTGGAGGGTTGATCTTTTGCTCGTTGAGGCTCTCGATCGCGGGAGCTAAAGCTACTTTTTTGTTATTGGCGACATCAACCGCGGCCTCGCCATCGGCGATCTCGCGTGTGTACTTGGCGACGTCCTTTTTGAGATCAGTTTCTTGGTCTCGTAGTCTATTGATTTTTGAGTTGTTGCGCGGATTTTTTGCGAGTTCTTCGATCAGGTCGTCTTGCACATTATTTAGATCACGTTGCTTGTCCGCCAAAATGACTCGGTCGCGGCTGGCCTCTGTTTGCAAGTCAGAAATGGTATCATTGATCTGTTCAAGCTCCCGCTCGCGGCTCGAAATTTCATCATTGATGTTCGAGAAAAACTCAGGACGGATCGTCAGTTTCGAGTTGCGGGTCATCTGTGCCGTCAGGCGCTGGTTCTCAAAGTAGACGTCCACTTCCATGATCGGCTGGCGCTGGGGAGCCGACTCAATCGTGTGGGTCTGCGTGCCTTCCCAGTTGTTGGTCGAAGGGCCGCGAGCGGTGTTTGATTGCGGAACAAACTCAATGTCGTGTTTGAGGCCCATGCGAAAAGTTGATTTTGTCGTCGAAGCACTCAGGCGCTCGACTTGCAATTCTGCCTGAGCAATAAAATTGAGATCATTCATGGAAAGATTGTACATCGTGCATTTATGGGCGAGGGTCGTATCCACGACGGTCCCACTATCGAGCCGTCCGACAAAGTCTAAGCCCGCATCCCTTGCGCCATCATTTTCTAGGCCGCGTAAGAATCCACCAAAGAGTTTGTTGTCGGTCCAGTACTGGTCGCCGGGCGCTCCCGATGTGGCGGGTAAGTAAGGAGCTCCACCTTCGTAAACACGTCCATCCCCCATGTAGATGCGTTCAGCAAAAGTAACAGGGCTATACGCAAGGTCAGAAGCTTTGCGGTCGTTGGTCGATACAAAAGGCATATGGACATCGCGGTTGACAAACACCGGACTCTCAAAGAGAAGTCCGGGCGAAGTTCCGAGTGCACTTTTGTTGGCAAATTTATGAAAAGCCACGTCACCGCGCGGGAGGGACTCGTTGAAGGCTTTATCAAGGCGCATGTTTCCAGCAACAATCAATGCAAAGGAGCCCAGTTCGCGAGGGTGCACACTTGTAAATGAAGCCGCTGTCAGCGGATACGTTCCATACATCAGCGGATCGCCGGTCGTATTTTTCGAGAGTGTGACTTTGATGTGCAAGTAAACTTCGCGGCCCGATGTCGGCAGGGCCGAGCTGTTATCCCGGTCGACCGAGACAATGATATAGCGAAGATCGTCACTCTTAATTCGAGACAAGATCGTCGACAGGGGGTGGCGGACCGTCAGGTCGCTCATCGAGATCACTTTTCGAAAGCCCTGCAGAGAAATGGCTCCACTTGGCAAAGGTCCGACAGAAACTCCTGAGGTCGCAGTGGCGCGAATGAAGTTCTCTTGAGCTTCGCTCATCAACAAGCGCTCGACGCTTGCGGAGTGAGACAAATCACAGGTGGCATCGGGCATCAGCGTATCACCAAAGCACCAGCGCTGCTTGATACCAAACAACACGTAATCGACAACCGAGTGGAGTCCTAAACGCAGCTGTAGGGTCGAGGCGTTCTTTTCGATCTGCTGTTTTTGCATGATGACTTGATCAGACAAGAAGTAAAAGCCGATCGAGACGGCGGCCGTCAGCATAAGAACCGTCAAGAGAGTGTTCCCACGCTGATTCAGCCGTGAGACGTGGTGATTCCCCAAAGAGTCCATGTCTCTTCTTCGACATAAATGAGACTAGACTTAAGTATTGAGACAGCAATAGCCGGGACCATGTTAAGAAAAGTGCCTCAGGACGAGACACTTTTCATTCAATTCTTTGTGGTTAACGATGGTGGCGGTGGTGGAATGAGCCGAGAAAATTACAGAATCGACAAGATCGCAGATAAGTTAAATGTTGTTGTGTCCGCGGCCAATCGGCTCGGAAACATGCGAAAGTAGGGGCTCACGTAAATATCGCGTTTGATCGCGTAACCAAAGCCCACGCTTTGAGTCACCGTGCGATTCCACATGATCCAAGGGCTTTGGGCCGTGCGAGGATTCCAGAAGCTCATGTTCACGGACGTGTTCATGTTAAACTTATCGGTGAAGTTGTACTTGATGTTGGGCGAGAGCGACAAATTATTGCGCGCGGCTTTGCCATCTCGCCGCTCATAACCTCGGTTGTACAAGAAGTAGCCGAAGGACGTATCAAAGCCGACAGCAAAACCAGATCGACCAAGATCATAGATCAGTGAGTTCTTAAAATCCAAAGTCGCGTACTCACCTATTTTTGTGTAGTTGGGGATTGTCACAATGCTAAATCCGGGTGAGTTGCGCATTTGGATACCCCAGAAGCGCGAGGCCATATCGTAAGAAACGTACGGATCATTCATGTCAAAACGCTCTATACCGTGCATGGGGTACAGCGCTTTCAAGCCTGTCCCCATGCTGATTGTACGCGTGGGACTCAAGCGAATACGAAAACCTAACGAGCCGCCTAGGGCTGTGGCGTAAGATCCAACGGACCCATCAGGATTGGGTTGATCTTTAGCCTCCAAATCCGTCAGCGTGGGACCGTAGTAGGACAAATTGGTGCGTAGGCTATAGCGAGAGAGTGAACCATCATCCGCTTTCATTTTGGCATCTGTCAGCGTGTCGTCCGCTTGAAACTTTTTATTGGACATGACGTTCGAGATTTTAAGCTTGGATTCGCCAGAGTCGGGAGCTGTTTGGGCGCTCGCGGCACCTGAGAAAGCCAAAACCAAGGTCATAAAAAGAGCGTTCGTCGGCACGGGAGAATCCTTTCGCTGGATTTCGGGCTTTACATAGCTTTAACATTCCTAAAAGGCGAGCCCTTTTTGATCTCCTGACGGTTCCCTGTCGGAGTTTGAAGGCAGGCCTTTGTTTTTCTTTCAAATGCCAGTTAGGCTTGGATATCAAAGTTAGGAAATCAAAGAGGTTCGTTTTGGACAAAAGAGCACTGGTCGCCGCGATCATTTCAAGTCTTGAAGAAGAGTTGGTTCTTCTGATCAACGCGGCCCGAGCGACGCACGAAGCGGCCACGCACGAAGAAAGTAAGCCAGAAAACGAATACGATACTTTTGGTCTCGAGGCCTCTTACCTTGCCGGCGCTCAAGCCAAACGTGCGGGTGAGATCGATGAAGTTATCTCAATGTTCAAAACCACGGAGTTTAAAAACTTTTCTAAAACAGATCGGATCTCTTCAACGGCCTTGGTTGAAGTGGAGTCGAAAGGCAAGCACAGCTTGGTTTTTGTGATGCCTAAAGGAGGCGGCGTGAACTTGAATTTTGCTGGAAAAAATGTAAAGGTCATCACCCCACATTCTACGCTGGGAGAGGCTCTCTTGGGGCTTAAAGCGGGCGAGACGGCCGAGCTTGAAATCAATGAACAAATGCGCGAGTACCGAATTTTATCAGTGACATGATTGCCAAAGGCAATTTTTTAAATTGAGGGATCAATGGAGCAAACACCGAACGCAGACGGCTGGAAAAAGTGCAGCACTTGTAAAAAGACAATCAACTTTAGTCAGAAATATTTCATCTGCAGCGTTTCGACCTGCAATGGTCAAAGAACCGGATACGTGTTTTGCAATATGCAATGTTTTGAAACGCATTTGCCGGGTGCTCGTCACCGCGACGCTGGCGCTGTCGAAATGACCGCACCTCAAAAAAATCGCCTTGTTGTTCGATCCGATGTGCCGGCGAGTTTAGCTTCGCCGGTCAAGAGCAGCCGTGGGCCGGCCCCAACGCAAGAGGTGCTGGTGATCGCGTCTCGAGTCAAAGATTTTATTCAAGCCCTCGGTGATATGAACACCTCCGCGTCGGTCATGGAGGCTTTGTCCGAGCATCTGCGAACGGTCTGTGACCGCGCGATCGACAACGCCCGCAGTGATGGTCGCAAAACCGTGATGGATCGGGACTTTGCGTTTTTAAAAAATCTCAAATGATACGTTAGCCCATGCGAAAGAGTGGGTCCGCGCATCGTCATATTGAGTTCTCTATTTCCAGTTTGGGGCTTTTTTTGGCAGACTCCTCATTTGCAGGTCCGCCAAAGGATCCTCAGGCTTTTACCAACAAGAGTAGAATCGATGACCAGCCCCTCTGTCGAACAAATTTTAAAAGACAAGTTTGGGCTCTCGGCCTTTCGCAAAGGTCAGTTCGAGATTCTGCAGTCGGTTTTAAAAAATCAAGACGTGCTCGCCGTTTTGCCCACGGGCGGCGGCAAATCTTTGTGTTATCAACTGCCCGCTGTGTTGAAAAATGAGCTTGTGATCGTGGTGTCGCCCTTGATCTCGCTCATGAAAGATCAGGTGGCGGGTCTTAAGCGGCGCGGGATTCCCGCGGGCTGCCTGCACTCGGGCCAAACCGAAGATGAGAAACGTCAGATTTTTTCGCAAATGTCAGCGGGCGGTCCCTTTGTTTTGTACATGTCGCCGGAGCGCACACAAAAAGAGGGCTTTCACCGCTGGATCATGGGCCGCAAGATCGCTCTGTTTGCCGTCGACGAGGCTCATTGCGTTTCGCAGTGGGGACATGATTTTCGCCAAGAGTACTCACAGCTCAAATCTTTAAAGACGTTGCGGCCCGATGTGCCAGTGCTGGCGCTGACCGCGTCGGCAACGCCGCTGGTACTGGCTGATATCTCTCGCAACCTCGCTTTGCAAAAGCCTGCTCGGCACGTTCACGGGTTTTACCGGCCCAACTTGTATTTTCAAGTTGAAGCTTGTGAAGACGAAGACCTGAAATTTCAAGTTCTAAAGCAGGCCATCAGGCAAACGCCCGAGGGACGCATCATCATTTATTGCGGAACTCGCAAAGTGACCGAAGCTGTCGCCGAAGAACTCAGCAAAAGTTTTGAAGGTGTGAATCGCTACCACGCGGGCCTGGCCTCCGCCGAGCGAAGCCGCGTGCAGAGCGATTACGAGAACGGCACCGATCGCATTTTGGTCGCCACGAACGCGTTTGGGATGGGGATTGATCATCCCAACGTGCGCTTGGTTGTGCATTTTAACATGCCGGCCAACATCGATGCTCTTTATCAAGAGATGGGCCGCGCTGGGCGCGATGGTGATCCTTCGACGTGCGTGATGTTGTATTCGGCCAAGGACAAAGGTCTGCAGTCTTTTTTTATCACCAGCTCTGAAGCGCCGGCCGAGATAAAACGATCGCGCTGGAACACGCTGAACGCTTTGGTGGCCTATGCCGAGGGCGGCGGTGAGTGCCGTCATGGCGAGATTCTAACTTATTATCAAGACTCTCAGCGGATCAGCCACTGTGGGCATTGTGACAACTGTGCACCGACCTCGTCGCGTAAGGTGCAGCGTCCAGCTAAGGCTGTTTCGATCACGGCCAATGCCGCCCGATTGCGCAAAAAGAAGCGGACCCCTGAAGTCTTTGATGAACCATGGAGCGATGAAGCGCAGATGCGCTTTGAGCTTTTGCGCGATTGGCGTAAAGCCAAAGCGCTCGAACTCGATGTTCCTGCCTTTGTGATCTTTGGGGATAAAACAATCCGTCAAATTGCGCAGAAAAATCCGCAAGGCATGACCGAGCTCGTCGGCGTGTACGGCTTAGGTGAGGTCAAGCTCGAGCGTTTTGGTCCCGAGCTCTTAAAGGTATTATTGACTAACGCATAAATAAACGCGCATTGGTCTTGTCCTTGCTGGCTACAAATGACGTACTCGAAAAAGCTCCTCGACGTGGCTTTAGCCACGCCTCCGGGGCTTTTTCTCTGTGCGCCTTTTTGTCGTCAGCGTCTCGTGCGACTCATCGAGAGCCGGGTTGACGTTGACTGGCAGACTTGTCAGCAGTTTCGCGCTGTGAGCGCTCGGGTCGTTCCGTTGAAGGAGCTCCCAATTCCCCGAAATCAGATCGTCAGTACTCGACTGTTTCGCGTTCAAATAAGAGACGCAAAATAGAAAAGAGCTGGGTAAGCGGCAAGCCAAGACCAGGTAAATCGGTGGAGGCCAAAAAGATAGGTGTTCAGCAAATGAAAAATGAAAGCCAACGGCATCCAAATCGCCAGGAGCCTGAAGTCGAAAAGCACGAGCACGAAACTCAATTCAAAAAATAGAACGAGCCAAGACAGCAGCTGAAGTGCGCCCAGATTTTTGGGACGGGTCTTCATTCGCAATTTGCGAGGGACAGGGTACTGGCTGTGAAATAAAATTTCTTGAAGTACGCGGCCTTGTCGCCAATCTTGCGACTTGAGTTTCGCAAAGCCAGCTAAGACATAAGAGAGCAAAGTTTGAAGTCCCAGGTAGGCCATCGCCACTTTTGCGATGCGCTCATCAATCTCAAAAGCAAGCACGCCTGTGGCCAAGGTGAAGCAGGTCAGTGTTAAAAGCGTGACCTGATCACTTCCACCCGAGAGCGGGCCTTTGAGCTTCCATCGAAGCCGGAGGCGGTCCAGTAGCAAACTCAATGCTCCAAAAAAAAGCAAATAGGGCGCGGACTCATGCAGGTCCATCAGACAAAGTCCCGCCGCCATCAAAATCAGTCCCTCGATTTGCAAGAACGATGAGCTGGACCAAGGCTGCAAGAGCGGATTCAGTTTTTTAAAGAACCATCGCTCTTCAAGAGCCTGCAACAGCAGGGACCAAATCAGCAGGAGCCCGGTCAAAAAAGTGATTGACTGCAAACTCATGTGACATCACCAGTCCTGGTGATTTTATCGGATTCAAAATAAAGCGCCTCGCTGGTCTGACCTTGAAGTGGATTTTTCGTCCAAAGACGAACCTGAATCCAAGAGGGGTCTTGAACGCGAACTCTCGTGACCGCGCCAATCAGTTCGATCAAGAGTTGGAGAGAGGGCGACTCTGTTTTGTCGGGTTGCTGGGCCAAGCGTTCGACCAATGAGTAGGCCAAGAGATGACTGAGCCTGGGCTCATCATATAAAAACGACCAGAATTTAAAGGGGAGTTCCTCTGGTCTGAAGACTTGCTGCCAGTCGGGAGGACCGTTTTCCCACCGTGCTTCGATTCGAAATACGGTTCCAGTTTGGCTAAAGAACTTCCAGGCGGGAAACAAAAATGAAAAGAACGAGAAAAAACCGACCACAGAGCGGCCCGGGTCTTAGCGATTCGAAATCGCTAAGCACTCGCGAGTGATGGGATCAAATTTCATGCGCACGCTCAGCGTGGTGTTCATCCCCGTTCCCGCCACTGAGCAGGCATGATCTTCGATCATATAGGGTTCTTTGTAAGTTACTTTTTTTGCTTCGCACCCGACAACCATCTGGCCTTTAAACCAATCGTTGATCAAAGTTTGTGCGGCCATGGTGCAATGAACTTCGCTGGGCTTATCCGAAGCAGGAGTGCGAGAGTCTTTGCTGGGGGACGCGCAGCTCAGAACAGTTATCGACGCCGAGATTGTTAAGAGCGATTGAACCAAAGTTTTGAAATGCACGAGAGGTCTCCTCTGTTGATTTCAAAAGGATGGCATGGGCCCTTGGTGCTGTCAAAAGCTTGGACGTCCTGGTTTTTTCTTCAAGCGAGGGGCCGCGCCAAGCAATGGGTTAACCTTCGCTCGGCACTGACTTTGGATAGCAGACCGATTGGGTAGGTGCGAATGAAGTCGTCTTTTTACAAGGTCGCAAGTCTTTTGGTGGTGGTTTTGGGCGCCGCCCTGGTTGCTCATTCGCGTCCTCCAATTGTGCTGCCGAAGCCAACAAATCCAGCTTGTTTGCCAACGCCAACGCCCACACCAGTTCCGACGCCGGTCCCCACGCCGCCGCCTCGGCCCGTCTTTACGCCCACACCTGTTCCCACACCAAGGCCGCCGGCAACACCCACACCAACCTCGACGCCTGCACCGACACCTGCGCCGACACCGAAGCCTTCTCCGACGCCGTCGCGGCCACCCAACCCATTGCCGCCGGCAAATCTTCCTGTGGAAGGAGAAGAACCCAACACGACCGGCCTGCTGATGTTTGATGAGGCCTTGGCCGGTAAAGTTTCGTCGGCGACCCTTCCGTTGTGGCACGGATATCCCTGGAAAAAGTTGAGTCATCCCAAAACGTGGACGGCTTTTTTAGTTCAGACCTTGCGAGCCGACGGCCAAGCCTTGCTCGAGACGGTTCCTCAAGACATCAGATGGTACTGCCCTCGCTACGCCAAACTCGATCAAGATCAGCGCCTGGCATTTTGGGCGCGGTTCATCTCGGTTTTGGCCGAGCACGAAAGTTCATATGACATCGCCACGATTTTGTACGAGACGCAGCTCTCGTCAGCGCGCGAGCATGTGTTTAGCACGGGCGTGATGCAGCTCTCGATTGTTTCATCTCGTGATCGTAAGTACGGCTGCACGATGATTCAAACTCAAGATGACTTGTTTGATTGGCGCAAAAACATGGGCTGCGCCGTTCGAATGATGAGCCAAATGATGAAGCGAGATCAGGCGATCACGGTCGATCTCACGGCAGACGCCGCGGGGCCTTGGCGCGGATTTTCGCGCTACTGGGCACCTTTGCGTGATAACCGGATGAAGTCAGAGCTCGGGCGTCAGTGCCTGGGCGAATTGGTTCAGCAGCGCCGAGCCAGTTGGGTGCAAGAGGCCCAAGAACTCAAGTTTCATCCCTCTTATCTTGATGACGATTACAAAAAAGCGGGCGAGCGCCGATTCGAGCGGTTTTTGCGACTCGTGAACGCGTTTCCCCTCTGCCATGAGAAAACCTCCGGGCCCTGAGCCTGGCTGTTTGTTTGAAGTCTGAATCAAGTGAAGTTAGGGCGCCTCAAAAACGGGGTAGTATTTATCCAGGCCAAAGGCTTTGCTGACTTCATCTAATTGGGCAGCCGGCGCCAAAATCAATTTGATTACTCGGCCCTTTTGGCCGATCTTTGCGATCTGGCGTGCGCCCCGGTAAAGCTCAAAGGTCAAATTTGCGGGATTGATGTTGGCGTGCTGAAAGTAATTTTGCCCTTCGCAGAAAAGACCTCTTTTGCCGACCACACGCGTTTGAATGTAATCCGTCAGGATGGCGTCTGTGAGTCCGGTCGTTTGTTCAAGCTGGAGCAGATTAAATTTTGCGCCATTCGAAGTGCGGGTCAGCTCGGGTGGAAAATAACTGACGTCATCATAAATCGCGTCGGAGACCAAGAAAAAGTTTTGGGTTTGCGCGGTTGAAGCCTTCTCGGTTCCATGGATCAGGTCGCGTAAAACTTCGCAAAGGCAAAGAGTCAAGTTGCCGCCCGCGATGTAAAAACCTTTGGGCTGGCTGAACGAGAGTTTGTGTGAGCCTGCAACTGAGTCCGCAACGAAGGTCATCTCGTCTTGGCTAAAGCCTTGATCGCCGCCGCCGTAACTGCTGATAAAGCCAAAACGCGTGATGACTTTGTCTTTCGAAAAGTTGACCAAACGCTTTGATCCCGCAAATGAGACCCGCTCTTGATCCCAGCCGCTATCGACGTGGCTCACGATCGTATAGAGATCGGCATTCATCGTGTACTGCTCGTCATTTGAAAATTGCAATTTGTAGCTGTGGTAGGGGCCCGGAGTCGACTGAGCCAGGGCAACGGTCGACAGGGTGGTCAGGACGAGGGCCGTCAGTGCGGGCTTGAGTTTAAACATGATCGGACTCCTTCGGCGGCCTTGGCAAATGCGCAGTTTGACAGCTCATCTGCTAAAGCTATTCCAGCATGGGAAGGGGTATTGGGGAGCTGGCGGGCCCCGGGCTGTTGACAAAATTGACAAGGGACGCCCCTTACGTCCCTTGGGAAAATGATGGAAATGATGGAATGTTCAAGTAGATCTTAGGGTTGGCTGATCGCACCGGTCCCTCCAAAACTAAAGTTGGGATTTCTTATTTCACCTCCGTAGCGGAGGTGACTATCGTTTGGATATTGGTAAGTTTGGCGATCCCGCCTCGACTCGAACGAGGGACCTACTGCTTAGAAGGCAGTTGCTCTATCCAGCTGAGCTACGGGACCACTGATCTCTGATCAATAGCAAGTTCATGGGGTCACCGTCAAAAATACACGAAGCTTTTGGTCAGCTAACGCGCCGCTAACGTTGAGTTTTTAGACAAATCCTTCGTCGGATTAGGACTCAAGGCACTCAGGTCTACCCGGCTCATCTCGTCGATGTCTTTCACGGCATTTTTTGGCCGCGCCGACTTCGTCAACACTCGCGGCGTGAGGGATGACCTTGGCGAAAGCTTGCGCCCGACAGTGGTCGTCGCCGTGAAAACTAAAGATGAAAGCGGTCTTTGACCACGTAGTCAGGACCTTGCTTCACGACTGTCGCGGCATCGCAGTACGGGTCATGCTCAAAGTACAAATACCAATTGCCTGCAGATGCGGGGTCTAAGAATGTCGCTTTCTCTTCGATGAGTTTTAAGGGTTCAAGATCATACCCCATGACCCATGGAAGCCTTACGTGCGAACTGGTCGGGATGACATCTCCGCAATACAAAAGAGTCTGGCCGCCGCCAGTGACTTTGACCACTTGTTGACCTTTGGTATGCCCATTCGAAACGTGCACCGAAATGCCGGGAAGCAAATCTTGAACATCGCCGTCTAAAATCTCAAGCACGCCTGCTTGAAGCAAGGGTTCAAAGTTAGGAGCGAGGTAACTGGCCTTTTCGCGTATGTTGGGTTTTGAGGCGGTCTCATAGTTGGCTTTTTGAACGTAATAGGTTGCGTTCGGAAAGGTCGGTACAATCTCATCATTTCTTTCAGTCGTGGCACCACCGCAGTGATCGAAGTGCAAATGGGTCAGAATAACATGGGTCATGTCCTCGGGTCGAAGCCCATGCGCCGCCAATGACTTTAAAAGCGTGGGGCCGCCCTCTTTGACGGCATAAATCTCGGCAAACTTACCACCGACCTTATCACCATACTTGGCCACAAAGTCCGCGCCGTTTCCGCAATCGATTAAAATTTTGTGCGTCGGAGATTTGAGTAGGAGCGCGCGCGCTTCCATGGGAATGCGGTTCTTCTCATCCGGCGGATTGGTTTTTTCCCAGAGTACTTTGGGGACGGTGCCGAACATCGCACCGCCATCCAAAGCAAAAATCCCTGTTGGAACGGGACAAACTTCATAATCGCCAATTTTAAGCTTCGTCTTTTGAATGTTCATGCGCCTCCACTCCAGAATAGACTCTACCACACCCAAGCGCCTAATGCTGCGCCTCCACACCATGTAGCAGCTACATTTTTTGGATGCCGTCGAGGTCTGGGGGGTCTTCGCGGTCTTGATCTGTCTCTGCCTCGCGGTCCTCTTCGAACTCGCTTTGAGTGCTGAGTTCTTGTGGCACATAAGGCTTCCAATCGGCGTTTTCGGCGTCATCGAAGGCGTGCGGGTTAATGCCGACGACCCATTGCTTATAGTCGGCGTAGATTTCTTCGATCGGGGCTGGTTGCTTGACGGGGCCCACATGGATCACAAGCTTGCCCGGTCTTGCGAAAGGTGCGCCCTTGGGCCACAAAGCGCCATTGCCCTCGAGGTACAAAAACAAAATGGGAGTCTGCGTGCGCTCAGCAAAGATGGCGACGCCTCGTTTGAAGTCATGAATTTTGCCGTCTTTGCTGCGCGTTCCTTCAGGGAACAAGATCAGCCACATGCGCGGCAGTTCACTCAGTAATGTGGTGATTAAACGGATCGCTTCGCCGCGTTTGTCTTTGCGATCGATCGGGATCGCGCCCAAACAGTGTTGGGAAAAAAACGTAAACACCGGGTTCGTAAAGAAATAATCTTTAGCCGCCGCGATGTACAAGTTGATCCAGTACTGCGTCGGGATGCTGGCCGCAATCGACACCGCATCTAAGTGCGAAGCGTGGTTTGAGATAATCAAAAGCCGCGGATAATTTTTGTACACCGGGCCGTAGTCGCCCTCAACTTTAAGGTAAATATAAAATCTGAAAAAGAAAACCTTCAGAATCACCGCCCACACGGCACGGACCGCCATCGAAAACAAATCAAGGTGCCGCGTAAAAAGCGGCAAATGTTTCAGGTGATCCGGAAGCCTGGTCCATTGTTCGTTTTCGTAATCCCAATCTTTCATGCGGTTCTCACAGGTAATGGACCGAGTGCAGGTAATCCATGATGTAGTAATAAAACGGCGCGACAAAAATCAATCGATCCACCCGGTGCAAGAAATCACCGCGGCCCAAGATAAACGCGCCCACAATCTTGATCCCCGCATCTCGGCGGATCACGGTCATGACCAAATCACCAAACAACCCGCCAATCGCCGCGACCAAGCCCGACGTCAGCCAGTACACTTGCGAGCGGTCGGGGAGCAAGTGGCGCATCGCAAAGGCCAGCGCAATCGTAAAGGCCGCCGCGATCAATGTGCTTTCGAGCGAGCGCTTGGTATCGATGCGGTCAAAGAGCTTCCAGCGGTTAAAGTAGCGCGAGATCGCTAAATTGGTGTTATCGCAAAACTCGGTCAAGATGATCAGGTACATGAGCTCGTAAATTCCGTTGGGAAACCGCAAGATCAAACCCAAATGCATGAACGACCAACCCAATAAGACGAAGGCCAAATTGGTCAGCGAGAGGTACTGAATCATGCGCTTGTAGTTATTGCGGACAAGTGGCACAAACAAACTCACACCCAGCACCACCATCGGCACTAGGTTGTACAAGTCCAAGCGGTTCAACCACACGCAGGCGCCTAAGGCGATAATCCCAGCGTAGCAGATCATCACAAAGTAGCTGCGGTGGTACATCCCCATGAGCTGAAAAAAGATCTTCGCCCCAAGTAGGGCCAAGCACGTCAAGACCACCAAAGGCCAAGGCTCAGGCAAACCCAAAAGCCCAAACAAGATCGGCGCCACAAACAGCCAGCTCTTGATCGACGCCCACGACACCACAAAATAATGGTTCTTCTTGCGCAAGAAATAGACGATGAGTCCCGAGATAAAAATAAACGACAAAACAATCAGGGCGGTTTCTCGGTAAATGGGCGAACTCCAAGCTCCATTCATGAGGGCACCTCAAGTCCATAGTCTTTAATTTTTTTGTACAGCCCACTTCGCGACATTTTGAGCGTTTCAGTCGTGCGGTCAATATCGCGAATTTCATTCAGAGCGAACTGAATCAATTCAGCTTCAAAGGCATCGAGCTTTTCTTGCAGGCCTTTGCCATCTTTTAAGTTAAACGCGGTCTTCGCCGCTCCCGAGCTGTCTCCGTCGACGAACAAAATCTTTTGCACATCTTCGGGACGGATCATCGGCAAGGGACTGGTCAAAGCCAGTTGCTCACACACGCGTTTAAGTTCGCGCACGTTGCCGGGCCAGCGGTATGTTTTCAAGAGCGCAAAGGCATCAGCTGTAAACATTTTATTTGAGCGCGGACGCTCGTGCGCCAAAAAGTATTTTGCCAGATCTTCGAGATCATCAAGGCGGTCACGTAGTGGCGGCAGTAAAAGTTTTTTAGCTTTAAGACGAAACAACAAATCTTCGCGAAATTTACCCTCTTTTGCGAGGGTCTCTAAATTTTGGTTGGAAGCCGCGATCACGCGCACGTGCGGCCGGGTGGTCTCTTTACCGCCCACTTTGCGAACCTCACCGCTCTCGAGAAAGCGCAAGAGCTTGACCTGCTGAGCGAGTGGCAAAGCTTCGATCTCGTCTAAAAACAGATCGCCACCATTGGCCGCTTCGGCGAGGCCCACTTTCATTTGATCCGCGCCCGTGAAAGCGCCTTTCACGTGACCAAAGAGTTCAGACTCAAACAAGGTCTCGGGGATCGCGCTGATATTGACCGGAATAAAGGGCCGCGCCGGGTCTTGTTGATGCAAAAGCCGCGAGACCACTTCTTTTCCCGTGCCGGTTTCGCCCTCGATCAGAATGGGACCTTTTTCGCCCACGAGTTGCGCGATTTGAGACTTGAGATGATCGCTAGTTTTTGATCGGCCAATCCACTGAGCGCGATCTGGACTAGGACGGTGTTCAATTTCGCGCAAGCGCCACAGCGCTTCGACTTTTTCAAGCGTCGCCATCACTTCATCAGGCATCAAAGGTTTTGCTAAAAATTTTTTCGCGCCATGAGCAAGGCACTTTTCCATCAGCTCGAGGCTGAGATCACCCGAGATCGCAATGATCTCGGTGCGCGGAAAGCGCTCTTTCAAACCTGCCATCACCCCGGTGCCTTCGGCCTTGCTCGTGTCAGGGGTCAGGTGCAGATCAACAAACGCGGCATGAAAGCTGCCCTCGGTCGGAACCGACGCTTCATTGGTGACCACCGTGAGGGTCCATGGCGACTTCTTGAGCAGCAGACGTAAGGAGTCTGCTATCAACCTGTCGTCATCAACTAAGAGGAGCGAAAAAGTAGAGTTCATCTTCAAGTGAAAAGAATCATCGTTTCCGCGGAGAAAATCGAGGGTTATTGCAGGGCGTCCCATCGCAATGCTTCATGAGTTCTGTTGGCACTTGTGTCAGACTGGGCCCATGCAAAACACACGGATTCTTCTGGTCGAAAGTATTCACCCCGTTGCGCAAACGATTCTTCAGGGGCTGGGCGCTGTCGTCACCCGCCTGGTGCATGCCCCGGACGAAAAGGAACTCTGCGAGCTTTTACCCAATTACGAGGTCATCGGCCTTCGGTCTAAAACCGAAATCAGCGCCAGAGCTCTGGCCTGTAATCCCAACTTGATGGGCGTGGGTTGTTTTTGTATTGGCACCAACCAAGTTGATTTGATTGCCGCCAATCAATATGGCATTCCGGTTTTTAATGCGCCTCACTCCAATACTCGCAGCGTGGCCGAGCTGGTCATTGCCGAGATGATTGTGCTTTCACGGCAACTTGGAGATCGCAACACGCTGGCGCATCAGGGCGGTTGGATGAAGTCGGCCGATGGCTCGCGCGAAGTTCGCGGTAAAACTGTCGGCATCGTCGGTTATGGCCATATTGGCAGCCAAGTCAGTGTCTTGGCCGAGGCCATCGGCATGAAAGTGGTGTTCTTTGACGTGATCAAAAAATTAC
>JBKCUU010000110.1:0-12459 GCA_046318155.1 Bdellovibrio sp. | reverse complement strand
CATTGAAATGTAACTGAACATGTCTTCTTGATCTGATTTTGTGCCACGCATGAACGCAGTCTACGATACGATTTTGGCTCAGGCAAATGCAGGTAGGTAGAAAAACCGGCCGCTGGCCAGGTTTTTCACCGGCCTGCTAGTGGGTCCCCGCACCAATCATCCCCGAAAGAAGATTGATTTTTTCTTCGAGCACATTCGCTTCCAAAATCAGCTGCTGAAGATCTGGGTCCGCAACCAAGTAAGCAGCAACGCATCCGACGACTTGCTCGGGTGTTTTGAGGTGGCGACGAAACTGCTCGCGCGCCCGTGAGTCTGGAATATTGTTTTGCAACCATGCCAGCAGCAGTTTTTGCAAAACTAAGTAGGAGGCAGAGCCACTGGCCGAAATCGTCAGGTCTTCATCGATGCGCTCGGCTTCACAAATCAAATAGGGCTGAGTATCGTCGATCAGCTTGCCTAATTTTGCCTTGCCATTTCCGGGAAGCAAAATCAGCAGCGACCCGTCAGGTCTCGTTTCGATGATTTGCGGATGACCGTAACCGACAATGTCACGCACAAATCCCAAGCTTTGACCGGGCTCGTAATGCAGCGACTTTTGCGGGTCATCCACAAAGCCGATCGCAATGGGGACTTTTTGTGTCATGGCGTCGTGGACCATCTGGAGGTACCTGGGCTCAAAGATATGCAGCGGCTTGGAGGTCCCTGGGTAGAGAAGCACATGTCCTAATGGAAAGAGAAAGACTTTCATGCTACCATTTTGCCAGATGGCTGAACCATTAGGCACGCCCCAGAAACCGATCGTCTTCTTTGATGGCGTTTGCCATCTGTGCAATGGATTTGTGGATTGGATCGTGGCGCGTGATCAGGGTCAAAAGATCTTGTTCGCCCCCTTGCAAGGCGAAACCGCCGCTCAAAACCTGACCCAGGACCAAAGGCAGGCCTTAGAAAGCGTTTTGGTTTTGTCTCAAGGAAGGATTTTATCCAAGTCCTCTGCCGTGCTCCTCATTTTGGAACACCTCCCCGGCTATTATTGGACCGGTCTGTTTCAAATTGTTCCACTCTTCTTGCGTGATCTAGTTTACGACTTTGTTGCTCGCAATCGCTACCGCTGGTTCGGCAAATCCGAAACCTGCCGCCTGCCAACACCCGACGAAAAACAGGTTCTCTTGCCTTAGTGATTTGCTCATCGAGCTTTTGAAGAGTGGGCGCTAAACAATTGTTCCAGCAACGGAATATCAAGCGGAGCAATCAAATGCTCGGACCAATTTGCGGCCCTCACCCATTTGAACGCATCATGATCATTCAGCGTCCAGTCAAAATGCGGTACCACCACGTGATAAACCGTGAGATCTAAAATTTTCGTCTCGAATTCTTGATCATGACGTCCCAGGATATCCCCAACTTGGACATCGAGTGCGAGTTCCTCTTGAATTTCGCGGATCAAGGCCTGCTCATGCGATTCGCCGCGCTCGACTTTGCCCCCTGGAAACTCCCAAAAGCCGCCACCCGTGTCTGTCGATTTGCGCTTAAAAAGGGCCACTTCGAAATGCTCTTGATGAGTCCTCGAGATCAGCGCGGCAACGATTGGAATTCGAGGCTTGGACATTTCTCTATTGCAAACCGAACACACAGGCCAGGTCAACCTTAGAAGTCGAGTTTGTGTCGAGGAGAGTGACACCTTTTTTTGACGACGAGCCGACCGCAGGGGCATAATGAACCGATGATCGATCTGCACAATTCGTTCTGGATGCTCTTGATTGGCGGCGTGGCCATCTTCATGTATGGAATGTCGCTGGCCAGCGGATCGCTTGAGAAGCTTTTGGCCAGCCGCATTTCGGGGCTTATGAACAAGCTGGGACAAAGCCAGTTCTTGGCGATCGTTGTCGGCATTTCATTGACCACACTTCTGCAAAGCTCTGGCGCCGTGACTTCGATGCTTGTGGGCTTAGGCTCTGCCCGCGTGATCAACCTTCAGCAAGTGATGGGTGTCATCATTGGGACTGCGATCGGCTCAACGCTCACCGTTCAAATTATCAGCTTTGATTTAAGCCAGTACGCTTTGCCGCTCTTGTTCGTGAGCTTTTTCTTCTCGTTCTTTGCCAAAAAACCGGGCCTTAAAAATCTCGCCCTCGTGGGCGTTGGCTTTGGTTTCTTGTTTTTGGGTCTTGGATTTATCTCGGCCTCGGCCCGGGTCATTGCTGCCGAACCATGGTTACAAGGAACGTTCGAGAATTTGCGGCAAAATCACATGCTCTCTTTAGGTGCAGCCATGCTCTTTTGTGTGCTGGTTCAGTCCAGCGCGGTCACAATCGGGATCGCAATGAGCCTGGCTCAAACAGGTTTACTCACTTTGGACCAAGCTCTGTACTGGGTGTACGGCGCCAATATCGGAACCACTTCGATCGCTTTGCTGGCTGCGGCGGGCAGCAATCATATCGGGAGACAAGTGGCCTGGGCGCATTTCTTTTACAAGTTTATGAGCGTGCTGATCTTCATGCTGCCGCCCGTCCACCAAGGCCTGCTCTGGCTTTTGGGTCAGTTTCCGACTTCGATCTTTCGCTCGATCGCCAACGGTCATCTTTGGTTCAATCTGATTTCAGCCGCACTCTTCTTTCCGTTTATCCGGATCGGAGCCAAAGCCATCGAGAAGATGTTTCCCAAAGATGCGCGTGATGAGTTCGGCACTGAGTTTCTACGATTGAACAACTACCAGTCGACGGCCCTTGCCGTTTCTTACGCCAACCGCGAAATTTCGCGAACAGCAGATCTGGTCATGGGGATGATTCAAGACTCGGTCAAACTCTTCGAAAGCAATGACCCGGCCCTGATTGAGTCCATCAAAGACCGCGACAACAAGGTCGACTTTTTATACCGTGAAACCAAAATGTTTTTGCTGGATCACGCCAACAAATCAAATACAGGCGTTCACCAAAACGTCATGAGCATGATCATGTTTCTCAGCGATCTTGAGCGCGCGGCCGACGCCATCGACATCAACCTAGTGACCTTAGCGATCAAGAAAAATGCGCTCAAACTTGAGTTTTCACGTGAGGGTTGGAGCGAGATCGTGCAAATGCACGAGGCCGTCACCCGCGTCGCGATGCATGCGATCAATGCTTATCAACAAAAAGAACTGTGCGAAAACGTGATCCAACAAAAGCGTGAGCTCGCCAAACTTGAAATTAGCTTTCGCGAGCACCATATCGAGCGCTTGAACAAAGGCTTTCGCGAGACGATTAACACCAGCAACATTCACCTCGATCTCTTAAGTGAGTACAAACGAATCGCGAGCTTGCTGTGCACGCACGCGTACAACAATCTCAAAGAACAGCACTAGACATAAACCTTTCGAAGTTAGACCGCGCGAATCTTCCAAGTGGCGTCTTTAATCGAAACCCACTCTTCGGCAATGCGGATGCAGGCTTCTTGCGCAAACGGAACGGCCTCTAAGGCAAAATCGGACAAGGCGCAGGTGGAAACTGGCGTTCCGTCATTACGAACATTCAAGGCAAAATGCACAAGCACCGAGTTGACAGACTTGGTTGCAATTGAAATCGAAAGCTTTTTAGAATCAAAGTAAAGGTCATCACCCTGGCGCGTGAGCGCTGTTTTGCCTTTGGTTTTTTCAAGAATCAAGGCTCGGACATGGTCCGCCATCAAACGCTGCAAGCAAACACCTGCGACCAATGGCACGTCAAAAACTTCGAAAATGAAATGAATCATCTCGCTGCCTTCGATTTTTGCTTGTTCACGCAAGTCCTCGCCATCGACCATGTGCTCAAGCGAAATCTGGCAAGGCCCAATCCAGGCCAGCACGCTGTCACCTAAAAGACCGTACTCCAGATAGTTGCGAAGAGCGCGCAATTGCGTCCCGTCATACTTGAGGTTTTTAGAATCAAAATGCGTCTTCATGTCAAATCACTCCATTTCAGACCCTGCGATTCAAGCGCCCGGCGACTGCGTAAGCAAGACTCACATTGACCGCACCACTTTGAGGCCGCCTGATAACAGGGCCACATAAGACCAAAATCAACGCCAAGCTCGAGGCCGCGTTTGACGATTTCAGACTTACTCATGGCCGTCGTAAAGCACTTAACCTGGACGCGATTGGCGGTTGAATACGAAAAACTTTTGCTTGTTTGCTGCAAAAACTCTTCGGAGTTATCCGGAAAGGTGGCGGCCTCTTCTTTATTAAATCCAGGGATCACCCAGGCGGCACCCGCCGCTTCGGCAAACCCAGCCGCGATATTGAGAAACACGCCATTACGGTTCGGAACCCAAACCGATTTTGCGGTCTGCTGTGAGATTTTAAAGTCATCAATCGAAACGTCAGAACCCAACGGAATTTCTTTGCTTAAATCGACAAGACTTGAGCCACCCCAAATTTTAAAAAATGGCAGTTCGATCGACTGGTGAGAGACTCCGCTCGCCTGACAAATTTTTAGAGCGGCCTGGATTTCACGGCCAGCTGCCCGCTGTCCGTAATCGAAGGTCACAGCTAAAACGACGTTGGACTCTTGCAGAGCTTGATAAAAATTAACCGTCGAATCCAAACCTGCGCTCAGGAGAACGACGCTTTTTTTCATTTTTTTTGGGGACTCTTTTTAGAAGAACCTGGCTTTGTTAGGGTCGCTCCTTTGCCAGGTGTCCCCAGACCGCCCGCCTCTTTGATCTTAGTCGAAATCTCTTTTGCTCGTTCGAGTACTTTCATTCCAAGACTACGCAAATCGCCTGTTTGAATTTGGCCCTGCACTTCAAAGAGCTTGTGTTTCAGAGCCGGTGTAAATTCAGCCAACTTTTCATCCATCATCCGGCGAGCCGTTAGCGTCGCCGCGACGGATCTCTTGACCAATGATTTCTTAACTTCATTTTTCTTAATTCTTTTTTTCTCATTCATGGTGAAACCTCATGGGCGTTTTCAGATGGCCGCGGCGATGTCATTTTGAGATCTTTAACGTTCATTTGAAGCGTACGCTGTCCGGCAAATACGTTCCATTGCAACTCGCCCAAAATTTCGACTTCACTGCCTTTAAGAAGCTGGACAGACCGCAACGACGGCGGCGGAGAGAAGTACAGGGCCTCTAAGGGCTTGCGTCCCGCGAGCTCGGCTTCAAACCAAAGCTTGAGATGTCCGCCCTTTAAAACTTTATGATCACGCAACTTGATTCCCGACAAGCGCAAGAGCGGCGAGCCAAAGCCTTGACCGTAGGGCCCCAGCGTCTCCAGCCACTTCATGGTGCTCTCGCTTAAATCCAGAAGCGTGACATCAAGATCATAATCGACCACGACCACATTGGGTCTGCTGGCGCTCTCTTCATAAAACTTGGCCATCGTCTGAACAATGGTTTCAAAATGATCAGAATGAAACTCAAAACCAGCGGCACCCGAGTGACCACCGAACCGGTTCATGTGCGCCTGGGCCGAAGTGAGAGCATCCAGCAAATTCATCTCAGATCCATTCGGAAGTCGCCCGCTGCCCACCACCAAGCCATCGGCGCCTTTGGCGCCGACAAAGGCCGGAACTCCCAAAAGTCCCGAAATTTTGGTCGCGATCAAACCGACAACGCCGCGATGAAACTCGTCGCTCATCACAAATACGAATTTCTCATAGGTCCAATCTTTGATCAGCTCAAGGGCTTTGGCTTCGCCCTGGCTCTGAAACTCAACCCGTGCCGAGTTGTTCTCGAGCACTTCGGTGACCATTTGCTCGGCGGATTCAGCATTGGGGGCTCGAAACAGGTCGATGGGGCGCAAACCTGTTTCCATTCGCGACAGCGCATTGAGTTTCGGTGCAAACTTGATCGCCACGTCTTGTGCCGAAAGTGCCTTGCCGGATAAACTCAAATGATCGAGCAAGGCTCGCAGTCCTGGCCGCTGGGTTTGACTTAAGGTCAAGAGCCCCTGCTTCACCAGTGCGCGGTTGTCTTCGACCAAGGGAACCATGTCGGTTAATGTGGCGATAGTTAAAAAATCAAGCAGCGGACGAAGTGGGAGCTCCTCTTCTTTTTTAAGACCGCGATCGACCAGCACCCTTTTGAGCGCACGCAAGAAATAAAAAGCAACGCCCGCGCCGCAAAGGTAACCCAGTCCCGAGTCATCGAATGCTTGATTGGGATTGATCACACAAAGTGCATCTGGCAGCTTTTCAAGCGGCAGGTGGTGATCCGTCAAAACGACGTCAATTCCCAATGTCTTGGCTTTGCTCGCGGCTTCAAACGCCGTGATCCCAACATCCACAGTGACGATCACCGACACGCCTTGAGCGTGCAGATCTTCGACCACCGCGGCGTGAAAACCGTAGCCTTCAGACAGCCGCTTGGGTTGGTAACCCATCAAGTTCTCGAACCCTAGCTTTGCCAGACCTTCCCACAACAGGGCAAGGCCTGAGGTCCCATCCAAATCAAAGTCGGCATAAACACAGACTTTTTCACGGCGCTCAAAGGCCGTTGCCAAACGCTCGGCGCCTTCGCGCATCCCGCGCATAAGAAAAGGATCTTTCAAACTTCGGATTTGTGGATTGATCAGGGCTTGGGCAGTCACGGGATCGACAAGCCCCCGTGCGGTCAGCAAACGACAAAGCAGGTCCGGCAGTTCGGCTTGCAGCTTGGTGAGGCCCTTTGCGTAGGCCTCTTGCTCGCGCGACCGCCAAACCTTTGTCATCTTAAGCCTTAGCTGGCTGCTTAAGATGTTTCATTTTTTCCATCAACAAGGCAAAGGGAGCAGCCACGTAAATGGACGAGTAAGTTCCGAAGAAGATCCCAACGCACATCGCAAACGCGATATCCGAGACGGTTCCATCAGCAAAAATATAAAGGAACAAAGCCGAGACAAAAGTCGTTCCCGACGTGATCACCGTGCGCTCAAGCATTTCATTGATCGCGCGATTGATCACAAAGCGAGTTCCTTTGTCGCTATAACCACCTTCGGTCTCACGAATTCGGTCAAACACCACGATCGTATCATTGAGTGAGTAACCGATGAGCGTCAGAATGGCTGCCAAAATGGGGATGTTCACTTCTTTACCGACGGCCACAAAAATCGCCAGCGTAATGATCGTATCGTGCGCCAAACAGAGAACCGCTCCGGGAGCGTACTTGTAATCAAAGCGCATCGACACATAGATCAAAATGATCAACAAGCAGTAAAAGACAGCCAAAAATCCGTTACGCTTGAGCTCGGCACCCACCTGAGGTCCAACAGAGTCCACTCGGCGAATTTCGGGCTGCTTGTCCGCGAACTTGGTGTCAATATTGGTTTTGAGCGAACTGACCAATCGATTTTGAGTGTCGTTGGTTTCTTTGTCTGTCGCACCTGTTTTGGTTTGAAACCGGATAATGTACTCGGACGAATCCCCGCCAAAACCTTGCAAGTGAACATTTGGCAGCTTTTGCTCATCAACGAAAGTTCGGAGCTCATCGATCGTGACCGTTTGTGCAAAGCGAACTTGAACTTCAGTTCCACCTGCAAAATCAATCCCGTAAGTAATTCCGCGCACAGCTAAGAAGATCAGCGATGCAACCACCAACAAGACCGAGATCCCGCCAAATACATTGACCTTGCCAACGAAATCAAACCGACCGTAATCCGCTTCATGTGTCATTTTACTCATACTAAACCGCCATCTTCTTAATGCCGAATTTATAGATCAAGGTATCCACGATGACTTTCGAAACAAAAACGTTCGCAAACAGAGTGGTCACGATACCAATGAGCAAGGTGACGGCAAAACCACGAACGGGACCTGTTCCAAAGTACAACAACACAACGGCCGTTGCCGCAGTTGTGATATTCGCATCCAAAATCGCCGACATGGCTCGTGCGTAACCTTCTTTAACAGCGACCGCAAAGCTTGAACCCTTACGAAGTTCTTCGCGCATCCGCTCGTTGATCAAAACATTGGCATCAACGGCGAAACCCACCGTCAAGGCGATCCCTGCGATCCCTGGCAGCGTCAAAGTCGCCCCGACCCAACTCAAGAGTGCAAGCACGCCCATGATATTGAGGACAAGTGTGATATCCGAAATCACGCCCATGGTTTTGTAACGGAACAAGATAAACAAAATCACGCAAAGTGCGCCCAACAGCGACGCCAACTGAGCTTTTTTGATGGCGTCGGCTCCCATTGAAGGACCAACTCGGCGCTCTTCGAGCTGCTCAAGGCTGGCGGGCAAAGCCCCCGCTCGCAGCGAAGTTGAAATCATTTTAGCTTCTTCAAGAGATTTTTCTCGATTAACCCCACCACCTAATGTGATGACAGCGGAACCATTGCCGATCTCGGTCTGGATGTTCGGTGCGGTTTTAATGACTCGATCTAAGGTGACGGCCATGCGGCGTCCGACGTTTTGGCCCGTGAGGATTTTAAATTGATTGGCTCCGACCGAGTTAAAACGAAGAGCCACTTCAGGTGCACCGAACTCGTTAAAGCTGACAAAAGCATCATCCAAGGCGCCGCCATCAAGACCGGTATCCGTGCGAACCAAATAAGGAATTTTGGCCACATCCATCGAGGCCGCATTCTCGGGCTTTTCGAACAAGATCAAAGTTTTCTCTGGAAGCTTGCTCGCCAAGTCTTTGTTCAAACGCGCCACGTACTCCGAGTACTTCATGTTTTCAAGCGAGTAGGCACCCGCCTTCTCGGCCTCGGTAATCCAAGTTTGGATTTCTTCCGGAGACTTTTCTTCAACCAACATGAAATCCAGTTTGGCTGCGGTGTTAATTAAAGCCTTTGCCTTTTCAGCATCCGCCAACCCGGGCAACTGAACCAGAATACGGTTGTCACCTTGTTGCGAAATGCTGGGCTCAGCGACTCCGAACTCATCGATCCGGTTGCGGATCGTCTCGATCGCCTGCTGAATGACCCGATTTTTGTAATCGGTCATGTACGCATCAAAGTACCGGTAGGTCACAGAAGACTCCGTATCTGCGATTCTTTGCAGAGTCGAAGCATAGCGCGTATCCAAATAGGTCTCGATTTTCTTCTTGGCCTCAGCGCCGCCACTAAAAGCAATTTCAAGCTCACCATTCGCCGCTTTTGGAGACATGACGCCGGTAATTTCAACTTGTTCTTTGATCAACTCGTCCTTGAGAACCGAGGCCAAGCGCACCGTTCCTTCTGAAACGACCGCAGGGACATCAACACCCATGACCAAGTGCAGACCGCCTTGGATATCCAAGCCGTAGTTGATTTTCTTTTGCGTGGGCCACCAGATTTTGCTGACATCGACGGCATTGGGTATCACCCAAGTGACGAAGAACAGAACACCTAGTACGGCCGCGACGGTGCGAAGACGAAGATTCTCCATGTTGAATTTGACTCCGTGGCTGATGAGTTAATTAAGCTGAGTGATTACTTTCATGATCAATTGACTGATTACTTTTTAGCAGGTTTTTCGAGGGCGGCTTGGGTGCCGGCAATTTGCTTTTTGAGCATCTTGATTTTGACATTCGGGGCGATCTCGAGCGTGACGTACAGATCAGTCATGCCATCAATCGTGCCCAAGATTCCACTTTGCGTGATGACGCTATCACCACGCTTGAGCTCAGTGATCAAACGCTCTTGTTCTTTTATTCGTTTGCCTTGAGGGCGGATAATCATGAAATAAAAGATCACCAAGATAAAACCAAAAGGCAGAAACATCTCAAGAGATGAGGGCTGTGCAGGATTCATTCGTTTAACTCCATCTGTGGAAACACCACCAGGAGACAAACTTTTCATTTTCCCGAGAGAGAATCAACCCTTAGTTCTTTTCGCCAGAGTTTCCAGTGGTTTTTACGAAACGCGTTAGGCAGTCTTTTTTGTAAGCGTCCCAGCGTCCTTCTGCAATGGCCTCACGCGCGCGGCTCATGAGGGTCATATAGAAATGAAGATTGTGAATTGTGTTCAATCGACTGCCTAAAATTTCACCACTCAAGAACAAGTGACGCAGGTAAGCACGTGAATAATTTTTGCATGTGTAGCAATCACATTCTGCATCAAGTGGCGAGGCGTCTTCTTTGAACTCGGTGCGCTTGATGCTGACTTTACCCTGCCAGGTGTACAAAGTTCCGTTGCGGGCCACACGCGTGGGCATGACACAGTCAAACAGATCAATGCCTGAATCAATCGACAAAATCAGATCCGTCGGAGTTCCAACGCCCATCAAGTAGCGCGGCTTATGTGCGGGCATTTCGGGTCCGATGACTTTGACAAGTTCGTGCATCAGCTCGATCGGCTCACCCACGCTAAATCCACCCAGCGCATACCCCGGAAGCTCAACACTGGTGACTTGCGCCATGCTGTAACGACGGTGCTCCAGCGAGAGTCCCCCTTGCACGATTCCAAACAGCAGACTTTCTTTGCGAGTCATGGCCGTTTTCGAGCGGATCAGCCAGCGGTGCGTGAGATCCATGCTGCGTTTAATTTCTTCATCAGTCGCGGGGTACTTGAGGCACTCGTCAAAAGCCATGATGATATCGGCGCCAAGATCCATCTGAATTTGAATCGACGTCTCGGGCGATAAAAAATATTTAGCCCCATCCAAGTGTGAACGAAACTCGACGCCCTCTTCGGTCATGGTTCTAAGCCCCGACAACGAAAAAACTTGAAAACCTCCGCTGTCTGTCAAAATCGGGCCGTGCCAGTTCATAAATTTATGCAGACCGCCCATTTTCTGAATGAGCTTTTCACCGGGACGCAAATGCAGATGGTAGGTATTGCCGAGCACAACTTGCGTGCCGCATTCTTTGAGCTCTTCGGGGGTCATCGCCTTGACGGTGGCTTTGGTTCCAACGGCCATGAACGTGGGCGTTTGAATCGCTCCGTGGTGAGTCATCAAGGTGGCACGTCGGGCATGGCCATCCGTTTTCAAATCTTTGAACTCACCTAAACTCATTTGATCCATACCGACAAATCCCCATAGGAAAAGAGCCGGAATTTACGCGCAATGGCCCATTGATAGCAAGCTTTGACCCGCTCTAAAGACGAAAACGCCGCCACGAGCGCAAGTAGCGTGCTCTGAGGTTGATGAAAGTTGGTCATCAAACAATCAACGACGCGAAATTCAAAACCGGGCAAGATCATTAAATCCGTTTCACCGCGATAAGCATCACTGGTTTTGTTTAACTTTTCAGCCGGTACGCTCTCCAGGCTGCGCGCCACCGTTGTGCCCATCGCCCAGACTCGATGCCCTTGCGCGCGCGCAAGTTGGATCCGGTCCCAAGTGGCCAACGGTACCTCGACTTCTTCGCTGTGCATGAGGTGATTTTTTAAGTCCTCGGCCGTGACGGGTAAAAAGGTTCCCAGCCCCACGTGCAAAGTCACCGGCAAAACATGCACGCCTTTGGCCGACAACCGCTCAAGATGCCGGCGCTCAAAATGCAAGCTCGCGGTGGGCGCCGCCAAGCTGCCCGGAGTCGCGGCCCAAAAAGTTTGGTACCAACTCTCGTCTTGCGGTGTGTTGTGGCGCTCCGCCCGTGCTTTTTGGATGTAAGGTGGAAGCGGCACTTCGCCGTGACGCTCAAAATAATCGACAGTCAAAGCCGCCGAGACCTGCACCACCTGGGGCCGACCTTTTTGTGTGAGCGTCATGGTGACGCCCTCAGGAAGCTGAATCTGATCCCCGATCTTCAAGGCCTTCGATGGAAACAAGACATTCCAGTGCAAAGGGCTGACCTCATTCAGAAAAAGAATTTCGAGCTCACCAGCAAAAACGCGTCTTTTCAAAACTTTTGTTTGATTCAGGATCCAGACGTCTCCCGCTTGCGGAAGCTCGATCAACTGATCGAGGCTGATCTCTTGAGGCTCAAGCCCTGGGCCCACGTGCATCACGCGGGAGGGCCTTTGCGGCGAGGTCGCAATCAAGCTTTCTGAAAATTCAAAATCGAGATCGGTGCGAAGCATGGCGCACCACTAGCAGAGTTTAGGTCAAAAAAAAAGCGGGGCTCTCGCCCCGCGGACATCTGGAGGGAACCACCTAACCTCCAAACATCAAAAACCTTCAGTTTTTTAAGACCAGACAACCAAACCACAAGTTCTTACTTCTAGATTCTTCACAAAGTTTCGCCCCATCAGCGTCCACGAATCTTGCCTGCCGGAAAGACGCCGCCACCCAGGAACAACCAAAGGCTGCTGACAACGACCGCTGAGTAAATGCCACAAAACCAAAACACGATCTGCAGTTCTGCCATGAACTCCTCCGCGTGAAACCGGGCTTCGCGGGCCCCATCCTAGGTCCCTCTTGTTTCTCACCCGTCCGAGCATCATGCTCTGTCTTGATGACAGACGTAGTCCGCAAGGGGGTTAAAGATGGGTGGTCTAGTTTGTTCAAAGCTTGTTCTTGCGGCCCGAAGTGCCTGATTTTTAAGCGAATTTGTGGGCTTGACGAAATCAAGAGGTGGCCCTAAATTGCCGGAACCCTCTGTTTCATAGTTCTGATCGGTGCGCGCGGGTGGTGGAATTGGTAGACACGTACGTTTGAGGGG
>JBKCUU010000109.1:0-28279 GCA_046318155.1 Bdellovibrio sp. | reverse complement strand
TCAGGGCCGTAAACTACACCGCGTGTTTGTAGTAGTCATCGTACTTGCTCTCGACGTGCATCACATTCAGCACGATGCCTTGTGCATTAAACTGCATGGTCTCGTCTGATTGTGCGGGGCCGTGAAAAATCGAAAGGTACAAATCATCCCTAAGATTGTAATGAATGTATAGGGACCAAGAGTGACGGCACCTTCTTTGGCAAGCCATCGATCGGTTTGAGAGACGGGGGCTGTGGGCGGCTCTGGTTTTTTGAGTTGAAAGGCTTCTTTTTGAATGAGGGGAGGAGGATTCGCGGCGGGTTTTGGGTTTTTCGTCTTGTTGCAGTGAGGTGACAGGGACCCAGTCTGAGGTTTCGCTATTAAATACCTGATCGAGAATATCAATCTGGCAGTTGAATAGCATTTTGGTGACCTCTTGAGCTGAGAAGGGTCCGATTTTGCGAGTGCCGTCACTGAGAAAGTAAATTTTCACGTCATCCATCCTTGTTTACCAGCTTAGCGTGCTCATTAATGGCGATTTTGTGGTCTTGAAGGCCACAGCTCATCCCATTTTGCGGGCTCTGGTGCCAGCGAGGTGGTTTCGCCCATCACGGCTTGGCTGATGCGAACATTCTCGAGCGCGGTTTCAGATAAAACTTTACCGACGGCCTCGACAATCGCGTCCGCATCAATGCCATGGAAAGCAAAGATTTCATTGGGACGGCCGCATTTTGAGTGCTTGCGCACCGCGAGCGATTCTTGACGAACACCAACAATCGAACCCAAGTTGTCGAGCAAACCGGCTTCGCCATCATGAACGCTCACGATCGGCACACGGCGACCCGCAGCTGTCACCAAATCTGAACCTCCCAGTTGCTCGGTGGCGTGAATGTGTAAATCGCTGTTTAAGCGAAGACCTTCTTTAAGCCAGCGGTAGTCATTTTCGTGCGCCTGAATCCCGCAAACCAAGTCTGACGAAGTCACCACGATCACATTGGCGTAAACGCCTTTGCTTAACAGTGCTTCAGAGGCGCGAATGGCCTCGGTCGTGGGGCTGCCCATTGTGATAATGTTGACCACGTTATCGCCGGGCTCAAAGCCCGCATACCCACGGTAATCGATCAGGTAATAAGCGCCCTCTAAAACATCAGCACGCATGGCCTCAAGAATTTGCTCCTCAGAAACCGTGGCCACTTGTGATTCGTCGAGAGCCCCCTCAAGTGGAAACTCAGCTCTGCAGAGAGCAGCCGAGAGGCCTTCTTTAAAACGCATTTGCTTTTTAAGATAGGTCATGAGGTCTTTTTGCTCGACCCCGCGAGTGACCCCGCGGATCAACACGCCAGTGCGGCCGACATTATCGCCCGTCATGTGACGGCGAATCGACTCACACAGGATCCAATCGAGCTCTTGGCAAAAGAAAGGTTCCCACGTGACCTGATTGGGAATTTGAATGTCAGACTTCCAGCCGTGCTGTGCTCCCTCTGGAGAAAGCGTCACGCCTGATGGAGTCCCAACTAAAATGAAGCTCGATTTCCAGTACAAGTTGTAAAAGTACTGATCGAGGGCACGTTTGATAAAGAAATCATAAACGGTCATCAGCGGAATGATCGGAACGCCGACCAAGTCACGCATGCGTCCGAACGAGCCTACGCAAGACATCACGTTGCACTCTGCAATTTCAAAACGGATAAACCGGTCCGACACGTCTTCGCCAGGCACCAAGTCAGGAAGCTTGGCATCTTTCACGCCCAGATCCGTTTCATAATCATCCACCATCACGGCACCAAAGATTTTTCCGTCCATGGCGGGATTTAGGTTTGTCGAGGTGCCGACGTCTGGCGCCATCGAGACCATTAGTTCGCCCGGTACTTTCCAAGGTAGTTCGTGTGCCGTGAGAGCCTTTTGCCCTTGAGCTAACTTTTTCTCGTCCAGTGGTGTGTTTGCGATCCGTGTGAGTTTTGCGGTCAGCTGTCCCAGCATCCACTGTGTGTGGGGGTAACTGGCCATTTTCAAACTGATCTCGAGAGTGGGCGGGATGTGCCCGTGTTTCTCAGTCAGCGCCAAAAACTTTTCCTGGTTTTTTGCTTTAAGGGCGTGCTGAGCTTTGATTTCTGAAAGCAGTTTCTCGCCGCGCTCTTTTAAGAACTTGCTCTCGGTCTGGCCGTCAGCAAAACGTGCGAACAAGGCGTCGCCTGTAATCCCTTGAGCCTTGCCAAGCAAGACGAGCTCGTCTTCATTCAAGAGCGCCGAGTGATTGCCAGGAGCCGCCGCCATTTTGAGGCCCCAGCCTTTGAGTGTATGGGCGATAATGAGTGTCGGCCGGCGGGTGCTTTTTTTAGATTCGAGCATGGCTTCGGCTAAGGCCACCATGTCATGGCCACCCAAATCGCGAAGACCCTCAAACAGCTCTTCATCCGTGACAGATTCTAAGAATTTTTTAAGAGCCGGGTGCTCTTTGGCGATGCCTTTTTTGAGCGCCTTCATATCGCGAACAAGAAGCAGCGCTTGAAACTCAAAGTCTTCGAGATCGTTTTCTAAGAAGTTTTGAAACGCTTCGCCGCCCGGCTTTTTGAAGAGCGATTTACGTTTTGAACCGTGACGGACCTGGATGACGTCCCAGCCATTGGCCGTCATGGTGCGCTCGACACGCATGGCATCGTTGCCGTTCATGATTTTTTTATTGGTAATGCGGTGACCGTCCAAAGACTGACGGTTGTAATCCAGAATCCAAGTCAGGTTGCCAATCTCACGTTCAGCAAAATCGGGGATTGCTTCAAACATTGAACCTTCACGAAACTCAGAGTCTCCCGAAACACACCAGAAGTGAGCGTCCGGAACTTCGTAGCCATGTTCGCGAGCATAGCGGTACGCCAAAGCTAAGTAGCCGGCATTGACGGGCGGGATTCCAACTGTGCCCGAGGGAAAAAAATTGTGGTGATCGGGATCGTAAGTGGAATGGTAACTTTGAAAGACAGGTTCGCCATTTTGCGAGTATTTACGAAGGCCCATCATCGCCGTATTGCAATCCTCGAGAGAAAACTTTGACAGATCCGATTTCAAAAACAAATCTAGCAAGTAGTTGTACGCGTGGTCTGTGGGAGACGCGTGCGGCTTGTTGGCGATGTGGTCAAACCCGGTTTTTACCAATAAGTGCAAAGCACCCATGATGTGCAAAGACGAAGCTGAAGCCGAAACGTGGCCACCAATTTTGGGATCACCCTTGTCTTTTTCAGTGCGGTGATTCGCCTGATAGATCATCTGGGTGGCCAAGTAGTGGGCGCGCCCGGCGATTTTTTCGAGGGTTTCACGGTTCTTTTCCCAAGTCTGAACAAGGCTTTGTGCCATGGGTGGTCTCCAATCTGACAAGACCGAATAATTACTCTACTGAGCCTTAGGCTTCAAGAATGAAATCCCAGCGGATTTTGATGTTCCCATCCTCATCCATCATCCCCTTTGGAGGGTTAGGAAACGGCGCAGCAGATCGGAAGGCTTCAACGGCTGCTTCATCGAGTTCCCTGACACCGGAGTCACCAATGATTTGGATTTTGATGAGCCGACCGGACTGGTCGAGTGTGATCAGGCATCTGGTCACTTTGTCATCGCTCGAAGCAATCATGCGGCCTTTTTTATACATTTCTGACAGTTTTTGGCGAACCTTATCCGACCAATATTGATTGAGCTGGGCGCGGATCCGATTGAAGTACGAGTAATACACAAACTCTTTGGTGCTCAGCAGGGTTTCCAGGCCCGAGTCCAAGTCTTTGATGTAATCCAGCGACTGGCTGACATCGGCGCCTTTGCTCGCGGCATGTCTACTGTCTTCTTGCTTTTTTGCGTTCTCGACCTGTTGCTGTAAGGGAAAGGTGCCATCTTCAGCGGCTTTTTCATACGCGGCCTCTTTTGCTGCGCGGTCTTGCACCGACTTCACAATGTTGAAGCTGGGCTTTAGATCCAGGCCTTTGCTGGCGGATTTGGCTTCGCCCTCTGCACCGTATTTTATTTCTTTGGATTGTTTGTTCTGAAACTCACCGCGCGCTTGAGCCACGGTTTGCTTTTTAACAACTTGGTTGTGACGGCCTAAAAAACGGGCGTCATCAGGCGTCTCTTCGTTGAGCGCTTTTTCGTCTTGCTCGACGACTTGGTTCTTTGATCTCTGTTCGTTATCTTTAATTTTTTTATCAAGAGCTTCCTTGTTTTCAGGAGCTGCTGCGGGGTCAAAAATTTCAAGTTGGACCGTTTGCATGATGGGCTTTTGCTGATCAAAAAAGTAACTGATCGCAAGGGTGAGAACACAGAGCGCATGGACGGCGAGAGAGACAAAAAAGAAGTGCCGGAGTTTCCATTTTCGTCCAAATGTTTTCATCATGACTTATTTCGGACGGTTTTAGTTTTTGCTCGAGGTCCCGACAGAGTTTTAATGACTTTTCTTGCCCATTTTTCTTGGCTGGCGGGACTGGGCCCGATAGACTCTTGGGCATATGCAAATAGACGTGTGGTGCAAGACAGATAAGGGGCTTCGGCGCGAATCAAATCAAGACTCGTTCTTGGTCAATCGCGACCTTGGTCTGTTCATTGTGGCAGATGGTATGGGCGGGCATTCAGGCGGTGAAGTGGCCTCTTCGATGGCTGTCACAGTTTGCGAAGAAGTGGTGCGAACGTTGCGCTCTTCGGGTCTAGGTCCGCGCGAAACAGTTCTCAAGATTTACGAAGAATCTTGTCACCGCATTTACGACCGAGCCGCGAAGCAAGATCCGCAGCTGGCCGGTATGGGCACGACTATGGTCATGCTTTACTGCAGCGGGCCCAGTATGTTTATCGGCAACGTCGGAGATTCGCGCGCGTATCTATTTAGACGCCCCCACTTTTGGCAACTGACCGAAGATCACTCTTTGTTGAACGAACAAATTCGAGCCGGTCTTATCCGTGAGGATCAAGTCCGGCAATTTGTGGGCCGCAATGTGATTACCCGCAGTGTGGGTTATGAGCGAGATGTGATGGTGGATATTTTAGAACGTCCCCTGAAGTCGGGTGACTGCTTTTTGCTCTGCTCGGACGGGCTGAGTGGGCTTGTGCCGGATGTCAAAATTGCTGAGATCATCAATACAACGCCGCTCGATCAGGTCGTTGATAAATGCGTTGAGCAAGCACTTGCCAACGGGGGCGATGACAATGTCACTGTCCTGCTATTGTCGGTGACTTAAAGCATGGAAAAGAAAAAGATTACACTCTTTGTGGTCACCAACGATGCCGGGCCAACCCGTAAGGTTGTTCTGTCAAGTGCCTGGGCTAAAGGCGCCCTTTTTCTTGCGGGCGTTTTACTCTTGGCTTTTGTTGCCGGCGTCGTTGATTACGGCGGTCTGCTCGTTCAATCCATCGAGAACAAACGTTTACGCACCGAGAATGCACAGCTGCTCAAGCAATTTCAAGTCGTCGAAGGAAAGCTCTCAGCACTTGAGGGCAGCCTTGAGCGCGTTCGTACTTTTACAACAAAGCTAAAATTGATCACTAATATTGATGGTGAAGACCGATCGATGAATTTAGCCATGGGCCCGAATCCAGCTCCAAATCAGGCTGTGCAAGAGATGGATCAACCGATGGAAGATCGGGTTTCGATGGAAGAGCTCGCAAAACAAGATGAAGAATTCTTGGCCAAGCGCCCGCTCAATGAAAACCGCGGTGAATTGGCGACCGAAACCGGAAAAGATTATCAGACGCTGGCGATTCGGATCGACAAGGCTTTGCGCGAATCCAGTTTGCGGGAACAAAGTGTCCTGGATCTTTGGGAGTCGCTCTCGGAACGACAAAGTTTGCTGACTTCAACCCCTAATATCCGCCCGGCTCGGGGGTGGTTCACGTCGCGATTTGGTTACCGCGTGTCGCCTTTTACGGGGCGAGCGGCGCTCCATGCGGGGCTTGATATCGCGGCGGCACCCGGCTCACCCATTTATGCACCAGCTGATGGAATTGTGACGTATGCTGGATACGATGAAAGCTATGGCAAGATGGTTACGATTGATCACGGCTACGGTGTGACGACACGCTATGGTCACTGTGCTCAGGTTTATGTTCAAGTGGGTCAGAAGGTCGCCAGGTACGATGTCATCGCTTCGGTCGGAAACACGGGCCGATCAACCGGCCCTCACTTGCATTACGAGGTTCGCGTGAACGGAGTTCCGCGCAACCCCGCTCTGTACATTTTGGATGAATGATCCTGAGTTTCGATTACTGAAGAATCGAAGCGTCGGGCATCTCGCACTGAAGCTCTTTCATTTTTTTGCTGATCAAAAGAGCTTTGTCTCGGGAACCATCGGCGACGAGCTGAGCTTGCTTCTCAGCAATTTGCGAGCGCACCAGAATGCGGCCGTTCAAATCTCGGCGACCAACACACTTTTGAACCAACGAGGCTTCAGTGCTCGCATCAAAAAACGTCTGGATGTTTTGGCAGAAAAAGTCTTGCGCAGCCAGGTGGTCCATCGTTGCGGCCCAACCCAACCAGATTGTTTCTAACCGCTGGCACAAAACCTTTTGATTGTCCGATTGAAGTGGTGCAATCGCCGGTGTGATTTGCGCAAGTTCTTCGGCAGCGCGCATATCATCAATGATCATTTGATTTTGGTTCATCAGATCTAAACGGATCGCCTGACCAAAACGATCGCGCATCACGTTTCCTTGGGCATCACGCTTAAAGAAGTCCATGCGCCCGGAACGGGTTACTCGCTGAGCATCATTCAACAGGCTCCGCATTTCGGAATTAAACTGGTGCAACGAACGGGCGTGTTGCTCTTCAACAAAAATCAGCCACGCTTGCGCAGGGGACACGCCCCGAATGACAGGGATTCCAGAAGGCGTTCCAAACAGAGCGCGCTTTAAGCCTGACATTTGAGTGTCGAGTTCCATTTTGTCGATGACGGCATTGTCCAAATTGAGCTGTTGCAAAATGTTGGCAACTTTTTGCAAACCTTCAACTTCGTAAGCAGCGGCAAGTTCAGTCCGGCGAAACAACGAGTACTCAGGATCGCGTGACAGCTGGCGCTCAAGTGAAGAGTTTAGTTTTGTGACGGTTTCTCGTGTTCCAGCAAGGAGGCGTCCCATTGCATCAAGGTAGGCTTTGCCAATCGATGCGCACTCCTCGATACCCTTGTCAGACTCGTTATTGAGTCCTGCCTTCAGGCGGGCTCGCAAACGCTCCTCGGTGCGCAAAATCGTCGTTTGTGCCAAAGTCGCTTGAGTCTGTTTACTCAAAAGGCTTTGCAAGTTGATCACGGCGCGAGTGGGGAAGGTGTGTTGAGCTCCCGCCCGCTCGATCACTTCACGAGCCGCGTAGCAAATCAGATGTTTATCTGTTTGGCCCGCCAGTTGTGATGTCACGGACTGAAGCTCAGCGGTGTCTTTCTTTAATGTCGCCTCGGCATTTTTTAAGCCTTGGTCTGTCGTTGTGCGAATATTGGCGATGGAAGAAACTCGGTCCGAGTACTGGGAACGCAAAAGTGAATAAGTTGCCGCGCGCAGACCTTGAATTTCGCTTGTGACTTGCTCGAGCTGACCGCTTTGAGCCAGTTTTAAGAATCGCACGCGCTGTGAAATTTTAGAAAATTCGCAAACGTTTTGCAATACAGCTTGGCGGTGCTCGACTTTGTCCATGTCCAAAGTGTTCGCGTCGGCCATTCCTTTGATGATCTTGGCAACCGAGCCGACACCGGTAAACCCTAAGATGTACGGTAAAGCCGCTCCCATCGCCGGATTCATCGAGGCACCGATCAAAGCAAAAGGAGCAAAAGACGAAATCAAATCACTCACGGCAACCAAGACGCCCGACCCGTTCATCATCTCTTTTCCGCACTTGCTATTCAGTAAGCTGTTTTGCTGAAGCTGCGCCGTCATGGCGTTCAAACCCGAAATCATCACGTTGATGTCACCATTGAAGGAGGCCAAGACTTTGGTGTCGGAAGTCAAGGTATCGGGATTTTGCCAAAGATTTTGTAGGTTTGTTCCGGCTGCGACTAGTTTTTTTGCTTCTTCAGACATCTTGACGATGTCAGCATTGTTCTGACACTCAGGAGTGACGACAACCACGCGGGCCAAGGCATGAGCCGCATTGAGCAAATCTTTGTGGGGACGGTTATCAACCAATGGGCAGCTCATGCCCGGAAATGCAGTTTTATCTAAGGGGCGCATGGTTGTTCCCGATGTCCGCGGCGGAGTCACAGGATTTGTGGACGCTCCGGGAGAAGAGTTCACTCGGCGGGGAGGCATGGGTGGCAATTTAATCGTGGGTTCACCAGTCGAATCAACATCAGCAGCGGCCGCGTTGGAAGTTGTCACGGGTTCGTCAGTGGGGGCGCCAGCTGTTGCGGGGAAGGTAAACTCGAGCCCGTCGGAGCTGCGCCGAGTGTCCTGGGCAAAAGCTGAGAAAGTAGGTGCCGTGAAAGTCAAAGCGATCAACAGGCAGCTCATCTTGCGGATTTTCAAAACTGGCTTCATACCAAACTCCTGGTTACGACCGACCTTAGCGTCAATCGTTAGCGTCAATCGTTAACGTCAATCTTTTTTCCGAACGCCCTTTTTTGCGGGTCTCACCAAAGGTTAAAAACGCAATAGCCCCTCTTAGGGGCCAGGCAACGGGTTCCCATCGCATCATCAGCAAGAAGCTGACCGGGCCTTAAGGGTGTCGATATTTTTGACAGGGCGGTCCCCAAAAGGTCTTTCAATGGGCATTTAAGGATGGTCACGCAATTAAAGGGGTGCTTGCCCGGCCTTGAACTTGAAGTTCGATCCTTGTATGCGGACTGCTCGTTTGGGCCTTCTCTTTCTGCTGGTTTTCGCCTTCTCCCTCCAGGGGTTTGGGCGGGGCGTGGAGCGTGCTCCCGCGACGATCACTCGCGGAGTCCAAGCCTTAGCTGCTCCTTCGGTTCTTTTGTATGATGGTGGAACGCTGATCTCAGCCGATTTGATCGAGAACTACCGCCAGGTCCAGAGCGAGAAAAAAGACCTTAAAGTCGGTGACTTTATTCCACTCAATATCACTCCCTCAAGAGACACGGGCTACGTGATGTCTGTCATCGCCGATAAAAGCTTGAACACGATTATGAACCAACCGCAATTTCGCGAAAGCGCGCTCGGGCGCACGGCTGACAACGTTGAGAAAAATATGAAGCAAGAAGTTAGCTTTGGTGATCAGTTAAAAAACGAAGTTCAACATAAGTTTAATTTTCAAGTCCAAGCCTTTCAAACTCAGGCCGAACTCAAGTATTCGGGCTTAACCAACGCCGCTGTTCTCTACAGGGCTCGGAGTTCGACCGTTGCCTTTGAATTGTTTGAAAAACTGCCAACTGCACAAAAGCAGCAAGTTATTTTGTCCCATGAGCTGCGCCCCGAAGAGCGTGTGTCTCAAGTTAGCGTGCGTTGGGACTGGTAAGTTGGTTCTTTCCGATATCTGTTCGGGCCACGAGCCCATTCCAATCAGCCTTTGATTTTTGAGTATAGGCATTTTTGATGGCTTCGTTCAAGTCACCACCAAGGCCAATCGCGCAAAGCACGCGACCCCCATTGGTGACCCAGGTTGACGACGGTTCTTTTTTTGCGCCTGCGACGATAAAGTAGCTCGAGGCTGTTTCATCAAAAACATTGCCGTGAATCAAAACTCCTTTTTTGGGATCATTTGGATAGCCAGGAGCTGCCATCACAACACAAGCCGCGCTCATCGGCCTGAACTTGAGCGGAACAAGCTGCCCTTGCGCTAACGATTTCATCACGATACCAAAATCATTCTCAATCAACGGCAGCAAGACTTGGGTTTCGGGGTCACCAAACCGGCAATTGATCTCGAGCAAGCTGGGTCCTGACTCGGTGATCATCAGGCCCATAAACAAAACACCGCGGTAAACGATGCCGTGCTTTTGCAAATTGCGCAAACAAGGACCCATGATCTTTTCATCGATTTGTTTTTGCAAATCGGCATCAATTTTAAGCGGCGCGATGGTTCCCATACCTCCCGTGTTGGGGCCCTCATCATTGTCTGAAAGACGCTTGTGATCTTGGGCGATCGGTAGCGCTTGGAAATCTTGCCCGTTGGTCAGAACTAAATAACTCAGCTCCCAACCGGGAGTGAACTGCTCTAAAAGTGCGCTTGTGCCAGCCAAGCCCAGAGTTTGCTTTTCAAAAAAATCTTCAGCCCCCGATCGCAGCTGCTCGAGAGTGTGACAAATCAAAACGCCTTTACCCGCCGCTAACCCGTCTGCTTTTAAAACATAGGGCGGAGTGAAGCTGCGCGCAGCTTCGAGAGTTGCACTCACCGTGTGTACGACCTTAAATCTCGCCGTGGGAATGCCGGCTTCAGCCATAAAGTTTTTGCAGTAAATTTTTGATCCTTCGAGGCGAGCGCCGTGCCCACTGGGGCCAACGACAAGAACGCCGCGCTCGCGCAATTTGTCGGCGAGCCCATCGACAAGTGGGTCCTCGGGTCCAATAATCACAAAGTCGATTTCATTTTTCACACAGAGCTGAAGAATCTTGTCCGTTTCTTTCCACTGAATTGGGTGGCAAATGGCTTTGCGGCTCATGCCATCATTGCCGGGGGCCGCGTGAATTTCTCGGATTGAAGGGCTCCTCGAGAGAGCATGCACAAGAGCATGTTCACGGCCACCTTGACCTAGGACTAGGACTTTCATCTTGTTCCCTTTCGCTTTTCAGAGTCTTGTCATCGAGATTTTCAAGGTGGATATTAGAGACTTCTCTCCAATTTTCAAGTGAGGTCGTTATGCAAAAGACATTTGCACCCGTCGTCGCCGTCGCCGGAAAAAGGACTCCCTTTGGTGCTTTTGGCGGTTCCCTCAAAGATATTTCAGGAACGGACCTCACTGTCATGGCAGCCAAGGCCACCATTGAGCAAGCGGGCGTTGCTGCAGATCAAATCGACCATGTCGTCATCGGAAACGTGGTGCAATCCGGAGCCGACGCAGCTTACCTCGCGCGCCACGTAGGCCTCAAAGCGGGCATCCCGGTGGGCTGTCCTGCGTACAACATCAACCGACTTTGCGGCAGTGGTTTTCAATCCTGGGTGAATGCCGTTCAGATGCTTCAGACAGGTGAAGCCCGCATCGTTCTTGCCGGCGGGGTTGAGCAAATGTCACAAGTCCCTTACGTGATGCGAGGTGTGCGCTTTGGCGGCATCCGCTTGGGGAACTCGGAGCTCGAAGATCTTTTGACCGCAGCTCTCACCGATGCCTATGCGGGAATGCCGATGGCCATCACGGCCGAAACCCTCGGCGAACAGTACGGCATCACGCGCGAACAATGTGATGAGTATTCCCTCTTGACTCAAAGCCGTTACAAGCAAGCGTTGGACAAAAATCTGTTTGCGAGCGAGATCGTTAATGTGGTCATCGAGTCAAAAAAAGGACCGCTGACGATTTCAAAAGACGAGCATCCAAAGCCGGAGGTCACGATCGAAAAACTGCGCGCCATGAAGGCGCTCTTTAAAAAAGACGGGCTTGTGACGGCTGCAACGGCCAGCGGCATCGTTGATGGGGCGGCCTGCACGATTCTGATGTCCGAGAGCGAAGCTCAAAAGCGCGGCCTCAAACCGATGGCGCGCATCCTCTCGTACGCCTCGGTGGGTTGTGAGCCCAAAATCATGGGCATCGGGCCCGCGGGGGCCTCGCGCAAGGCGCTTGAAAAAGCGGGCCTTAAAATGGAGCAGTTGGATCTGATCGAAGTGAATGAGGCGTTTGCCGCACAATTTTTGGCGGTTCAAAAAGAGCTGGGTTTGCCTTTAGAAAAAACCAACGTCAATGGCGGCGCGATTGCCGTGGGCCATCCCTTGGGCGCATCGGGAACCCGAATCATGAATCATTTGATGTACGAACTGGTGCGCCGAAACGGGCGCTACGCCTTGGGCTCGGCCTGCATCGGCGGCGGTCAAGGCATCGCGATCGTGATTGAGCGGATCGGTTAAAGTTTTTGATCCGTTAAAATTTTATCGGCGGCCGCATAGTTTTCGGGCGCCACGTAAAGGCGGTCGATAATTCGGGCCCCCTCATATTTTTGAAAGATCTCGGTCGACTCATTGATCGGTGCGGGTTTATCAAGCTTGTCGTATTGATCCACCACGTAGATCGGAAACGCTTTATCTTCGGGTGACATCGAATGGTATTTTGACAGACGTGTTTTAGACGAAGCCCAAATGACATCGATGCCATTGGTCTCCAAGACCTGTTTCATTTTCTCGGGACGGGTCGATTCATCCGTGTGATGAAGTTCGACGAGCACGCGGTAGGGACGGCGCTGGGCAATTCGGGTCGCCCAAGGGTTTTTCGAGTTCGCCAAGTGCTCAAACAGTCGGTAGTCGTTGTATTTGGTGTATTCATTGATGTCCGAAGGCAAAAAGAAACTGCAGTCTTTCGACGACAAATACAAGTTTAACATTTCTTCGTAGATGATGCTCTTATGATGGAAATACACCATCAAATGCATGTGGTGCCGCGAAATTAAAAAATCGTCAAAGGTGTAAAGCGCACGGCGGCTGATGGCGAGGTAAAGCTTTTCTTCGCTCAAGTAGCCAGCCATATTGTTCATCAGCCAATGCAAATCAACCTTGCCGTAATTGGTCCCGCAAAAATAAGAGTCGCGCTCCAAGTAATCCATGCGGTCACAATCAAGTTCAGAACTCACGAGCTGACTTAGCAGCGGCCTAAAATCGATTCCTTGCTCAATAAAAAAATCGTCCGGAACGGTGAGCCCCTTATCGATCAAACAAGCAATGTGCAGGGGCGTAAAGTCTGGATAAGACTCGATCAGCGTCGACGTCAACGGAGAGTCGGTCAGGTATTTAATCGTGTAGTCTTCATGGTTGGCAGGACGGTTTTCAGTAATGGCCGATCCGCCGCCCATAATTTTTTTGTGTTTGTAGGCATTGATTTGAAGATCCGCGAGCGGAGGCATCACCTCTTCGGTGGTGTGGCTTAAGGGTCCATGACCGACGTCGTGCAGGAGTGCCGCGACTTTCAGAATGCTGCGAAATTGGGCGCGAGTTGAGGTTTTTGCAAATGCGAAGGTCTTAAAAATCTGATCAAAAACTTGTCCCGCCATGTGCGAGACGCCGATCGAGTGCAAAAAGCGATTGTGGGTTGCTCCCGGAAAGCTAAACTCTGCAAAACCCAGTTGCTTGATCGCGCGTAAGCGTTGGTACTCAGGCGTCTCGATGACGGCAGTTTCAGCGTCGGATAAAGAAATGCTTCCGTGGACGGGGTCACGAATTTCCATCGATTTCGTTTAGCTGATCCGGTGATTTTCGTCACTCTTAATGTGAGCCGCGCCGGAGCTCTTCTTGCTTAAAAACGCGCTGAATCTCGAGAATCAAAGACTTCAGCCACGCGGCTTGACTCAGCTCGCGTCGATACAGCACCTGAAAGTCGCGGGGGTCGTGCAGCCGGGCCGGAATTTTTAGTATCCAGTTGTGCTGAGGTGACATCGGGTAATAGGTCGGCAAGACCGCCCAGCCCAAGCCCGCCTCGAGCATTTTGGCCAGGCTCTGATAATTCGAAGTGACGCGCGCGATCTTTAAGTTGCGTAGAGACAGTCCTTGCGATTTAAACAAGCTTTCAAGCACTTCATCCTGCTCCTTATAAGCCAAGCAAGGCAAACCCGGGAGATGTTCAAAAAGGTCTTTATCGGAGCGAATCGGGCTTTTGAGTTTTTTGGGGATGACCAATTGAAAAGTTTCGCGAAACAAGGGCTTTGCGATGAGTTCAAAGGACTCTGGCGCTTTGTGAGTCAGGCCCAGATCCGTCCGACGTTCCTGCAGGGCTTTTAAAGTTTCATCGTGGCTTGATTCCAAAAAAATGAGGGCACCGGTAAAGCGCACCTGAGCGGCAATGCGGTCTAAGACTTCACGCCGCGCACTGAGTCTCACCCGGGCCCCTTCGGCCTCGACGGAGAGATTGCTCACTTGGGTGACGACCTGGTTCAGGTCCGCCAAGCGCAGGTGCAGCTGGCGATGCAGATTTTCACCAAACGACGTCATGACTTTGCGTTTGCCAACCTGAGTAAAGACGGCCGTCGGGAGGTGGTGCTCAAGGGCTTGCAGCTGCTTGGAGAGCGCCGGCTGCGTGATTCCAAGCGTCTTGGCCGCCTCGACCATCGAGGCGGATTGGCCAAAGATATAGAAGGCTTGCAAGAGTTGGATGGGAATATCAGGCATCAAATTTATATAACATAAAGAATATGTTGTATGCGAAGACTATTCTGTTCTCTCCCCGGGTTTTCAATTAACTTGAAGTGAAAGAACGGGGGACTTATGCAAGCCTACCACCAGCTCATGCGCGATATTCTCGAAACAGGCGCGAGCAAAGAAGACAGAACCGGGACCGGAACGCTCAGCGTCTTTGGTTATCAAATGCGCTTCAATTTAGCTGAAGGCTTCCCTTTGGTTACGACCAAAAAACTGCATTTACGTTCGATCATCCACGAACTTTTGTGGTTTCTCAAAGGCGAGACGAACATCGCTTACCTTAAAGAAAACAAAGTTTCGATCTGGGATGAATGGGCTGATGAAAATGGCAACCTGGGACCCGTTTACGGAAAGCAATGGCGGTCTTGGGAAACGGCGGATGGCCGCCAGGTCGATCAAATCTCGAACGTCATTGCGCAAATTAAAATGAATCCTGATTCGCGTCGTCTGCTTGTCGTGGCATTTAATCCGGGCGATGTCGACAAGATGGCGCTCCCACCTTGCCATGCTTTTTTTCAGTTCTATGTCGCAAACGGAAAGCTCTCTTGCCAGTTGTATCAGCGCAGTGCCGATGTCTTTTTGGGCGTTCCGTTTAATATTGCAAGCTATGCACTCCTCACTCACATGGTGGCGCAAGTGACGGGCTTAGAACCAGGCGACTTCATTCACACGTTGGGTGATGCGCATCTTTACAAAAATCATCTCGTGCAAACAAGGCTTCAGCTGACACGTGAATTCAAACCCTTGCCAAAGTTGCGACTCAATCCTGAGGTCAAAGATATTTTCGATTTCAAATTCGAGGACATCGAAATTTTAGGCTACGAGCCTCATCCTGCGATTAAAGGCGAGGTGGCCGTATGATCTTATCAGCGGTCGCCGCGATGGCGCAGAACCGGGTCATTGGAATTAACAACACTCTTCCCTGGCATTTACCCGAGGACTTGCAGTTTTTTAAAGATAAAACTAAGGGTAAGATTATGATCATGGGTCGTAAGACTTTTGAGTCTTTGCCCAAGCCATTGCCGGGCCGTTATCACCTGGTCATTACCAGGCAGACCCATTACAAAGTTGATCACCCCATGGTCGAAATTCTTGGTTCTTTGAGTGAGGCGATTGCGAGAGCGCAGGCCATGATCCCGCACTGGCCCGAAGAGGTTTGTATTGTGGGCGGCGGAGAAATTTATAAAGAGTCTTTGCCCGTTCTGAATCGCATCTACTTGACCGTGATCGAGAAAAACTTTGCAGGAGATGCCAAGTTTCCTGAATTTGACGAGTCGGTTTTTAAGCTTAAGTCACGCGAAGAGCGCACCGAACCCCTGCCGTATTCTTTTCGCCTTTACGAACGCTCTTGATTCTTTCGACTTTTAAAGACAGTCGTAGTTGAGCTTGTAATCACCAGCGGGCAAAGGTTTTTCAAAGGTGATTTTTGCACCTTGAACTTCGTAGCGCTCATTGTAGGGCTTAGCTCCCAAATTAACAAGAACGCTGGAGTTGCTGTTGCCGATGGGCGTGCATTGTAAGTCGATTGTGCGCTTCATATCTTGAATGCTTTGCCCAATGCCCGAGAGTTGACCCGCATAGTCCGACTCGCACACAGAGCCAATAATTGCGCCGCCGACGGAGCCCGCACCAGTCAGGGTGGACATCTTGGCGTACACCGTTCCAAAGTTAAACCCTTGCTGCTTTTGGCAGGCGGTATCGCCAGGCTTGGTAATGATCGAGTGAAAAACAAATTTTTTGTTTCCTTTGTAGGTCGTCTCGACAAAGTTCAAAAGATTTTCAGGTTTATTCTTAGGGCCGGTCGCAGACTCGTCTTCATCCGAAATCACGACAGCGGCAAAGGCCGCGTCCGGTCGCAAGAAGTTTGCGTTCGTCGGGTCAGAGGTCATCATGGATCTTTCAATGGCCCGGTAGGTGACAAAAATTCCTTGCTCTTGGTCATGGCCAACTTCGCTTCGCTGAATCGTGGCTCCAAGAATTTGCTGGGCCGTGTTTGGATTCATGCTCGAGGAGATTGAGTATGTATTTGTTAGGTTCTTCATTGGGACCAGTCTGCCATCACCCAAAGTCACATTGCGCGGATCGGTTGTGGTGATTCCAATTTTCCAATCAAGACCCTGAAGTTTTGAAACAAAAGTGCCCATGCGTTTAGCCATACTTTTTTGTTCATATCCCATCGAGCCCGAGTTGTCGGTGATCATCAAAATATCGACTTTATTTTGTGACTTGATGCTGGCACTTTGGCTGATGTGCTTGAGAGTGGTCTTGACCGTCCATGAGCTGACTTGATTTGATTTATTGCCAAGTCGATCTGTCGCTTGCACCGAGAGTTGGTAGCCCCCGGCATTTTGTGAGGGGAACGAGAGCGTTGCTTTGCCATCGGCATTCAACGAGCAAGGCCAGCCCGAGCCATTGATCTGGCAGGAAACGGCTTGCAATCCCGATGAGGGATCTTCAACCGAAAGAAAGGCGGTCGTTGTCGATCCCGCGGTCAACGCGTTTTTAGGATCCAGTTCAATGGCGATCACCGGCCCCAGGCTATCTTGAACAATCGAGCTGACCGCGCAACCCGTCGAGCCGCCGTCATAATCCTGAAATACGACCGAGATCGAAACTTTTGCATTTTGTGATTTTAGGGTCCACAGTTTTTGGGTGGCATAGGGCTCCCAGGTTCCGCCCTGACAATTGTTGTTTTCTGAAATCTTCATCTTCCAACCCTGGATTGTCTTTAACTCCAGACGCACATCTGCGGCCGAGGTGATTTGCAATCCGCCCTCGATTGAGATCGAAGCGGGCTTGGGTTTTGGCGTGGGTGGTTTCGGGGTTGGGCTTGGCACCGGCCCAGGCGTGGGTGCAGGAAGTGCCGCGACGGGCTGAGCAGGACTGGGGGTTTCTTGTGAGGTATTGTCGGCGCCCGCATTGTCATCAGAAGACTTTGGCCTTTGACAACCAACGATAGCGAAGCACACACAAACGAGGATCAAAGAATTTTTCACGAAAGCCTCCGGGCCCCACCAAAATTCGATGCAGGGTCCAGATTAAATCGGACAAAGGGACACCCCTTCTCAAGTCCAGAAAAAAACTAAGACTTTCGGCGAGGGGAGATTCGTTTCAGAACAGCTTCGATATCTTGGGTTGTCGTCCAGACCAAGAGCGAGGCAACCATGATCAAACTAAAAAAACCGATGTGCTGCATGATTAAAGAGAGGCTGAGATGAAACACGATCAGACTTGCCACAAGAAGCGGCCGTGCTTTTCGCCACCAGATCAAAAAGGCAAAGCTTCCTTCAAGGAGCAAGCTTGAGTAGGTCATCAGCGGGGCTGCGCCAGACCACGCGACCCAGGATTGACCCGCGACCCGGGACCACAAAGGGTGCATCAAGATATAATAGACAGATTCGCCATTGAACCAGGCCGGGTCCAGCCTGAGTTTCCAAAAAGTGGAGATCCAATAGATCAGGCAGATATGTACTTGAAACAAACGAACGGCCATCGAATGAATCGGCCTCTGGCGCCTGCTGGCGGTCCATGGAACAAAGAAGCCGTACAGAAAGATCCAAAGAAACATGTACTGCTCTGAGTTCATGGCCAACGAATTGAGAGAAATCAAAAAGCTGTGCAAGAGCCAGATTCCAAGCGAAGCCCAGCGGGTTGCTCGATTCGCCAAAAAAAGAAGATGAACAAAGATCCCCAGACCAAAGACGGTCCAAGAGCCACCCGGAATCAGCTCGAGGATCCTCCAGGCGGGAAGCGCCTGTTGAGTCAGCGCAAGTCTCATGATGCCGTCGACGGTGTAATCACGGGTCCAGTGGGTCAGATTTGAAAGCCACCATAAAAGCGAAACGCTGCCGACAGCGAGCCGCCAAACTTTAAGCGGGAGTGGGTCGATCTTAGCAAACATCCAACGGTAGATGAGTGCTGTCGTCATGGGGCACCTGCGCAGCGCCTAGCTAAGTAAAGACTGATTTTGCGGTCGCCGTAAAGACTTTGGGCCGCCTTTGGCGATCCAGACTTTAAGAATTCACGACCCGATCCAATCAGGATGATCTCTTGATAGCTCTGGCCGTCCTGATCCTTTGATGTTCGGCAAAGATAATCTAAAAATGTTTCTCGGCTGGCAGGAGATGCGATGAGGACGTGAATCATCTTTCCTGACTTATGGTCAAAAAAGTTTTGATTCAAAAAGCCAGGCCGAAAAAAAACCTCGTCAGTGAGATTCCTTTTTTCGCCCTTTTGAGTCGTTGCCGAAATCTCGAGGTCTGTGCCTTCGCGCCCCACGACGGCAAACATCATGTAGCTTTGGGTCAGACCAAAAAAGTTGGCAACGGCGACGACCTGGTTGGCCAGTGGAGACAAAGTCGGAGGAAACAAACCCACAAGGTTCGAAACCAGGACCATGGTTAAGCACGAAACAAATAAAAAAACGGCGACACCGCGGCGAAGACTTTTCACTTGCACATTTTCCTCGACAAGGCGGGGAGTGTCTATTCAAAGTAAGGCCAAATGAGGAGCTCCACCTAGGTCGAGATTTTCCTAAAATGAGAAATTCTCACTTTAGGATTTTTTTGACCGTCCGATCAGAAGACCATGCGGTCATGAATGACCCATCCAAGCCATAAAAACTTGGCCAAGGTTCTCAAGGAATGAGAACTGGGATCTTCAAGGAGGAGGATTTATGGGACTACGAATTAATACGAACACGTCTTCGTTGAATTCACAGCGAGTTCTGTGGAACACGAAGCTCGGGCTCGATAAAAGCTTAGAAAGGCTTTCTTCGGGTTACCGAATCAACCGTGCAGGCGATGATGCGGCAGGATTGGCGATCTCAGAAAATCTGCGATCACAAATCCGCGGTCTTAAGCAGTCGGCACGAAACGCCAACGACGGTATTTCACTGGTGCAAGTGGCGGAGGGCGCGATGAACGAGCAATCGAGCATCCTGATCCGTCTCCGAGAGCTTGCAGTGCAATCCGCTTCAGACACGATCGGCCCTGTCGAGCGTCAGTTCCTTAACGTGGAATATGATCAGCTGGTATCAGAGATCGACCGTATCGCAGCAGCCACCGAGTTCAATGGAACTCAATTGCTTGCGGGAGTAGGATCCATCTTGGACTTCCAAGTCGGAATCCGTAATAATCCTGAAATTGACCGAATCTCTTTTGATTCGTCCAAAGCAGACGCCAACTCGGCCGCTCTTGGTGTGAACTTGACTTCAGTCGCAGACAAAGCCAGTGCTCAAAATGCGTTGTCAGCTATCGACAATGCGATCATGAGTGTCTCGGCCATGCGGGCTGACTTCGGTGCGCTTCAGAATCGTCTTCAAACGACTGTGAGCAACATTCAGAACTCAGTTGAGAACATGAGTTCCGCCAACTCTCGAATCCGAGACGTGGATGTCGCCGAAGAGACATCGGAAATGACACGATCTAATATTCTGCTTCAGGCCGGAACTTCGGTTCTAGCACAAGCCAATCAGTCAGCAAACGTTGCACTTGGCCTCTTGAACAAGACATTCGGAGGATAATCACAGAAGCGCCTTGAATAAAGGCGCGACGTGATGACCTTCGATCGTCCTCGGGAATTGCGATCTTACGATCCCCTATCCGAATTGTTCAGCTTTCAAGCCTCTCTATTTGCTGAGCTATGACTCTGTTTCCTGCGCTGGCGCCCCCTCGCAAGGGGGGGAACCAATTCGCGAATTAAATTCGTGAGAACAAGCGCCTGATAAAAAACTGCGTGCCGCCCTCAAGGTTTTGCACGATAACGACCATCGCACTTCGTGCGTGCTGTTGATTTTACAGATCAGAACTCTGATCAAAAAAGTATTCAAAAAATTCGCAGTCGCGATTGAAGGTTTATTTTTTGTTTTCATAAAAAATAAATTTCTCCTCTGAAAAATCAAATTTTTCACCCCCTCTTTTTATTAAACAATTCTCTATTTTTATGTGTTCTGGACTTTAAATTCAGACGCGCAATTCCGATTCAGTTGATAGGAATTGGTATTTAACTTTTCAGACATAGGATATGTCTCAGGAGCCAAGTGGACGGCTCCACATCACGGAGGATGTGCGATGCAAGGAGGATAGAATGGGACTTAGAATATCGACCAATGTGGCTTCCCTAAATGCCCAAAAAAACTTAGGGGGGACCAATCGAGCGATGGCGACTTCGTTGGAGCGCCTGAGCTCAGGATACCGAATCAACAGAGCGGGTGACGATGCCGCAGGTCTTGCGATCTCGGAGAACTTAAAAGCGGCGATTCGGGGCTTTAGGCAGGCTAACCGCAATGCGAATGACGGAATCTCGCTGGTTCAAGTCGCGGAAGGAAGCTTAAACGAAGTGTCGGGGAGTTTGATCCGATTGCGTGAGCTCGCGGTGCAATCCTCGTCTGACACCATCGGTGATACGGAGCGAAAGTTTTTGGACGTCGAGTACCAGCAGCTCAAGTCCGAGATTCAGCGAATCACAGAGTCAACGAACTTCAACGGCTACGATCTGCTGAACGGTACTGGCGGTGTTATCGATATCCAAGTGGGTGTTCATAATGACGCTTTTAAAGATCGAATTTCTTTTAACGCCGGGGCGGCGAATTCGACTCTTGAGGCTTTGGGACTCACGGCTGAGACGATCGCGACAAAACAATCAGCTCAGGCGAGCTTGAATACCGTGGATGATGCTCTCACATCGGTCAACGGAATCCGAGCCAACTTTGGTGCGCTTCAGAACAGGCTTGTTTCGACTTCACAGAATTTGCTTGTCGTTGACGAAAATATGAGTGCCGCGAATTCTCGAATCCGCGACGCTGATATCGCAGCCGAGTCCGCCGAGATGACCCGCAACAACATCTTGCTCCAAGCCGGCATTTCGGTGTTGGGACAAGCTAACAACGCCCAGCAAATGGCCCTCAAGCTACTGAGCTAGAGATAGAGAGGGGAGAACGTGGTCCACGTTCTCCCCATGCAGCGGGATTTGCCGAGGCAAGTCCCATTTTTTTTAAATTAAACCGCAGCAATCATCAGAGCGGCCGCGTACACACCAAAGATCATCCAGTTGTTGTATTGACTTAAGCGCATGCTCACTTTCACAAAAACCTCACTGCTAAAAACGACTTTGCCATGGATTTTCTCGTGCGGGTCAGAATGATGCCGAGTTTGAAAAGATGATCCACCTCGATGTCGACAAGTTCGACACCCGTGAGATGAGGGCCGTTTAAAGGGCTTTCATGTCCACTTCAAGTTTGCTTAATTTTCAACTGAAGGTTCTAGATTGGTATTGATCAAGACTTCCAGAAAATCTTGCGCCGCCCACACCATGTCTTTGAGTTCATGCAGGCGAACTTCCGAAACGGGCGAAGTTTCGTCGAAATTTTGACCAATTTTTTCGATCGAAGCTTTGGTCTGCTCGAGCAAAACTTTTTCGCGCTTTTTTAGAACCTGGACGATCACGCCTTGAAGGTCATTCGTTGAACGAAAGAACAACGTCCGCTTGGTACCTTTTCCAGCAAGTTCAATTACCTGGTAATGAAGCAGATCTTTAATCGCAAGGCTGACCAAGGCTTTCGAGACCTTGAGTGCGCGAACCATGCTTGTCGAATCAACCGGAGTTTTCGAGACAAAAATCAGCGTCCAGATTTGGCCATGAATTTTTTTGAAACCCCAGTACTCGATAAAGGCGCCAACTTGTTCGGCCAGGTTTAAGGTGTCGGCATCCCAAGCATTCAAGGGAGATTTTACTTTTGTTTTTTTAGCAGATTTTTTTGCCATAATCTCCTTTCGTTGGTCCAGAGCAACCTTGTCAACAACATGAGCTTTTAGAAAAGAGCTTTCACTTGGTCCCAGATGCGCGGACTTAAGAGATCAGAACCGATCAGGTAAATCGAATAGTGACCTTTGCCGCGTCCCTTTTTGGCATCAACCGGCAAGGTCCCCAAGCCGCCCACCGTGTGCAGCCACTGGGATCTGAGTGACAAGCTATTGCTCACCAAAAGGTGAGAAGCCGCTTCAATTTCTTTTTTATCCAGGGCGGTGTACTCAAAAGGACTGCAGACAAGAGTTTTGGGGTCTGAGTTGACCTTTTCCATTTGCTGAAATCCCACTTCGATGACTTTATTGTATTTTTGCTTGGAGGGACTCTTGACCGTAAAAATCAGATCGAAGTTGCCGCTCAAGAATTGCGAGTCAAGATCTCGAAAGTCCAACAAGTCCAAGTAAACAAGCTTCATTCCCAATTGCTCAAAGCACGATTTTGCAAACTGCGCCGAGATGGCTCCCAAGCCCTCGAGCGATCCGATCCGAAGCTCGGTGATTTCACGTTCTTCGGCAAGCGCCATGATCTCACCCTCAAGGCGGCCCAGGCCGCGAGTAAAAATCAGCGACAGCTCAAGTGCGAGCGGCGTCCATCCAGATTTGCGGCGAGCCGTGCGATCTAAGATGACAATATTGAGCTCAGATTCAATTTTTGCCACCAAACGCGAAAGCTGAGGCTGCGAGAGACCGACGTGAACGGCCGCGGCCGACAAATTTTTGTGCTGAATGGCTTTTGCTAAAACGCTGAGCTCATAGGCCAAAGACTGAAGCATCTGTCCTCACTTCTTAATAAAATTAATAAAGGCAAAAAAGCCCAAGACCGCCGCCAACGAATACCCGACGGTCGCGAGTGTCGGAATCGAGCCCTCGGGGTGATTGGCGGCTAAGATCGAAGAGCTCACAACCAAAGAGCCGATCACGATACCCAAGAACAGCAGGTTGAATGAGGTTTCGACGCCTTTTTTGAGTTCATCAAGGTTTTCAACATTGATTCGAAATGAGTAACGGGGGCTATTCACCTTGCGCAGGTAAAAGTGCAACTGCCGCGGCAGGTCTCTTAGCAGGTGCTGAGAGTCCCGGGCGACGCGCGCGATTTCATCCATCGCTTTTGACGGCTCGTACTGAGTCTTAATCAGTTCGCCAGCAAACTGCAGGCTGTAAGCCAAGAAATCAAAATCCTCTTGAATACGCCGGCCCATGGCTTCGATCGTCACCAGAGATTTAAAAAATAACATCAGCTCGGTTGGGACAGCCAGGTGGTGGCGAGCGGCGATGGCCGAGGATCCCAGCAAAACTTTACCCATGTTGACGTTTTTCAGAGTCAGACCGTAAAAAGGCGCGATCAGGTTTCTGAGATCGCGCGCAAAAAGGTCGGCTTGAATCTGGTCTGTAAATGGGGCCAAGTCGATATACTCATAAGCCAGTCGTTCGTAATCTTCGCGGGCTAAAGCTACAAGCATACTGGCAATCGAGGATTGGGTCTTGGAGTTCAGGCGCCCGACGACACCAAAGTCGATGAGCCCGATTTTATTGTCCGGCAGGATAAAGAAGTTGCCGGCGTGAAGATCGCCATGAAACAGACCATCTTGAAAAACCATCTTGAGGTACACGCGCAGGCCTTTGCGAATGAGGGCATCCGCATCAACCCCTGGCTGCTTCATCGCCACATCGGAGCTGAGTGGAACACCATCCAGCAGTTCCATGACCAAGAGGCGTTCGGTGGTCAGCTCTAAGTACACCTTTGGAATTTTAACATCGGGATCTGTTTTAAAGTTCTCGGTGAAGCGGCGGATGTTATTCGCTTCAACAACAAAGTTGGTTTCAAGGTCCAATGTTTTAAAATATTCATCCACCACACCAATGGGATTAAAGGCATGCGTTTCTGGTACGTAGGCGTGCAGAAGTTCAGCCAGAAAATAAAGAACGTTCAGGTCATCTTTAATTTTTTGCAAAATTCCAGGGCGCTGAATTTTGAGAACAACCGGAGTGCCATCAACCAAACGCGCACGGTGCACTTGCGCAATGCTGGCGGCGCCCAAAGGTTCGGGGTTCACCTCTAAAAAATTTTTGCGCCAATCGGGACCGAGTTCGCTGGCCAGAACGTCTTCAAGCAACCGAAAGGGCACAGATTGAACTTGATCGTGCAGTTTTGAAAACTCTTGAACCCAATCTTCGGGCACCAAGTCGGGGCGAGTCGCCAACAGTTGACCGAGCTTCACGAAGGTGGGGCCGAGTTCCTCAAAAGACATCCGAATTCGTTCAGGAACCGAGAGCTGGTCAATGTTGTCGGCGGCCGAGAGGCGTTCGATCAAAAAGCGGCCCAGCTTGACCCGTTCGGCGACGTTCGAAAACCCATGCTTGGCAAAAACGCTCACGATGGTTCGCAGGCGGCCGGCATTTTTAATCGTGCGGCCAAGCCGGCGCCCGGTCGAAAGCAAACTCATCTTTGCCCTCGTCGGCTGGGTTTGGGACCGCGCGAGGATTTCCCGCCGCCACCGCCACCACCCGATGACTTTTTACTTCCTTGTTTGGGCTTCCCACCCGATTTGGATTTTCCACCACTGCCGCTGGCTTTTTTTGCTCCCGAGCGTGGCCACCACTGTTCGGATTTTTTCTCATCCTCGGCGCTTCGATCATCACGGTCTTCTTCACGGCGAAAGCGCCGGCGCCGGTCGATCATTTCATCGGGCACTCTTCCAGGCTGTTCTTTTTTTCCAAATGCCAGACGCTGGGGGCCCGCAGTTCCCGAGGACTCCTGCGACGGTCGACCCGCACCGGGTTTCAGTCCTCGTTTGCGCAAAGCCTCTTCGAGTTTGGCACCCGGATCAAACTTTCCAGGAGTTTGAGGTGTACTTTCAAGTGAATCGGCGTGGTCATCAACCGGAAGGGCGTCTAAATCGAGTTCATCCGGAACATCACCCAGCGCCCGTGCGTTTTGTTTCATAAAGCGCTCGCTGCGAGATTCTTCGCCGGCTTGCTTTTTCCAATCAGCGCCCATGGGCTTTTCAGTCTTCGCTGTGGGACGCTCCGCGCTCGCGCGGGGTCGGTCGTTTGATTTTTCAGGTCGTCTTTGATCGCTTTTGGGACGTTCAGAACTCGAGCCTCGAGATCGCTCCGGACCTGCGCTGCGTTCGCGGCGGGCGGCCACATGGCGTGGATTGCGTCCCCCCGGTTCGCGGTTTTTGGAGCCGGGTCTTGTGCTTGCAGATTTTTCTGAGGGAATGGCATCGGCCAGTTCAAAGTCGATCTTGCCTTCGACGACATCTGATGAAGACACGCGGATTTTAATCGGGTCGCCGATCGTGTAACTAAAGCCTGATCGCTTCGAGACCAGTCTGAGGTTTTCTTCGTCAAATTCAAAACGCTCAAATTTAGGCCCCGACAAATTGTCGATATGAACAAGCCCATCGATTTCAAATTGGCGAAGCAAGACAAAGACGCCAAACTTGGTGACCGAACTGACCACACCGTCAAATTCTTCGCCGATATGTTTTTGCATGAAGCGCGCTTTTTTAATGGCTTGGATTTGGCGTTCGGCTTTGGCCGCGCGCTGCTCGCAAGCCGATAACATGGTGCCGGCGCTTTGCAAGTCTTCTTCGGCCATCAAGCGGTAGTTCGAATTTTTCATCACCTGACTCTTAATCAAGCGGTGAATGATCAAATCAGGGTACCGGCGAATCGGCGAGGTGAAGTGCGTATAAAACTCAAAGCCCAAACCAAAGTGACCCAAATTGTTGGCGCTGTATTTGGCTTGGCTCATCGAACGTAAGGTTAAAGTGTTTAAGACTTGCGCTTCGGGCTTGCCATCAAACTCTTGCAAAGCTTTGGTCAGGCGTTTTTGCAGTTTGCCTTGGTCGAGTTTAATGTTGCCGCCAAAATTGCGCAGGTACCTTTCAAGCAGGGCGATCGCATCCGGGTTGGGCTCTTCATGCACGCGGTACAGGGCCGGAACTTCTTTTTGACTCAAAAATTTAGCGACGGCCACGTTCGCAGCCAGCATCATCTCTTCGATCAAACGGTGTGCAAACAAGCGCTCGGAGCGGATAATATCAACTGGATTGCCGGCACTATCGATCATCAGCTGAGTCTCTGGGATTTCAAGATCAAGTGAGCCTTCACGAAAGCGCTTGGCCATCAAAATTTTAGCCAGATCTGCCGCGCGGCGAATGTCATCGGCCACGTGCTTGAATTTTTCGATTTCGATGCCTTCAACAAGTTCTTGGGCTTCACCGTAAGTGACGCGGGCATGACTCTCAATCACGGCCTCATAAAAATCCGAAGAGGTCATGTGCCCGGTAAAATCCATCTGTATTTCGGCGACCAATGAAAGTCGCGGAATGTGCGGATTGAGCGAGCACAGCTCATTGCTCAAAATCTCGGGCAGCATCGGGATCACAAAGTTCGGAAAGTAAACGCTCGTCCCGCGTTGGGCGGCATCATCATCAATGGCGCTACCCGGGCGAACGTAATGACTCACATCCGCGATGGCGACATAAAGAAGAAAGCCCTGTTCGTTTTGCTCAATAAAGATGGCGTCGTCAAAATCCTTGGCGGTTGCTCCATCAATGGTCACAAATCTTAAAGCGCGCAAATCTTTGCGGCCTTTAAAGTCTTTTTCATCGACTTGAGGCTTGAGAAAGCTGGCCTCTTTAAGGGTCTTGGGTGAGAACTCAGACGGGATATTCAAAGTATGAACCACGCGGATGATATCATTTAAAGGATCCGCCGAGCTGCCGATGACTTGTACGACTTTGCCAGTGAATGCTTTGCCATCATCAGCAAAAGATAAAATTTCGACGGCGACCATCTGGCCCTTTTCGCAGCCCATGGTGTCGGTGGCCTTGATCTTTAGATCAGAACCCCAGCCTTTGCCCTCGTCTTTAATCAGACCGCCGCCGTTCGGGAGCGGCGTAAAGATACCGACGATTTTTTTGGTGCCTCGCTCAACAATGCGAACAATGTCACCGCGAAAGCGGTCGGTGCCGCGTTCGGCTTCGACAGAGATGACCACCTTATCGTTGGTCATCACACCGTTCATTGAGTGGCGGGGGACGTAGACATCGGGGAGTTCAGTATCGTCAGGGATAAAGAAGCCAAACCCGTCGGGGTGCCTTTTGATCATTCCTTGTTGGAGCTTTTTGGTCTTATTCATTTTGTACATGAAGGCTAAACGCCCAAGGCGTGACTGTCATCATTTGGATTTCACCTCAAAACACCGGACCTAGGTCCTGATTTGCCGCGATGCCTTTAATTCGAATGGAGCCCCGCATTAGGTCGTGTGTGGACGAAAACAAGCAAACTTCGGGAGGTGGTTTTGTGGCCAAAAATGATGGTGGTTTTTTGGGACTTTTTTGGCGTTTGCAAAAGCAAATGCGCCGATTCAATCGCCAGCAAACAAAAGCCAGACAAGGATTTGCCAGGATCGTCACAGTTCTTTTTTTTGAGCCGAGAGAGTCCTGGTCCTTGCAAGAATTTTTGCGTCAGACTTTTTCAAACTTTTTGAGCCGTCACAAAAAAACAACACAAAAACCCATGCTTGCACGACTTCCACTTGTTGAAGCCCACTTGCTTTGGCGCTGACAGATCATTAGCATTTGCAATGTACGAATAAATTAAAGGTTAAGGAAGATAAGCAACCTTAGCGAATAGCAACGAAAGGACACACATGAAAAAGACACTTTTGATTGCAGCTCTGACTTTGACGTCGGTATCTGCATTCGCATCGAAAGCTCGCGTTGGCGCCTTGGGCCTAGCCCGAACGACAGCGACAGACATCCAAGAGGTTTTTGAAAGACCTTCTCAGATGTGGCATCTCTCGGACCAGGTTACGATTGAGTTTGGTGGAACGGGAACTGTTTATGATCCTACTTCAACAACTGCAACTGCGAGCACAAATGCTACAAATGCAGAGGGTGGATTTATCCGATCGCACAACAACACGAAATGGGGCGCCTACATCGGCCATCAGTCAGCATCACTCAACTATATGTTGGCTGGAGCCACTGTTGGTAAAGCTCTGAGTCCTGTAGCTTCTCCAGTCGGAACCGCATCGAATAACGAATTCCGCCGTTTAGAGAATCCTCTAAATCTTTGGTACGGAATGAAAACTGGGGATCTCGAGCTTGGATTCAACTTGTTCTATGCATCGTCTGAGCGTAAAGCGGGCGGGGATCAGAACAAGAAATCTGCTTACGGTGTTTCTTTTGGTGCGAAAGCAGACCGCTGGTCAGCTGACGCCGTAGTTGGTTTGGGCGCAAAAGTTGAAGAC
>JBKCUU010000108.1:0-46287 GCA_046318155.1 Bdellovibrio sp. | reverse complement strand
CCCTCCGGAAAAGGAACAAATGTAGCTGCTACACAGTCGGAACGCGCCGCCCCACTTTGGGCCGCGCCGCATTCACACTTTGTAGCAGCTACATTTCTACCGGTGCGGGGACTTTGATCTTTTCTTTTTCCATGGTCATGGGGTCGAAGGGCTCTTTGTAGTCAGGCTTGAGCGTTCCGCGGTGGCACATGAAGCAGTCGGCCTTGGGGCGTTTGTCTTTTCCGTCCATGCCGTTGTCGATCAAAACTTGCGTGAGGCGCATGTGGTCTTTTGCGACTCTGAATTCCACTTTTTCGGCTGAGGCAAAATTTTTGGTGTTGTGGCAAGTGGTGCAATTCACTCCCAATTGCCGAGAAATGACCACCATACTGCGGCGCATTTCTTCATCGTCTTTTTTGAGGTGTTCAACACTCTGCGAATATCCGGGGAGACTGATGATCAGAGTGGGGATCACGATGGCCACAAGAGCAGTCACTAAAAGTCGAGCGAAAACTCCAGATTTGGTCACGTTTTCCTCCCTGAAAGACGTTGCTCACAACTCAGCTAACCTTGGGGCTCCGTCGGCAGATAGCTGACGGCTCACAGAATGAACCCTCTGTGGCTCAATAACTGTGCAAGTTATGCCTGATATTAACAGCTTAACGGTCCTTGTCACGCCTGCGCAAGAGCTGTTTTCATTGACCCATTTTTCGCGAAAGTGTTAGCTCTTTTCGATTACACCTGAGGTTCGCCCCAAAGGCGCGCATTGAATGTTAGTCCCAAACGGGCGTATTGTGAAAGGGCATACCGCATGGAAATTCGCCGTCTGAAGGATCTGGCCACCCTCGTTTCATTGTCGAAACGTCGGGGTTTTGTGTTTCAAAGCTCCGAGATTTACGGCGGACTTGGGTCGTGCTGGGACTACGGTCCTTTAGGCTCGCTCATGAAACTCAATGTGAAAAAAGCATGGTGGACCACCATGACTCGCCGAAAAGAAATTTGCGGGATCGACGCTTCGATCTTGATGCACCCAACGGTGTGGAAGGCGTCTGGGCACGTGGATGGTTTTTCGGATCCGCTCGTGGATTGCAAGGACTGCAAGACGCGCTTTCGCTCGGACAACACCGAGTCTTATCTCAAAGACAAAAAATGCCCCAACTGCGGTTCTAAGAACTTATCCGAACCTCGCCAGTTCAACCTGATGTTCAAAACTCACATGGGTCCCGTCGAAGACACAGGCTCGGTTGTGTACTTGCGTCCTGAGACGGCGCAAGGCCACTTCGTGAATTTTCTGAACTGTCAAACAACGACTCGCTATAAAATTCCGTTTGGAATTGCGGCGATCGGTAAATCTTTTCGCAATGAAATCACGCCCGGAAACTTTATTTTCCGTACGCGCGAGTTCGAGCAAATGGAAATGCAATATTTCGTCAAGCCCGGCACGGACGAAACCTACTTCAACCAGTGGAAAGACGCGCGCCAAGCTTTTTACGTCAAGTATGGCTTCAACACCGAGAACTTGCGCATGGAGCCTCATGGTCCTACCGAGCTTGCCCACTACGCCAAAGCGGCGGTGGATGTGCAGTACAAATTCCCCATGGGTTGGAGCGAGCTCGAAGGCATTCATAACCGTTCAGACTTTGATCTCTCTCAGCACACAAAATTTTCGGGCAAATCGCTCGAGTACTTTGATGAAGCCAACAAAGAAAAATTTGTTCCTTACGTGATCGAGACGGCCGTTGGTTGTGATCGATTGTTCTTGGCCTTCATGTGTGATGCCTACCGCGAAGAAGTGACCAAAGACGATAAAGGCGCAGAGGACGTGCGCGTCGTCTTGGGCTTGCATCCCTCGATTGCACCGATCAAGGCGGCGATTTTGCCCTTGTCAAAAAAAGAAGAACTCACAAGCGTCGCCGACAAAATTTTTGCCGATCTTTCGCAAGAGTGGGACGTGCAGTACGACGAAGCGGGCTCCATCGGCAAGCGCTACCGCCGTCAGGACGAAATAGGAACCCCCTATTGCATCACGGTCGATTTCGAAACTCAGAACGACAAAGCCGTCACGGTTCGCCACCGGGACAGCATGAAACAAGATCGGGTCCCCATGGACCAACTCGAAACATTTATCCGAAACGGACTCAAGTAACCGACAGGTGCCTGCTTCCCTTTGCAGAAGCACTGCGCCACTTCACGTGGCGCAGCGCTTCTGCAAAGGGAAGCAGGCACCAGCAAAGGAGATTGGCATGCAGACGCAGACAGCAGCAAAGACGGGGGCGAAGGCTCAGATTCCCGATAAGTTTGTTTACTTCTTCGCAGCAGGCGAGTCCGAGGGAAACGCCGGCATGAAAAGTGTCCTGGGCGGTAAGGGCGCTAACCTCGCCGAAATGACGGCGCTTGGAATCGCAGTTCCTCCCGGTTTTACAATTTCAACTGAAGTGTGCGCTCACTACTACGAAGCGGGCGGCAAATTGCCAGAATGGGTGAAGCCCGAAGCGCTCAAAGCGTTGGCACGCGTTGAAACCAAGATTCAAAAAAAATTCGGTGATGTCACGAACCCCTTATTGGTGTCGGTCCGCTCGGGTGCTCGGGCTTCGATGCCCGGGATGATGGATACCATTCTGAATTTGGGTCTGAATGATCAAACCGTTGAAGGTTTAGCCAAGGCCAGCGGCAACCCGCGTTTTGCTTGGGATTCGTACCGCCGCTTTATCCAGATGTACTCGGATGTTGTCATGGGCATGAATGGTTCGATGCTCGAAGTGACACTTGAAGACCTTAAGGACGAGAAGAAATACAAACTCGACACCGAGATGACGGTGGATGATCTCAAAGTGTTGGTCAAAAAATTTAAAGACCTGGTGCGCTCCTCAACGGGACAAAGTTTTCCGAACGATCCGCACGAGCAATTATGGGGAGCGATCTCGGCCGTGTTTCACTCTTGGATGACTCCTCGAGCGATCACGTACCGTGAGCTCCACAGCATCCCGGCGACGTGGGGTACGGCTGTGAATATTCAGTCGATGGTGTTTGGCAACATGGGCGAAGATTCAGCGACGGGCGTGGCCTTTACGCGTGACCCTTCAACCGGTGAGAAAAAGTTTTACGGGGAGTTCTTGATCAACGCTCAAGGCGAGGACGTCGTTGCAGGGATTCGCACGCCGGTTCCAATTTATGAACTCTCGCAAAAAATGCCCGAAGCGTATCAAAACCTGGTCGAGATTTATCAGAAACTCGAAAAGCACTACCGCGATATGCAAGACATCGAGTTCACGATTGAGCGCAACAAGCTCTGGATGCTGCAAACTCGTAATGGCAAACGCACGGCCAAAGCGGCGCTGCAAATTGCTTGCGATATGATCGATGAAAAACTCATCACCAACGAAGAAGCGATTTTGCGTTTAGATCCTGCTTCACTTGATCAGTTATTACATCCCACGCTTGATCCCAAAGCCGAAAAAACTCAGTTGGCAAAAGGTCTTCCTGCCAGCCCCGGTGGCGTGCATGGCCAAATCGTGTTCACCAGCGAGGAAGCGGTTGAGTGGAAAGAACTGGGCAGAAAAGTGATCCTCGTTCGCATCGAGACCTCGCCTGAGGACATCGCGGGGATGCATGCTTCGCAAGGAATTTTAACCACTCGTGGAGGAATGACGTCCCACGCGGCAGTGGTCGCGCGCGGAATGGGTAAGTGCTGCGTGGCTGGCTGCGGAGATGTCGCGGTCGATTACAATGCCAAAACAATGAAGGTAAAAGGCTACGTCCTCAAGCAAGGTGATGTGATCACGCTTGATGGAGGCACGGGCGAAGTTTTCTTAGGTGAAGTCAAAACCGTAGAGCCCGAGCTCTCGGGTGCTTTTGATCGCATTATGGCGATTGCCGACAAATCACGCCGCATGAAAGTGCGCGCGAACGCCGATACCCCCAAAGACGCACAAACCGCGCGGGGCTTTGGCGCTGAAGGTATTGGCCTGTGCCGAACGGAGCACATGTTCTTTGGTGCGGATCGCATTGATGCCGTTCGCGAGATGATCATCGCCGACAACAAAATGGACCGAGAACGCGCGCTCGCCAAACTTTTGCCGATGCAGCGAAGCGACTTTTTTGAGTTGTTCAAAATAATGAAGGGTTATCCCGTCACGATCCGTTTGCTGGATCCGCCTCTTCACGAGTTCGTTCCTCACACGGATAAAGAAATCGAAGAGTTCGCCAAACGCGTGAACCTGGATTTTAATTCGGTCCGCAGCAAAATCCAAAGCTTGCACGAATTCAATCCGATGCTGGGTCATCGTGGTTGCCGCTTGGCGATTACCTTCCCCGAAATTTACCGCATGCAAACACGAGCGATCGCCGAGGCCGCTGCTGACTTGATCAAATCAGGGACGCATCTCGATCCCGAAATTATGATCCCGCTGATCGCGACCGATAAGGAACTCGAATCTTTGCGCACGCTCGTGGTTCAGGAAGTCGAAAGAGTGCAGACCGAAAAGGGCGTTAAATTTGATTACTTAGTAGGCACCATGATCGAGTTGCCACGCGCCGCCATCACCGCAGATCAGATCGCCGAACATGCTGATTTTTTCAGCTTTGGAACCAACGATTTGACGCAAACCACATTGGGTCTGTCGCGCGATGATTCCGGAAGATTCTTAGGAAGTTACGTCTCGCAAGGCATCTTCGCCAAAGACCCCTTCGTGAGCATTGATCAAGGCGGTGTCGGCATCCTGGTGAAGTCCGGTGTTGACTTGGGGCGCAGAACGAAGCCAGATTTGAAGACTGGGGTTTGTGGTGAACATGGAGGCGACCCGGACTCGATCGAGTTTTTTAACTCGGTGGGTGTCGACTATGTCAGTTGCTCTCCTTATCGAGTTCCCATTGCTCGCTTAGCAGCGGCCCGTGCGGCTCTGCAAGCGACCAAGCTCAAACACTAACACCCATATTTCTCGGTAGGAATGCTGAGGGGGAGAGCATTTGAGAATTAAAAAGATCGAACTTGTCGGATTTAAGTCGTTCAAAGACCGCACGGTGATTCAGTTCGACGCCGGGATTACGGGCGTTGTCGGACCCAATGGTTGCGGAAAATCGAACATCGTCGATGCCCTTGTTTGGGTCATGGGCGAAATGTCAGCGAAGGACCTTCGTGGTTCGACAATGACGGACGTGATCTTCGCCGGAGCCGAAGGCTATGCACCCTCAGGGATGGCAGAAGTTTCGCTCACACTTGAAAACGACGGCGGCCCGTTCCCCGCAAAATATTTGAAACACTCTGAAATCATGGTGACCCGCCGATTGCACCGCAACGGCGAGTCCGAGTATTTGATCAACAAAGAGCCGTCGCGACTGCGTGACGTGCAAGAAATTTTTATGGACACCGGTGCGGGTTCCAAGGGTTTCTCGATCATTCAGCAAGGAATGATCGGAAAGATCATCACTGCAAAGCCTGAAGATCGTAAGTCATTGATCGAAGAAGCGGCCGGTATCACAAAGTTCAAGGCCCGCAAAAAAGAATCTCAGCGCAAGTTGGTTGCGACCGAGCAAAACTTGGTTCGTTTGCAAGATATCATCGGGGAGCTCAAACGCCAGATTGATAGTCTTCAGCGCCAAGCTCAGCGCGCCGAGCGCTACCGCAACCTCAAGATGCAAGTTGAAGAACTTGATCTGTGGATGTCGTCACTCCAGTTTCGCGATCTTAAAACCGCGGCCGACGAGTGCCAGCGAATTTTTCAAGAAGTTCAATCCGAAGAAATCGAAGGCGAAAGCAGCCTGGCTGGATTGCAGACCGAACTCGAGACTTTAAAACTTTCTCTGCTTGAAGAAGAGAAAAAAGTCGAAACGCTGCAAAACGAACAGTTCGAAAAGCAATCTTTGGTTCAACAACACGAACTGGGTATTCAACAGCTGCGTTTTGATATCGAGCAAGCTAAAACCAAAGGCGAGATGACCGGTTCGATGTTGCAGGTTCAACAGGCCCGCCGCGAGGCTCTGGCCAAAGAACTTTCAATCTTAGAAGCGCAATCCGAAAACCTAAAAACTGAATCTGAGCGCCTCAGCCAAGAATCGACCGAGAAGAACGAAGCCTATCAAGAAGCCCATTCACGTATCAGCGTGGTGGACGAAGAGCTGACGACGTCTCGTCGTGAGTTGTTTGCTTTGGGCCAAACCGAATCGCAATTGGATGCCAAAGTTCAATCGCTCTCGTCGCAACTGGATGATATTCGTGAACGCGAAGAGAATGAGCGTTTGGTCCTCAGTGAATTGCGCGAGAAAAAAGTGGATTTCGAAGAGCGCCGCAAACGTTTGACGACCGACTTTGACCGCGAACGCCAAATGCACATGGATCTGTCATCAGACGTGGGTTCATTCGAAGCCAATAAAAAAATCTTGCAAGAAAATATCCTTGTTAAACGCGAAGAAGTTGAAGAGTTCAAAGATGGACTCAACCAAGTCGCCAGCCGTTTGTACGGTCTTGAAGACTTGGCTCGCAACTTTGAAGGTTTCGAAGAAGGTGTTAAATCCGTCATGCTTTGGCAAAAGTCCAAAGAGGCCGAGATCACAGCTGATGGTAGCGTCAGTTTTCAGCCCGTTTCTGAAGTTGTCGAAGTTCCTTCTGAGTACGAAGTGGCAATGGAAGCAGCCCTTGGCTCGCGTTTGCAAATGCTTTTGACCAAAGACTCCGGCCGCGCCGTTGAGGCGGTTGATTATTTGAAAACTCAAAAATCGGGCCGTGCTTCGTTTGCGGTTGAAGGCTCGGTGCCTTTGTCTCGCCCTGCGCTTGAGGCCGGTGCGGACTCAGGTGTCTTGACGATTTTAAAACACGTCGTTCGCTCGTCAGAAAAATACCAGAGCGCGGTTGAGACGTTCTTGGACGGTGTTGCCGTTGTGGATTCGGTTCGTACGGCTTTGCGCCTGCGCCCCGAGTACCCCGGTTGGACCTTTGTTACACCGGATGGCGATACGCTCACGGCAGATGGCATTTTGACGGGTGGAGCCTCTGAAGGCGCTGATTCTGGCGTCTTGAAACGCCGCCGCGAAATCAAAGAACTGAGTCAGCAAAAATCAGAGTGGGCCGGCAAGTTGTCGCTCGCGCAGGCTTCACTCAAAAAACTGGAAGAGCAGCTCGAGACCGTTGTTTCTGATTTCGAAGGCGCGCAAAAACGCAAAATTGAACAAGAGATGAAGGTCAATGAACTGCGCAAAGACATGGAGCGAGCAGAAGCTGAGTTGCAAAACGCTCAGTACGCCGCCGAAAAGCAAGAGCGCGAATTGATGAAAGTCGGAGATCAGCTCCGCAGCATCGAAACTAAGTCCGAAGAACTTGAGTCGGCCTTGCTCGAGGCCCGCGAGAAAAAAGCGATCGTCGATGGGCGCGCCGGCTCTTTGCAGTCTGAACTGACAACCATTCGTCTGGGATTTGACACTCTTCAAAGTGATGCGACGGACTTGCAAGTTCAAGCTGCCCGCAAAAATCAAGAGTACCAATCTTTGAATCGTGAGCTTGAGCGCGTTCGCCGCGAAGTTGATTTGATTACCGGCGAGCTCTCGCGCATGAGCGAAGAGTCGCAAAAAACCAGCACGGCTTTGAGCCACAATCAAATCTTGCTCGAGGAGCGCAAGGTTGAGTTTGAGCGCAATATCCGTGAGCTTGAAGATGTGCGTGCCGAATTCGCCGCCGTCAAAAATCACTTTGAAGAATCCAGCGCTCAAGTGCGCGAGATCGAAGAACAAGTTCAAATTTTGCAGCGCGTACGCAATGAGCGTCAGCACAAAATGAACGAGGCTCAGCTCAAATTTGAACAAGCTAAAATGAAAGAGCAGTACCTGATCGATCAGGTGCGCGAGCGCTACATGCTGAACTTGCCCGAGATTTATGAGCAGCACTTGGGCCGCGAAGGTGATCCTTCTCTGGCTGAAGGCCAGCTCAAAGATTTGCGCGAAAAAATCGGCAAGATCGGCGAGGTTAATCTTTCGGCGATTGAAGAGTATGAAGACACGGCCAAGCGCTATGAGTTCTTGGTGCAGCAGCAAACCGATTTGAATGAAGCTAAAGAGCAGCTCCGCCGCGTCATCGACCGCATCAACCGCATTTGCTCGAAACGTTTTAAAGAAACATTCGATCTCGTGAATGAACGCTTCACAAAAGTGTTCCCCGTCTTGTTTGGCGGTGGTGAAGCGCGTTTGGATATCTTTGAAGATCCTGAGCGTGGGGAGATGGGTATCGACATCGTAGCCAAGCCTCCTGGCAAAAAAATGCAGAACATCTCGCTCTTGTCGGGTGGCGAAAAAGCCCTCACGGCCGTCGCATTGGTGTTCTCAATCTTCTTGGTGAAGCCTTCGCCTTATTGCTTGCTTGATGAGGTTGACGCGCCTTTGGATGACGCCAACGTTTACCGTTTCAACGACTTGGTTCGTGAGATGGCAAAACGCTCGCAGATCATCGTCGTGACGCACAACAAGCACACCATGGACATCGCCAAAAAATTGTACGGCGTGACCATGCAAGAACGCGGTGTTTCGACAATGGTGTCGGTCAACTTAGCCGACATGCAATAACCTAACATTTGGCAAAGTGTGACAGAGCCTAAAGATCCTAAAGATTCTAAAAGTGCTGACATATCAACGGGGGAGAAAGTCCCCCGTTGGTTTTTTGCTCACCTTGATGCTCTTAAGCAGGGCAAAGACTTTTACATTGACCCCAAAACAGGCTACCAAGTCTTCACGGAAGTGGCCTTGCTCAAAAAGGGTAAGTGCTGCGGGTCGGGTTGCCGGCACTGTCCGTATTGAACAGTTGGGCCACCCGGTTGGGGATAAGGGAGCCGTCATGGGACATATTACAGGTGGAGAGAGCAATCTTATTTTCATGATTCTCGGCGTGTTCGCGATTTTCCTGACCATCTTTGGAGTTTTGATTGCGCGAAGTCTCTTTCTCAGCAAAGAGCGCGAGCCCGCACCTCCGGTCATGCATCCTGACTTGGCCAAGCCGGCGACGCCAGATGACTTTTTTGAGAGTTCTCGCACGCTTCCTCAGGCATTGGCGAATACCGAGAAAAGTTTTTTCGGTCGTCTCAAAGGGATTTTTAAGAATGAAGCCGCCGAGAAAAATTTTGACGACATCGAGGAAGTCTTGATGACGAGCGATCTGGGCCCGCAGACGGTGGGCCGCTTGATGGGAAAGCTCGAAGAGCTCGGCCGCTCGCAAAAGTCGGATGTCGACGCTTTGAAGTCGACACTCAAAACTGAATTTCTGGATATCTTTGAAAAGGCCCACATCCCCGAAGCCAATCACCTCGAAACGTTGGCGCATCTGAATCAAAAAGGGAAACCTGCGGTTTGGATGATTGTGGGCGTGAACGGGGCGGGAAAGACAACGACCATCGGTAAACTTTCGGCTCATTTGGCCAAGCAAGGCAAACGCGTTCTTGTCGCTGCGGGTGATACGTTTCGTGCAGCAGCCGGCGCTCAACTCAAAACTTGGACCGACCGTGCGCAAGTTGACTTTTTTTCACCTGACCGAGTCACAGATCCCAGCGCGGTGGCCTACGATGCCGTCGCGCGCGCGACCTCGCAAGGTTATGACGTGGTCTTGATCGACACCGCCGGGCGCTTGCACACGCAAGTGAACTTGATGGAAGAACTCAAAAAAGTAAAACGCGTGCTTGGCAAAATTAATCCCGAAGCTCCGCACGAAACTTTAATCGTTCTCGATGCAAACTCGGGTCAAAATGCACTTCATCAGGCGCGTGAGTTTCACCAGGCTATTGGCCTGACCGGTGTCGTGCTCACAAAAATGGACGGCACCGCTAAGGGCGGCGTGGCCGTGGGCCTTGCGCATGAACTCAAAATTCCGATCCGGCTCATCGGCATCGGAGAAAAAATTGGCGACCTTAAACCGTTTTCGGCGAGCGAATTCGTCGACTCAATTTTAGGTGGAGGATAAGATGAAAGCAGCACTTGGTTTTTTAATAGGTGGTCTTTTTGCACTAGCGGTTCACGCTCAGACGACGTCGATCAATGATATTCCCTCGGATGCAAAAGAGGGCACGACGATCTCGATCACAAAAGGGGCGACCAGTGAGCGTGATTTCGATATCATCAGCTCGGCGGCTGATATCTCGGGTGACTCGAGCCCTTTGACAAGAGGCGCGCGAGAAAACTGGAAGAAGGCTTGCACGGAGTGGAAGGCTGAAATCAAAGATCTCAACAAAGAGAACCAACTTTTAGCTTTGAACTGCGGCTCGCCCGTTTGCAAAAAAGAAGACAACGGCACGATGTGCACTTCGGCTGGAAGTTACCAGCTCAAAGTGCGTATCAAGAAATAGTCAAAGTCCCCAACGCTCGTGGAGGTTGTTTGTGATTGATCTTTTTTATTGGCCGACTCCTAATGGACACAAAATTAGCATCTTTCTTGAAGAGTCTGGAATTCCCTATCAGCTTCATCCCGTGGCCATTGGACGGGGCGAGCAATTCAAGCCTGAATTTTTGAAGATCTCGCCGAACAATCGGATTCCTGCGATCACGGACCACGAGCCTGTCGGTGGCGGAGCCCCCATTTCGTTGTTTGAGTCGGGTGCGATTTTGCAATACCTGGCTGAGAAGACGGGCCAATTTCTTTCCAAAGATTTGCGCGTGCGCACCGAAACTTTGCAGTGGCTCTTTTGGCAAATGGCGGGATTGGGCCCCATGCTAGGTCAGAATCACCATTTTAGTCTCTACGCCCCCGAGAAAATTCCTTACGCGATCGACCGCTACGTGAATGAGACCAACCGACTTTATGGTGTCTTAAACAAGCAGCTGGCGAACAAAAAGTTTATCGCGGGTGAATACTCCATCGCCGACATGGCTTGCTATCCTTGGATCGTGCCGCACCAAAAGCAAGGTCAAAAATTAAGTGACTTTCCTGATCTCAAGCGTTGGTTCGAGGCGATCGCAGCCCGTCCGGCGGTTCAACGCTCGTATGAAAATGCAAAAAAAATCACAACGACGCCAACCGTAGACGAAGAGGCCAAAAAGCACCTCTTCGGCCAAACCGCGAAAACCTAAATAGTGCTGCCGAGCACCATTGCCGCTTCGCTTCCGCACAATGTAGCAGCTACATTGTGCGGGAATTGTGACTAAGCTTGAGCCTTCATCACTTGAAGGTGGGGGACTTGCAATGGCCAAACTGGCGGCAATTTTGATCGTGGTCGCGGGACTGTGTTCGGGCGCTTTTGCACAGGAGACCGAGGTCGCGCCGGTGCTAGTGGCACCCACTCGGCAATCCGGAAAGGTCCTTGGAGAAGGCACTGAAAAGCCAAAAGTCAAACTTGTGTCTCCCACCGGTGGCTGGACGATTGATCGCATGGTCACGGTCGAAGGCACGATCAGTGACAACACCATTAATCCTGTCACCATCAATATCAACGGCGATCGCTACATGCTTAAAAATCACGCCGGCGCCTTTAAGCGTAAGTTTCCCGTGGCTTCAGGAAAAAACTCGGTGATCGTTTCGGGAGAAAATAAAGGCGGACTCGGCAAAGCAGAGCGCGTGATTTTCGCCAAAGTTCCCGCACTTCCGATGAATCTCGTTTTGACCAGCGACACGGACGGCGTCTACACGGATCTGCACGTCTATGAACCTATCGAAGACAATTTCAAAGCTCCCGCTAAGGTCGATCACGTTTTTTGGGCCGACACCGAGTCCGCCAGCGGTGGAAAGTTTTATTTGAACGAGCAGGGCGGCGGCTCTTTTGATGAACCCGGTTACGGGCCGTACCTGTACACGCACAGTTCTCCGCCCAAAGGGATCTACCGCATTGATGCCAACTATTGGCCCAGCGGCGACAAAGGTCATACGCTTTCAACTTTGAACATCACGCTTTTTGGCGGCACCGCTCAAGAACAAAAAAAACTAGTGAAGTCTCCGCTGGTGACACCCGGAGAAACGGTCACGCTCGCCTTTATTCGTTACGAGGGTTCTGGCAAAGCCAGCATCTTTGCCCCGCTGGTGGATGCAAAACCAAAAGACAACTCGATCTGGCCGGCGTGGGTGATTGATTACAATCCTCGCCGCAAAGGTTCTGGGGGCGAAGGTGCCGAGTAAGTTTTTAACCGTCGCCTTGATATTACTTGCGATGCAAGTAAGCGCCGCGCCGATGCCGAATCCTCAAGTGGCGCCGGCCGCGCAAAAGTGGCGGGACCTCCTGTGGGGGCAAGCACTCAAGCAATCAAATAAAATCACGGCAGCTTGGGATCCTTCACAGCGGGATTGCGCGGGCTTCATCCGTTTTTTGTACCGCACCTCGGTTTCGAATCAGGCGCAAATGTGGGTCAACGGCAAAGGCGAAGTCGTTGATTACGTTTCGGCCCGCGATTTGGTGCAGAATAACTTTGATTTGGTCACCCGCGATCCTGGTCCGTCAGATATCGAAACCGGCGACGTGCTAGTTTATTTTCGGCCGTTTTATGCGCGCGAAGACGCTTGGCACCTGATGGTGGCCCTCCAACCTCAATCGATGACCTCGCAAAAGCCTCTCGTGATTTATCACAATGGTTCGCGCGGACCCAATGCGGTCATTCGCAAAGTTTGGTTGGACGTCATGCAAAATTCCACGTGGGGAATTTGGCGTCCGCAATCATCGAATCTTTATTTTCAAGGTCTTTACCGTTGGAAGGGCTGGGAGAACTCTCAGTTCCGCCAAAAAGTTTTAGGGAGCTCACGATGAATCGCCTCATAAAGACGAGAGTGGCTGGGGTCGGCCTCCTGTTTGCTGCGCTAACTTTAACAACTCCGTCTGCTCAGAGCGCGGACGAACCTGCAAAGAAGCCCTTTCGCCAAGAGCCGCTGTATACGCTCGCGGTCAAAGATGCGGCCTATTTAAAAGAGATGCTCCAAAAAAATGTGTGGCTCGCCGAGTTTGAAAAAACCACGATGTTTCGCGGGCTGATCCACAAAATCGGTCCCGTCGCTCATTCTTTGGCACGTCCCGAGGATGCCTGGCAGGGGCGCCTGCTGGATTTCGTTTACGATTCGGTCCTTAAAGGGCGGCCACTTGAGATTGATTACTACTCGAAGCGAATGCTGAGCCCCGTGGTTTTTCGCGCTCGGGATTTAAGCAAGACAGAAAAAACAGTTCTCGAAAGTCTAATCAAAGTCTTTCGCAACGGCGAGAATAAAGATTTTTATGTCACTGGTTCCAAGGGTGCGAATCAAGTTTCAATTACTCCCCTTCGCTTTTACACCGAGAAGCTGGCGATGCAGTGGGGCACCGACTGCATCACGTTGGGACGCGATCCCGAGCTGGTAGCAAAATCCAGCACCGATTGCGCTCTAGTGCCGGTTCTAAAAAAAGAAGGTCTGCTCTTAGTCGACATGCGGGACCTCATGCCGAGTTTTCGCGGCGTAATCGACAAGTTTTATGCGGCCGGAAGCCGCTTGCAAATTGATCTGACTTGGCAAAAGGGCGAAAGCCGATTTGTCGCTCAAGAGGCTCGCGTTCCAGTTCAGAATTGGGGCGCTTTTGTCACCGGGACTTTGCCAGCAACTTGGCTGAAGGCGATTCCCGCCACCAGTCACTTGTTGGTCACCCAGTTTGTTCCTGAACCAAAAGCCTGGACCATTGAAGGTATTTCTGAAGTGCTTGCTCAGCCCACCGAGCAGTGGAAGGGCGGGGCGACGGTCCCGATCACACTGGTTTACTTAGGCATGGAGCAAAATTCGGAGACTAAAAATTGGAAACCCTTAAGTGCTTTGATTGTGCCTGTTAAATCAAAAAACAATGAGGCCCTCTCGGGTCTTTCGTCGCTGTTTTCAGAAACCAAGCACTATGAAGTTGGGTTTCGCAGAGTTTGCCAAAACCTCATCGTCTTCTCGCCAGATCCCGAGGCGATTCGTAAGATCGAAGACTCGTGCAAAGCTAAAGGTGCTAGTTTTGCTCAGTTGCCCCCGGAGTTTCTGAAAAACATTTCAGGCAAAGCTCAATCCACTGTTCTTTACGCGAACACGAGCCGATTTTTTGGCTCGCTCTTAGAGATCGGAACAAAGACTCGCTCTTGGAATGAGACGCAAGTGAAGCAAGCCCGCAATTTGTTGTCGGGACTGCCAACTTACCTCTTCAGCGGAAGCGAAAGTCAAAAAGAAATCGTTTTTAAAGGAGTGAGCCGATGAGCCGCGCCCTTCGTCCATTGATCTTGCTGCTCGTCTTGCTGATCACGTCGAGCGCCTGGGCAAAAGATTTTTATATGACCGTCCGCCGGGATTTTAGCTCTGCTGAGCGTCCACAAATTGATGTCGATTACCGAAGCCGTGATCCCCTTTTAATTCGCGTCATGCGACCTAAAGATCAGACGGCTTTTATCGCAACGCAACTGGATTTGCGCCGGGCTTGGCGCGCGCCCAAGGTCGAAGACAATTTGGCCAACGCCTTGATCGATGGTTTTAACCGTACGTTTGTTGATTTTGATTGGCTCCGCATCGGACTCAACGCCGATTTTAGAAAATCACTTCAAGAAAAAATGGGCGGGGGTCAATGGGGCTCTCGTACCACGGGTCGCCTCACGGAGGGGCCCGATAAGCTGATTTCGGCAGCCGACTCTTATGAAGTCCTGCAAGAATTCTCAATGCATCCTGATGAATCCGATAGCAAACGCGAGTTTGATGTCCCTGGTTTTTACTTTGGTGAAGAGGGTCAATTTACAACTGTACCCGTCAGCTTAAATCCACTTCCCGTGGGTTTTTACGTCGTCCAGGTGATTCAAGGGAAGTCCGAAGGGCAAGTCGTTTTGGTCATCAATGATTTGGTGGCCCACATGCACCAGAGCTCGGGACGCGCCCTTGTGCGTGTCGTGAACCGCGCAGGAGCGGCCGTCCAAGCGGCCAATGTCCGCGTTCGCAACTTGCAAGGTAAGTGGATCGCAAATTCAAAAACGAACAATCAAGGGATCGCAGACCTCAAAGACTTTAACGTCAATGATTCGATCGTTGCCATTGAAAGCGAAAAGCGCGGCGTTGCGATTATGGATGGCGAGTTTTTCCAGGCAACTGTTGTTTTTCCGGATGTCTATTTGTACTCGGATCGGCCCATGTACCGCGCGGGCGACTTGGTCCAGTTTCGCGGCATTGTCCGCCATCAAGAAAGTGGCTGGAGCCGTCTCTGGAAGCGCGCCGAGAATGGCGCAAAAGTCGAGGTCCGCTTTGTTCCTGTCAATCCTGACCCCGAAAAGTCAGTGGCCGAGCCTAAGATCAATGCCACCATCAACGCGTTCGGAACCTTTGCGGGAAGTTTTAAAGTTCCCGAGGGTGGTGCTGGCGTGTACCGCATCGTCGCCAAGGTTGTTGATGCCGATCACGTCAGTGAAGTTCGAGTCAAAGATTACATCAAACCTTTGTTTTTTGTTGAGCTTAAGAGTGAGCAACAGACTCTGCGCGAAGGCGACGAGCTCAAAGTCGACCTAAAAGTCGAGCGCTACGCCGGGGGCGTTCCCACGGGCCTTCGTTACAGTTACACCCTTTACCGCACGCGGGTGAGCGTGCCTGAATGGGTTGGTGATGCGGGGATGACCGAGACAGGGAGTGCGGCGACCTACTCGTTTGATGCCAGCGAAAAGAGTTCGACCTCGTCGCTTGAGTTGATGTACTCGGGCGATGACCTCACTTTGGATGACTCTGGAAAAACTCAAATCAAAGTCGAAGTGCCACAAAAAGAACGTGGACCTTATGACTATCAGTATGTTTTTAAAGTCCGCGCCTTTGATGCAGATGGAAACTCGGCCTGGGGCAATATCGAATTTGTAGATCTTAAAAGTGATGTCGTTGCCCAGGTGCGCGGGACAAACACTTTGGCTGAGCAAGGTCAGGCCGCCGAATTTTGGATCCGTGCCGTTAAGCAATCAGGCGCAAGCTATGGTGTAACTTCGGGGATCGTCAAAATTTTTCAGCGTGGTTACAAAACAGCATCGAAAGAAATTTCGACGCAATCGTTTAAAACCAACGAAGCCGGTACCTACAGGATTAAGGTGCCAACTGATCTTGTTGGCGAAATCCGCGCGGTCGTGACGGTCAAAGACGCCAAGGGGCGCCCCTCGACCGCCGAAGCTCAGATGCTGGTCGCACCCGGCAAGAGCTTAGACAAAATTGTGGATGTCGCGGACCTCGTCATCTTATCACGCAAAGATGATTTTGCTCCGGGTGAGACGGCCAAAGCACTGTTGCTTTTGCCCGAAGGCTGGGGGCCGAATAAGCAAAACTCAGGGCGTGTTTTTGTCACCATCGCGTCTGACAAAATTTATTCTCACCAAGTGATGAACATCACGGGCAATGCCTTTTGGTTTGAGCTTCCCATTGAAGAAACTTTTGGAACGGGCGTTTACGCCGTTTTTGCTTATCCAGACCCAGCACAAGGTTGGATCGAAAAGCGCATCCGGTTTCGTATTCCAAAAAAGGACCGATTACTGAACGTGAAAGTAAAAGCCGACAAGGGCATCATTAATCCTGGTGCCAAACAAAAACTACAGATCAAAGTGATGGATCAGTCAGGCAAACCTCTTGAATCCGAATTCTCGGTTTCGGTCGTTGATAAGGCCGTCTTGGATTTACAGCCTGAGTTTAGACCCCATTTGCTCGAATTTTTCTATCCGACACAGCGCTTGAATTTGATGACGTTCTTAAGCAGTCATTTTCAAGGTTACGGTTACGGCGAAGCCGTTGCGCGGCTTTTTAAATCAAATATGAGCTGGGCCGCTCCCAAAGGAAATCCACCCGAGCAGCTGTTCGAAAAGGATACGGCTTATTGGATTGCTCAAGTGAAGACAAACAAAGAGGGCGAAGCCAGTGTGCAATTCGAAGTCCCCCCGAACCAGACGACGTGGGAGATCTCCGTTGTCGCGGCCGATAATCAAGGCCGCTTCGGTGAAGCCCGAAGCCAGTTTGCTTCGCGCCGAACTCAGTCCGTGCTCATCGCAACTCCCAACGCGATGCGAGTTGGTGATGAACTGGACGTTCGCTTAACTGTGATCACGACCGAAAAAGCGGCGAAGCCGGTTCCGTTTGCGCTCGAGTTCTCGACCGACGGGGTCGCCGGCCAAGGTCTTCCGACGAACGTCAAAGGCGAAGTTTCACCAACAAAGAATCCTACTTTTTATCATCGCATTTTGTTCCCGACTGAGCCCGCTGATGGAAAAGCTGTGCTGACGGCAAAGCTTAAAGTGAACAACGTGGACTTGCGCCAGGATTGGAAGCTCGGCGCGATGGGTGGTAACTTAGAATATACTGACTACGTCAAACCCAATGGCGGCCAGTTTGCCTTCAAGCTTTTGAAGGCCGAAAAAGTTGAGGAAGCTGAACTGTTTGTTGCTCAAGGTTTGAGTGGTTCGATTTTACCAAGCTTGAAGTGGCTTGTGCAATACCCCCATGGTTGCGTTGAGCAAGTCACGAATGCGACGGTTCCAAATTTGGTGATCCCGCTGTTTTTTGAGAAGCGCGCGAGCGCGAAGCTCACGTCAGAGCAAAAAGCGTGGCTCGCAGAAGCCAAGAAAAACGCACAAGCCGGTCTCTTGCTTCTTAAAAATTACCAAAATCCCGAAGGCGCTTTTGGTTGGTTTGCGGGCGATGCCAAAGGTAATGAGTCGATGACTTATTTCGTTTTGCTCTCGTTTGCGAGCAGTCCGGATGTTCCAGGTACGAATGCGAGCTTCTGGCGTGCGCTTGAGTACTTGAAAAAAACCAATCCGGCTCCTAAGAGCGCAAAGGCTTACAGTATTGCCTTTATCGATTCATGGCTTGGCGGTTCTGCATTTTTCAAAATGCCCGTCGAGAAAGAGGCTCAGATCAGGTTCTTGGCAGAGGCTGCAGTTGCCAAAGAGGGCAATCCTTTTCATCGGGCATTGATTCTGCGAACGATGAACAACTACAAAGACAAATTACCCGAAGGCATGAAGCCTTTGCAAAAGCAGTTGATCGCGGCTGTCGAAGGGGATTTGAAAACCGCACTGACAACGCCGAGCACCTCGCAGGCAGGCAGCATTCGTCCCGCCGTCGGGGAATGGAGTGAATTTGTCGGCGAAATGTCCTCGGGGCTCGCACTCTCGGCACGATCCTTGGGCGAGATTGGCAAGTTTCCAAAAACATTGATGGCTCCTTTGCGCAATAAAGTTTTAGAGTCGTTTAACGGATCAAACTTTGGATCAACTTTTGAGACGGCGCAAACGCTGCTGAACCTGATGTGGTTCTTCGAGCTTGAAGTTCAAGATCCCGTTCTGCAAAAAGTTCCCGTGATTGCAATCGACGGAAAGCCCTTTGCTCCGGCGAAAGACCAAATCCAAACGTTGGTCGGCGGCTTTCAGGTCAAAGTTCCCATACAGGCTTTGAAAGTGGGGGGGCATCAACTCAAAGTTGACTCCAGTGCAACCTCACGTTTGGTTTTGAAGAAGTCGATCCCATTGGATCAAGTTCAGGCCAAGGATGAAGTGGCGCAAATCCGTAAAGAGTATTTTAAGGTCAATGAGAAGTCGGGAGCGCTCACTCCCGCAAAAGATCTTAAGTTTCAAGTGGGTGATTTGGTCTATGTAAAAATTGGCTTGTCAAAAGGTAGCACCGCACGTGGCTACTGGCAGTCTCAGTACTTTGCGATGAAAGAATTTGTTCCTGCGGGGATGAGCATTGTGGATCAAGACGCGAACTATGCGGCGGCTCCCTTTAACTTACGTTTGCGTGACAAAGACGGGTCACGCCGTGTGATCCGCACTGACGGACTGCAATGGTACTTTCAGTTTAACCGCGGCTGGAATGACACGGGAGATGAGGTCGGCTACTTGATGCGTGCGAACTTTTCGGGTGTATTTGCTGGAGGAGTCACTCAGTTTGAAGATTTCTATGAAGAGGGTATGGACTCACACAGCCCTGGTGCTCGCTTTACTATCGAGCGCCGATAAAGCCTTAGCTGATCTTCGCTGCGAAGAGCCTTTGCCCCCCACGCTTTGTGAAGAGGGGCAAAAGTTCTGGAGCCGCTTAGAAAGCTTGTTCGGAAAATCGCCCGGCACGGGCGCGGTTTCTGTGCGTCTTGAAATTCCAGCAGGTGGTTACATTCGGGCGGGTCTCTCGGATCAAAAGACGATTCGTCTGCATCCCAGGGCCTCGTTGGATTCGCGGGTCGGGATATTAAAGCACGAAGTCGCACATTTATATTTGGCCCGGCAAAACCCCGAAGCCTCGCCATTTTTACAAGAGGTGTTTGCTCTTTGGGTGAGCCAAGATGATGTTCGCATCAGTCTTGAGACCTCGGATTTTTTTCGGCGCAAAGAAGCCATCGATTATCTTAAAAAACGCGAGAAGACCGATTTTGCCACTGGTAGCCGGGATGACCGCGCGCTGGCCCGAGTTCTCACGCACCTGCGTTCGCAAAAAAAAGAAAGCGAGCAAGTGCAAAGGCTGCTCGAAGAAAGTTTTCGCGGTACGCTTTCAAACGATGAAATTGAAGAGCGCTTGTCCGCCGCCTTTCAGATTGGCGCTCCTCAGGCGCAAATCGATTTTGCTCTCTGGGATGGTGCCGGCCGGATGTTGGAATTTGAAGGACGCATCGATGTGGCCTTTCCGACCGGATCGGTTCTCAAGCCCCTGCTGATTGCGACCGAGCCCGATTTTATGTCACCGCGACCCAGCCGAGTTCATCCCGTTTGGTTTTGTCCGAATCGAAAAGTCTCGCCAAAAATATGGACGTGGCAAGAGGCCTTGAGTTTGTCTTGTAACGGGTTTTTTCTGGATAGCAAGAAACCTTGGGACAAACTCTTAGGCTACCGTGGGACCTTGGTGCAACTGGGAGTCAAAGAACCTGGCTCACTTGTGGCCGATGCGATCGGCGTTGTTCCAAATCAAAAGATGAGCGTGCGTGAAGTCGAGCGCGCGTTTCGATGGTTGGGAATCAAAGCGCCCTTTGTCCTTGAGGCGCTGCAAGATGTTCCGGTGAATGGGACGCTCGCGAAGTTGCCGGATTCAGATTGGTTCGCTAAGCGCGGTCTTGCGCTGAAGTCGGGTTCGATGAAAGATGAAAAGGGAGAGCCGCTACATTCGTGGATTGCCGCGGTGGATGCCAAAGTCCCAGCCGAGCCTCGTTTTTTGGCGGTGATTCATGCCGAGGGCAAAGCCACAAGTGCGTTGCTGCCGGATCTGCGTCAGCGGATCGAGAAAACATGGTGGGAATCTTCACGGACGGCGCACGTTCAAATTTTGGGACTGATCCCCGAGAGTACGATCGAGGGTGAATGCGAACGCGGCCCCCTCTTAGAAAAGCAAAAAGGGGAGTGGACGTTTTCAGCGGGTGCAAACATCCAGTCTTCGAATTCGAATTCGTTTCGTTGTTTGAGCGGACCCCTCGTGGTGAGTTTTTCCCCACGCGCGGGACTTCCCAAAATCAAGCGGCCTTACTACGGGATTTTGACCTCCAAAGATGCGCCGCCCGAATTCGCAGCTGTGAAAAAAATCAAAGGCAAGCGCCCGCTGACGGCGAATCAAATCAAGGCTCGGCAAGGTTCGAACTGGGTGCTCGAGACCTCGGAGCGTGATTATCTTTTTGAAGTCGTGGCGTCTGAGTTTGCAAATGGACGCAAAGAGGCGCTCAAGGCGCTGGCTCTGGTCGCAAGGGCGAATCTTGAAGTAGGCTGGAAAAAGTCCGGAGAGATTTGCGACACCACGATTTGCCAGGTCTTCGGTCAGAGCGATCGCATGGGGAAGTTTCAGCAAAAGAAATTGTGGTCCTTGTTGCACGAGATTCAGGGATTAAACTTGCAAAACAAAAACAACGAGTGGCTCCCTTTTTCGGCGGGCGGCATCGAGCCCTGGAGCGAAGACCGTGAAGCTGCATTGATTCAAGAGTCTTTGGCTTTACATGGCGAGCTGGGCGACATCGAAAAGCGCGGCCAGAATTATCAGGTGCAGGTGGGTTCAAGAAAAATCGAACTGAGCTGCGATGACTTAAGGCTGCAGCTCTCGCTCCCATCCTGCCCAGAAACCATCCGCCGTCAGACCTCGAGCGCGGGCGAAAAAACCCTGACTTTTACGGGCCGCGGCCGGGGCCACAACCGGGGTTTGAGCATTCTGAAAGCCAACGATCTGGCGGCCCAAGGCTACAGCTTCGAAGAAATCCTGCTGCAAACCGACCCGACCTGGAAAATCAAAAAATAGCTGCACCCGTCCCATCGCGGCGCATCCACACAATCTAGCTGCTACATTGTGTGGATGCGCGGTGTTATGGCGAAAATTATCACACAGCGTGAGTGTTCGATTTTTGACAGGCACTGTGTACCGTCTCTATACTAGGCACTGATCGCCTTGGTGATTTTCCAGGCTTTCTGAAGAGTTAGAGAATTTCGTGAAAGTCTTTTTGCGGACCAAAGGCCGGAAAAGGGCAATCGAGATAAAGAACGAGGCTTCGTGTGAACGACAAAAAGACCTACGAATTTACGATAGCAGGTCTCCCGTACAAGCTCAGGTCATCACATGACGAGCAAACGGTGAACGAACTCGTTCTCTTTGTGGATCAAAAAATTCAAGCCGCCTTGGAAGCTACCAAGTCCGGCTCTTTTCAAAGTGCCGCAGTTCTTGCGGCTTTGAACATCGCCGAAGAATTGATTCTTCTCAAAAAACGCGCCCGCCGTGAAATCGAACGCATCGAAGAGCGCGCGCTCAAACTCTCTCAGGACCTTGAACACTCCAAAAGCGACCCAAGCGGAGCTCAGGCACGAAACTGAAGCTCGCTTGCAGGATGATGATTTCGCCCAGGCACCACGCCTGAGTGCAATCATCGTCGGAATGCGGGTTTGGAGATGTCGGTTCAAGATCAGAAATCCAAACTTCGCCAAGAATTAAAACTGCGCTTAAGGTCCGTGACCGAAGCTCAGCAAAGTTCTTTGCGAAGTCATCTGAACAACTGGCTCACCCAACAAAGTGGAACATGGGCGGTTTTCGCTGGCTTGCAAGGAGAACCGGATTTGAAACCTCTGCTCGATTCACTCACTCATTTGACGTGGGTGTTTCCTAGGATCAAAGGGCAAGACCTGATTTTTCATCAGGTCACGGCTCAAGATCTTGAGCCCGGAAGTTTCGGAATCTTAGAGCCCCGCGCCCACCACCCGCGCATTGAGAAAAAAGAGATCCAAGGCTTCTTGATCCCGGGCCTAGGGTTTGATCGACAAGGATACCGGCTGGGCCGAGGCAAAGGTTTTTATGACCGCGTCTTGGCAGAAGCGGTGGGATTTAAACTAGGTGTGGGGTTCGAGTGTCAGTGGACGCCGGCAGTACCGGTTGAGTCACATGACCAAAAACTCCATGCCATCATGACGGATGCTGGGCTGTGGACCTGTGCTGGCATTTAGCTGTTGCCCCGAGGGGCACGAACCGACAGACGTCGCCCTCGGGCGCAGAAGAGGACTGAGATGGAATACGTGTTGATTGGACTGGTTGCTTTTGCATTGGGCGGTGCCGCGATCTTTATCTTTAAAAAAATTCAAGATGAGTCGACCAAAAAATCGGCCAAAGCCGAAGCCGACAAAATCGTCAACCGCGCCAAATCCGAAGCTGCTAAGATCGACAAAGAAGCTAACAACAAAGCCAAAGATTTTGAGTCTCGGGCCCTCAAAAATGTCGAAACTGATATCCTCAAACCAAAAAATCAACTCAAGAGTAAAGAGGGGCAGCTTGAGCGCCGGCTCAAAGAGATTGAGGATCAGCAAAAACAAAAGCTCGACGAGAATGACCGTTTTGTTCAAACGCTAAAAGACCGCGAAGAAAAAATAGCTATTGGCGAAAACCGTCTTAAAGACGCCGAGAAAAAAATCGACAGCGAAATTCAAGAGCTCAAAGCCAAAGTTTCAAGCGTGGCCTCGATGACACCCGATGAGGCCCGCCGCGAGCTTTTGACCGCGATGGAAGATGAAGCCAAAAAAGAGTCCATCAAAAAAATTCAAGAAATCGAGAATGAAGCCGAAAAAGAAGCGAACCAACGTGCCCGCAAAATCCTGGCCGTGGCGGTTTCGCGATTTGCGAGCGAGTATACCAGCGAACGCACCGTCAGCGTCATGGCTCTTCCGAGCGAAGAGATGAAGGGTAAGATCATCGGCCGTGAGGGCCGTAACATCCGCACGCTTGAGGCCCATTGCGGTGTTGATTTAATCGTCGATGATACGCCTGAGGCGGTTGTGATCTCGGGGTTTGATCCCGTTCGCCGCGAACTGGCCAAGCGCACGCTCGAAAAACTGATGGAAGATGGCCGCGTCCATCCAGCTCGTATCGAAGAAGTCACCGACAAGATGCGCGCCGAGCTCAACAAATCCATGAAAGAAGAAGGCGAAAAAGTCGTCACCGAGCTGGGCTTGGGTCAAATGCATCAAGAAATTACCCGTGTCTTGGGTTCGATGAAGTACCGCCACGCGCACACGCAAAATTTACTCAATCACTCGATGGAAGTGGCTTACTTGGCAGGTCTCATGGCCGCAGAGTTTGGCGGTAACGTGAAACTTGCCCGCCGTGCGGGTCTCCTGCACGATATCGGTAAAGCGATCGAGCACACGGTTGAAGGCAGCCACGCGATGGTCGGTGCTGACTTTGCCAAAAAATTTGGTGAGAACGAAGCCGTTTGCCACGCGATCCGCGCCCACCACAATGAAGAAACACCCAACACGTTGATCGCGCACTTAGTTCAAGCGGCCAACATTTTATCGAACTCACGTCCGGGTGCACGCCGACCGGGCATGGACAACTTTATCAACCGTTTGGCCGAACTTGAGTCGATCGGCAACAGCTTCGACGGCGTTCTTAAAACATTTGCAGTTCAAGCCGGACGCGAAGTTCGCGTTGTCGTTGAAGCCTCACGCGTGACCGATGATCTGTCGCAAATGCTCAGCCGCGATATCGCTCGTAAAATCGAGCGTGAGATGCCGCACTTGGGACAAGTTAAAGTTGCCGTTGTTCGCGAAACCCGCTCTGTCGATATGGCCCGCTAACTTTCCAAGGTGCACAGATGTCTTTGACGACCGCCACTCCGAAAGAACAACTCGAACAGCTGCGTTTCGGCACGGCTGATTTTATTTCGGACAAAGAAATGCTGGCCAAGCTTGAGAAAAGCTACAAAGACAAAAAGCCTTTGAAGATCAAGTTTGGCGCAGATCCCACGCGTTCAGATTTGCACTTGGGTCACACCGTTGTTTTGAATAAGATCCGTCAGTTTCAAGACTTTGGTCACAGTGTTCACTTTTTGATTGGCGATTTTACGGCGATGATCGGTGATCCCACAGGTCGCAATCAAACTCGCCCACCGCTCTCTGAAGAAGAGATCAAGGTGAATGCCCGCACTTATGCTGAGCAAGTTTTTAAAGTCCTCGATCCTGCTAAAACTGAAATCGTCTACAACTCGCATTGGTTCTCGAAACTGACGTCGGCAGATTTTATTCGCCTCTCGGCTCAGTACACGGTGGCTCGGATGCTGGAGCGGGATGATTTTACCAAGCGTTACAAAGAAGGCACGGCCATTTCGGTTCACGAATTCTTATACCCGCTTTGCCAAGGCTACGATTCGGTTCACTTGTCTTCAGACGTTGAGCTCGGCGGAACGGACCAAAAATTTAATTTGCTGGTCGGCCGCGAGCTGCAAAAGTCTTACGGCCAAAAAGATCAGCAGTGCGTGGTCACCGTTCCTTTGCTCGAGGGTTTGGACGGCGTGAACAAAATGTCGAAGAGCCTGGATAATTACATTTCGATCGTCGACTCGCCCAAAGAAATGTTTGGCAAGACGATGCGCGTGTCTGACACGCTCATGCTGCGTTGGTACGAACTCTTGACCAGCGTGACGCCAGCCGAGCTCTCGAAACTCAAAGATGATCTTTCGAGCGGTAAAAAGCATCCACGCGAAGCCAAAGTCGAGCTGGCCAAGTTTTTGATTTCTCGGTTCTACTCTCAAACCCAAGCCCAAGCGGCCGAAGATGAATTCAACCGCATCTTTGTCGACAAAGGTTTGCCTGATGAAATTCCGGCTTTTGAGAGGCCTGCGGGCGAAATCGGATTGCTTCAACTCATGACCGAGATTGGTCTGACAGCCTCAAATGGTGAAGCCAAGCGCTTGATTCAAGGGCGTGCGGTTGAAGTGAATCAGCAAAAAGTCGAGAACGAGAAACTCAAGCTGGTTCTCAAAAAAGGTGAGGATGTCATCATCCGCGCTGGTAAGAAAAAATTTGCGAAAGTGGTGGTCACATGAAAATCAAGTTCCTTCCCACCAACCTTGAAATCGATGGCGATCCCAACAAGTCTTTGCTGCAAATCTGTACTGACAACAAAATCGAGATCCGCTCGATCTGTAAAGGGGTCCCGAGCTGCGCCGAGTGCCGGATCAAGATCGTGGGCGGCGAGAGCAACGTTATGCCCCCTAACCGGGCAGAACTGAGCCTCATCGGCACAAACTACTACTTGGATGGACGCCGGCTTTCTTGTCAGGTGCGTTGTTTTGGCAATATCACCGTGGATCTCACTGAACAGATCGAGCGCCAAGACAATCCAAATAAAAAAGTACGGGGTTTCCGCTCCGCCCAGAACAATGAAGCGACCACGGCCGTTCAAGGCACCCTGGTTTTGGATGACAAGAAAAAATCAGAGCGATAAACAATCCCTCGATCTTCTGACTCAAAAATCAAGATCACGCATTTTCGGTCGTCGTTTAGACGTTGAAGCTAGAGCCGCAACCGCAAGATTTGGTCGCGTTGGGATTGTTGAAAACAAAACCTTTACCGTTCAGCCCACCCGAGTAATCCAGGGTCATGCCGATCAAGTACATAAAAGAAGAGGGGTCGACCACCAGCTTTTCGCCGTGGAATTCAAAGACTTTATCACCAGCTTTGATTTCGTTTTGAAAATCCATTTTGTAAGACAAGCCTGAACAGCCGCCCTTTTTCACTTCAACGCGCAGAAAATACTCACGAGGCTTGCCTTCTTCTGAGCGCAGATTTGTAATTTTTGAAGCCGCAGTTTCTGTCATTTGAATCATGAAGGACCTCCTTCCAAGCATTTAGAACTGACATCAGGATAGCATATGTGGGGGCCGCTTCCCACTGCGGATTTTCATCCAGTCTAATTGCCGTATTTGCTGCAGCTTTCATTCAGGTAGGTAGGTGGTTAGATGGGTGGGCAGATAGAGACGAATGACAAGTCATTCTGAGGGTTTAGGCTTGGCCTAGCCCGTTCATGGGTAGGGCTTTGGGTGCGCGAGGCTGGATTTGCGCCTTGAGGATTTGCAAGGCTTCTAACACGTGGGCGTCCGTTGTTGTGCGTCCCAGAGTGATTCGCAGACTTTGGGCGGATTCGCTTTCACTGACCCCGAGTGCCGTTAAAACGTGGCTCGTGCTGGTGCCGCCCGAGTGGCAAGCGGATCCTCGGCTGACGGCGAGACCCTTCAGTGCTGAAGGAACTTGGCAGTTCAAAAACGTGACGTGCAAGTTGTTCGGCGAGCGATTCGAGGGATGACCATTTAATCGCGCAGATGGAAAAGTCGACTGCAATTGGTTCCACATGAAATCACGCAAAACTCGGATTCGCGATTGTTCGGCGATACCCTCAAGGCTTGCAAGTTCGATTGCTTTACCAAGGCCAACGATCCCGGGAACATTCAAAGTTCCAGACCGCGAGCCGCGCTCGTGGCCACCCCCGCACATCAACGCCGGAATCGAGACGCGGGGATTTTTTGAGCGTAAATACAAAAAGCCTACTCCCTTAGGACCCGACAACTTGTGCGCCGAGAAGGAGAGCAAATCGACTTGCGCTGTCTGCAAGTTGACAGGAATTTTACCGATCGCTTGCGTGGCGTCCGAATGAAAATAAACTTTCTTATCATGGCAAAGACGCGCGATTTCCTCGATCGGATTGACAGAACCGAGCTCATTTTGGACCCACATCACCGAAACCAAGCGGGTGTGAGGTTTGAGTCTGGCTTCAATGTCAGCAGGCGACACTTGCCCGAATTGATTCACCGGCAAAAACTCGAGCTCGGCACCAAAGAAGCGGGAGCAGCGCTGAGCGGATTGCAAGACAGATTTGTGCTCCACCGGCGAAACCAAAAGATGAATCGGTGCGTGCGGGCCTTCTTCGGTGCGGATCATTTCGATCAAGCCTTCAAAGGCCCAGTTGTTGCTTTCGGTCGCACCTGAAGTGAAGGTAATTTCTTTGGGTTCACAACCAATGTAGTGGGCTACTTGGCGGCGGGCCGTTTCGACGGCGCTCTCGGCTTGCCAACCGTACGAATAATTCAGACTCATTGTATTGCCAAATTGCTCAGTAAAGTACGGTAGCATCGCCTCGACCACGCGCGGGTCCGCGGGAGTCGTGGCATTATGGTCAAAATAAAGAGTCTGGGTTTTGGCTGGCATGGGACGATGTTATCCCAGTGTTCGCTCTTGAGCAATCCTAGAAGTCGGCCTACGATTTTGGTATGAAAAAGCCCGAACTTCCCATTCTTCCGTATTTTCACACACCTGGCCGCGATCCCGAAAAAGCCCTCAAATGGAAAAAGACGGACTGCCTGATCAAGGATCATCAAGGACGGGTTTACTTTGAGATGAAGGGTGTCGAAGCCCCCGATTTTTGGAGTCAGCTTGCGGTCGAAATCGCATCTTCAAAATACTTTCGAAAAAATGGCGTGCCTCGCACCAAAACCGAAGTCAGCGTTCGGCAGATGGTGAAGCGTGTCAGCGAACGTGTGATGAAGGCAGGTCTTGAGCAAAAGTTTTTCACAGGAAAACCGCAAGCACAGGTTTTTGAAAAGGAATTGCGCGCACTTTTGCTCACGCAACGGGGACTTTTCAATTCTCCGGTTTGGTTTAACTACGGTTTGCACAAAGCCTATGGCGTGACGACCGAAAGTCCTTGTTTTTGGTACAACCCCAAAAAGAAAAAAATCGAACTGCGCTCTGAAGCACTCGCACATCCTCAAGTCGCTGCGTGCTTTATCCAAAAAATCGACGACTCGCTAGAAAGTATTTTTGAGCTCGCCAAAACCGAAGCGCGTCTCTTTAAGTTTGGTTCGGGTTCGGGAACAAATTTTTCGACTTTAAGATCCAAACACGAGGCGCTTGAAGCGGGCGGCACCAGCTCAGGGCTGATTGCATTTTTGGACGTGCTTGATCGCGGTGCAGGTTCTGTCAAAAGCGGCGGCACCACTCGGCGTGCGGCCAAAATGGTGATCTTGGACATCGACCATCCCGAGATCGAAGATTTTGTTCAATGGAAAGTGCGTGAAGAGAAAAAAGCCCGGGCCTTGATGCAAGCGGGTTACGGGCAAGATTTTGAGAGCGAAGCCTACCGCACGGTCTCGGGACAAAACGCCAACAATTCGGTTCGCGTGAGCGATGCGTTCATGAAAGCCATGAGCCAAAATCAGCCCTGGGCATTGCGCGCCCGGCGAACTGGCAAGCCTTTGCAAACCGTCGGGGCTAAAAATTTGTGGGATAAAATCAGCGAGGCCGCGTGGACATGCGCCGATCCAGGTTTGCAATTTCAAGATACGATCAATGCGTGGCATACGTGCCCGGCAGCGGGCTCGATCAATGCCAGCAATCCTTGCAGCGAGTACTTGTTTTTAGATGATTCGGCCTGCAACTTGGCGAGCCTCAATTTGGTTCGCTTTATCAATAAAGACGGGGATTTTGATTTTGCAGGGTTTATTCAAGCCGCGCGGATCTTTTTTATGGCCCAAGAGATTTTGGTCGATGACGCCAGTTACCCCACTCAGATGATTGCGCAGAATTCACACGACTACCGACCTTTGGGTCTTGGCATTGCAGGTCTTGGAGCCATGCTCATGCAAAAAGCGATTGCCTATGACTCGGATGAAGGGCGCGCGTGGGGCGCCGCCATCGTCGCCTTGCTCACCGGCACGGCGTATGAGTGCTCAGCACGCATGGCCTCCAAGCGCGGCCCTTTTCTGGGGTTCAAGAAAAACAAAACGACGATGCTCAAAGTGATGTCTCGCCATCAAAAATCGCTCACCGCGATTAATTGGACGGCCTTGCCACCAGAGCTACAGTCCTTGACCGAAGAAGTATGGGCGAACGCTTTGCTTCTCGGAAAAAAGTACGGCTACCGCAATGCACAGGCCACCGTGATGGCACCCACGGGCACGATCGGCTTGGTCATGGATTCAGAAACCACGGGTGTGGAGCCTGAGTTCTCGTTGATTAAACGTAAAAAGTTAGCGGGCGGTGGAGATTTGCGGATTGTCGCGACTGGATTTTTAAAAGGCCTTGAGCGCTTGGGCTATTCACTGGACCAAGTCAAAGTCATGCAATTGTATGTTGAGATGAATGGAACCCTGCGTGACTGCCCGGATTTAAAGCCTGAGCACCAAAAGATTTTTGAAACGGCGCTCGAACTTTCGCCTGAGTCGCATTTGCAAATGATGGCCGCTTTGCAACCCTTTGTGAGCGGTGCGATTTCAAAAACCGTGAACATGCCTAAAGAAGCGACGGTGCAAGACGTGTCGGCCTTGTATGAGCGGGCGTGGAAGCTGGGTTTGAAAGCCGTGGCCATTTACCGTGATGGTTCTAAAGGCGCTCAGCCGCTTGAAGCCGTGCAAGCGGCAAAAGCCACAAAGCTCCAAGGCGATATCGTGCCGGAGATGGGACTGCCAAAGTGCTTCGAGTGCGGCGGCCCCACCGAACTCGCCGGCGGCTGCTTCCGCTGCACCAATTGCGGCACTGTCCTAGGCTGCGCCTAGGACCTATTTGTTTGCGCACCTTTGGTGCGGGATAGGCTGGGCCGATCTGTATTTGCAATCTGTAATCATGGGCGGGCGTAGTTTTTCTTCATGTCGGTGAAGTGGCGTTCCTTGAGTTTGCCGGCGCGTGAGCACATCAAATCGGTGATGTCGATTTGGTAGGTGATCATGACTTTTTCGTTCGGGTCATAGAACTCGACATAGCAATCGGGGAAGCCCAGGACGTGACCGAATTCGTGCCGGATGGTCCACTGCACGTCCCACTCGCTTAACGGCGCGTTGGAATCCATGTAAACCAAGTCGCCGCCCAAACCATTCACGTGCGGAGTGATCCCAGGTTGCCACAAGACTTGCACGCGTGCTGACGAGGCAAAGTCGATGAGGAGTCTCCAGCCATCCCATTTCCACTCGTCTTGCAAATTCAAAGTCAAAAAGTCAGTCAGCACTTGCGACGGCTCCGTCTGAACCGGAATCTGCGCGGTCTTATCCTTGGCATTCCAGCTCACATCACGACGGGCGTTTTGCAAAATGTAAAGTTCTTCAAAAGTGCTTTTGGCTTTGGGTAAATACGTTTGATGAAAAGCCCAAACGGCGTTGTTGCCTTCAGCTTTTGCCAAATCGCGTGAGCACAAATTGTCGTTCGTTGTTGAATTGAAGCACTCGCCCTTGAGCCACTCCCGGTACTGAGTTTTTTTGTCTTCAGGCAAAGTCGCCCAGCCCGTCAGCTGCGATTGCAAATCTGGAATCTCGTTCAAAAAATAAAATCCACGGATATCGGCTTCGCGGTTCTTTGCGTACCAGCTCAGCCAAGGTTGCATCATCTGCCAACGAATGGCGGTTTGGTAAATCTTGTCGATCTGGTTGCCGAGTTTTAAATACTCATCAACGGGCTCAGGGGGCAGCTCAGTCAAACTTTTGCCATCGATCAAGACGGCTTTCATTTCGGGTAACAGTCTGAGCGCCAGTGTATCAAAACTCTCAATCGTCAATTTACCCGAGTACTTTTTGGGAGCCGTGATGGGGATTCCGCCCAAGCTTCCGGGAACGGTAAATGACAAGGGAGTGCTGCGATGTTCATTGATGAATTTGAGCCAGTCCAGATTGCGTTTGCCAATCGCCACAATGTTTTCGACTTCAGAGTCTTCAGAGGTCAAAGGCACCATTGAAAAGCGAACATTTTGCTTTTGCGCAAAAAGGCTGCGTTCGTACTCGCGGCTCGAGGCTTCAAAGTCCAGATGGATCGGTGCGTGATTGGCAGCAAATGCGGTGGTCAGTGACAGCAATAGAAATAGCATAACGGGTCCCCTTCCCAGTCCAGTTCCTCGGTCTCGAAGGGCTGGCTAGCCGAGCTTCCCGGGGAATCGCTCGTTTTGCAAGCAGACTTGTCAAATTAAGTCGGACCCACCATAATGGCAGCATGTTGGCGACCTGGTTCACGATATTTTTTACGACTTTTCTGGCGATGGAGCTGGTGGCTTGGTTTCTCCATAAGTACGTGATGCACGGCTTCTTGTGGTTCGTGCATAAGGACCATCACGATCCTCACCATGAAGGCACCTTTCAAAGGAATGATTCCTTTGCGCTGTTCTTCTTTTTTCCGAGCTTTTTTTCGCTTTTGTTTGGCGCGATTTATGGCCTGCCCCTGCTGCAAGCTTTTGGCTACGGTATCATGGCCTACGGCGCGGCCTACTTCATCGTGCACGAAGTGATCATTCACCGCCGGCTGAAATTCTTAAAGTCCAATAACTTTTATTTTGATGCTCTGGTCTCTGCCCACAAGCGGCATCATGCCGTTCAATCCAAAGAAGGCGCCAGTGATTTCGGTATGTTGATGATCTCAGGGGCGGCCTTGAAAAGTTCCTTTGACCGGCGCCAACGTCGAAAGATGGGTTGATCCCCCGCGAACGTGCACGCCGTTCAGGCTCTTAAAATTTAGTTCCTAAGTTGACCGTCGTGATCTGTGTCGAACGGGCATCATATCCGCCAAGCTTTTGAAGATGATTGAGGCTCAAGTTTATTGTCTTGGTGATCGAGATATCAGCACCAAGGACAGTTCCATATTTGAATGCTCGAATTCGATCTTGGGTGCCGGCGGCTGAAAAGGCGGCATCGTACGATGCGTCTTTTCGCTCAGCCAAATCAGCCTCAAAAAACAAGCTTGCGGTGAGGGTGAATTGCCGGGCGAGAAGATGATTCAAGCGGTACCCAAAACCCGTGTCGATCGCTAAATAGGAGTTTTGTTGTGACCCATCACCCGACCCGAAATGGATCAGATTTTTTTGAAAGAAGTGATCTGTAACATTAAACGCCGAAGTTAAGCCAAGGGCAAAAACATCGAGCCGAGGATTCGAGAATTTATTTTTGTTGTAGTCCCTGCTTGGGGAGATCTGGAGGTAGAATCCAAATTGTTTTTCTAAATCATGTACAATGTCGCCAGCCAATCCAAGAGTCAGGTATGAGCCCTTGTCTTCATTATAAAAAACAGTGGAGCCAACCTGCTCCTTTGCGCTGCTAAAAGTGCCGTATTCAGCAAACAACGTCGATCGACTTAGACCCAAAAAACCTTCGAACCCGCGAACATACTTTAACTTATTGATATCGATCTCCGCCTCCTGAAAGGAGGCTCGATTTTCATTCGGCTCCACTTTTCCGCGCTCGGACTGCACGCCGAGGCTCAAATAGTTTTCACCCTCATTGACGGAGCTAGGTCCAACCACGAAAGCAAAGGCAGAATCGGCAACAAGTAGACTGGCAAGAATTAGTAATTTCATGTTTACTCCTAATATTTAGTAATTAGATCCACCCAAGATTCGGGCAGATGGGTGAGCAGGAAGGCCTCGATATTTTTATCGAAGCCAAAAAGAATCGCGACTCCGGTCAATAGCAGTGCCCAGCCGAGAAAGACTTTCGACTTTTCAGAGAAGTTCATGATCTTACTTTGGAACTTTTGAAAGAAAGATCGGAGTCCATAGGCAATCAGCAGCATCGGAAGACTCGCTCCCAAAGCATAGGCACCCATAATCTTGAGCGCCTCTGTGCTTGCACCCTCTTGACTCGCTAAGGATACGGCAACCCCTAGCGTTGGGCCTGCACAAGGCGACCAAATGATGCCGAGTAGTCCACCCAAAAGTAAGGAATTCCAGCCGGATGAATCATCCAATTTTAATTGTTGGGATGTCACTGAGGCTTTGTTGGCAAAGAGAGTCAACTTGTCGGAAATAAGGGTTTGAACCCGCTGTGAGAGAAAGAATAAACTCGTCAGGATCAGCAAAATCGCTGATCCTTGACGGATTTGGTCAGACTCCAGCCCAAGAAGAGTTCCGAAGCGGCTCAGCGTAAAGCCCACCACCACAAAACTGAGGGCCAGTCCAACCACCATGTACAATGGGGCTTTCTTGTTTTTTCGAAGCGCGCTGCCGAGTAGAAACGGCAAAATGGGCAGTACGCAAGGTGACAACGTGGTCAGTAAACCTGCAAAAAAAGAAAACCCCAATTGCAAATTCATCTTAAAGTCCCATGTCGATGAGTTTCTTGAGTTCGTCTTTTGCCGTGACTCCAGTATTGCGGCCGACTTCTTTTCCACCCTTAAAGACGATGATCGTCGATTGCTTTGAAACATTGAGGCTTTTCTTGAGTTCTTTTTCTTGATCAAAATCAGCCTTGAGAGCGACGACTTTCTCGTAGCCCTTCATATTTACGATCTCGTTCAACGCGGGTTCTTGCTTTTTGCAGGTCGGGCACCAGTTTGCATGAAAATCGACGACAACGGTGTTTCCGGCAGTCATAGCGCTTTCAAAGTCCGTCTTTGCATAGGGCCTAAAATCAGCATTCGCTGAGAACGCGAACAGGGTCATTGCCAGCATCGTAAGGCCTGAAAACAACTTCATAATGAGCTCCTTTGGTGTTTAAATCGATCTCAAGATCGTCTTGAAGGTGTTTTCGCCCAAAAACAAAAAAAGTTACAAAAGTCGTAACTTTTTTCGTTTTGGGACGAAGATCAAAGGGAGACAAGTTGTTGTCTAAGCTAGGAAATGAATCGACCTATAAGCAGCTCATGGTTCTTGCTCAAAAAGGGGAGGCCGCGGCCTACGGCGAGCTGTTGTTAGAGCTTTCTTCGTTTTTAAAAAATTACTTGAGAAAGAGAATTTTTAATCAAAATGAGATTGAAGAAGTTGTCCAGGAGATCCTAATGGCTGTTCACAAGTCGCTGCATACCTACCAGCAAGAAAAGTCATTCATGAGTTGGCTTCTCGCGATTGCTGAATACAAGATCGTCGACTACATCCGCAGTTTTAAAAAGCATTCGGAGCATGTCGATTTCGAATCCATTGCCACTTTTGTTGCGACGACATCTGCGGATCCAGACTTAAAAATAGATATCGAGCGCGCCATTGATCGCTTGAACGTTCGCGAAAAAACAGTGCTGACGCTGTTAAAAATTCAGGGGCAGGCGATCAGTGAGATCGCAAAAGAGCTCGACCTGACCGAGGCCAACGTCAAAGTCATTGCCCACCGAGCTTACAACAATCTGAAGGTCGCCTTGGGGGTTCGGACATGAGTCTGCAAACCGAAAATCTCATTAAAAATCTGACTGGGCAGTTAAAACCTGTCGTCGTGACAAGGTTCACAGCCGTGGATTTTTTAAAAGTTCTGGCCGTTGGGTGTCTTTGCTTATTCTCGGCGTTGGCCTTGCTTGGATTAAGATTTGATCTTTTGATGCAACTGTCGTCGTTGCGTTTTTTCTTCGAGAACTTGCTTCTCGTCTTTTTGGCGGTCATTTCAATTTTGGCCGCGTTTCGCCTCAGCATCCCGTCACAGGAATCGAAGTCGATGCTCCGTCTGCCATTCTTTGCATTTTTCTTTATTGGGCTGACGACGGTCTCAAGTTTTTTGACCACGTCAGAGCCATTTTTGTATCTTGGCCACGGTTTTTCGTGTGTCACGAAAATGCTCGCAATTGGTGTTTTGCCAGCTTCGGTTCTTTTTTACATCATCCGCCAGGGGGCAAGTCTACATCGAGATTTGACTGGAATGATGGTCCTCGTCTGTGGTGTTTCGTTTGGCCTCTTAGGGGTTCAGTGGACTTGTCCAGAGACGACTCCCTTACACCTGGCGCTGTGGCATGTTTTGCCGGCAATGGTCCTGATGGTATCGGGAATTTGGTTCGCACGTAAAATTTTAACGAAAATTTAGTCGATCGGGCAAGGTCGCTCGATTTAATTTCTCTCGAGAGAGCGACTTCGCGCCGCAGAGGTGGCCATGGACGCGTCGAAAACTGACGTGATCGGCGTGGGTTTCCAACGAAACACCAGCCGCGGCAAAAATCGAACAAACACCAAAACGCTCTCTTGCAAAATGATAACGGCCTTTTCGAAACGAGTCGTGTAGCAGCGTTGATCCCAGGCGCGGCTTCCTCGGTCCAAAACCTTGGTGCCGATCGCGCGGTAAACCCCCAGTGCAATGCTCACGGCCCACGCCGCACGGAATGAAAGGTAATGCAGGCCTTGTCGGCCCGAATCGTAACGGTCTTCGGCAAGCGCGAGCAATTGTTTGGTGTACCTGGGCCACAAGGGCCGGGTCCATGGTGAGGTTAAATCCTCGGGCGCCAGTCCATCGCGGGCCAACCACTCTCGCGGAATATAAACTCGGCCCAATTTCAAATCCGCATCAATGTCGCGGCTAATATTTGTGAGCTGCATCGCCTGCCCCAAATCCACCGCGTGGGCGAGGGCCCGTTCATCACTGACATTCATCACGTGGCACATCATGAGACCCACAACGCCCGCAACGCAGTAGCAGTAGTCGAGCAGCTCGTCTTCGGATCGTCCCCAATAGCCTTCGACGTCCATTTGCATTCCGCGCAAAAGGTCTAAGGGATATTGCACGGGGAGGCCCGTTGCCTGAAACAAGAGACGCAAACCTTCAAACTGCGGGGAGTCCATCACCTGCGTGTTGGCGAAAGCCAGCAGAGTTTGTTCACGGAGTCTGAGAAGTTTTTGAACGGCTTCTTCGGGGCTTTGCGCGTGATCAATCTCATCATCACAATGCCTGCACCAGGAGTACAAAAGCCAGGCGCCTGACTTTTCTTTTTCAGACAAAAAGAACGAGGCGGCCGCAAAGGACTTAGACCCTTTGCGAATTTGTTCGCGGCTAAAATGAATCAGCTGAGCATCACTCAAAGAGGCATGCCTTTGATCACAAGACCCGCCGTTGCTTTGGCCGAATTGACCACGCCGGGAACGCCCGCGCCGGGATGCGTGCCCGCGCCGGTAAAGTACAAGCCCTTGATCTTATCATCTTGGTTGTGCAAGCGAAAGTAAGCAGACTGAGTCAAAGTGGGCTCAAGGCTAAACGCCGACCCCAGATGCGCATTGAGCTGATCGCGAAAATCAAACGGCGTAAAAATCTTTTGCACGACCAAATTCTCTTTCAGGCCCGGCAAATATTTTTCTTCAAGATAAGTCATGATTGAGTCCGCGTACTTCGGGCCTTCGGTGTTCCAGTCGATATCAAGCTTACCCAAGTGCGCGACCGGTGAAAGAACATAGAAACACTCTTGTCCTTCGGGAGCTAACGTGGGGTCAGTCAGTGAGGGAACATGCAAATAAAGCGAGAAGTCTTTCGGCAAGATTCCTTTTTTAAAGATGTCATGCAAAAGACCCTCGTAACGAGGACCAAAGAGCACATTGTGATGGGCCATGTGCGGGTATTTTTTCTTGGTGCCAAAGTAGATCAAGAACAAAGACATGCTGTAAGTTTTATTTTCAAGACTCTTTTCGCGTGCGCGGACCGAGTCGGTGTCTTTGAGTAGATCTTTGTACGTGTGCAAGACATCGCCGTTACTGACAACCGTGTCGCACATCCACACATCGCCGGATTTGGTGCGAACCCCAGTGACGTGTTTGTTCTCGGTTAAAATCTGCTCGATCTCGGCTTGGTAAACGATCTCGCCGCCCATTTCTTGAAAGTACTTCACTAAGGCTTGGACCAACGCGCCGGTTCCGCCGCGCGGGAAAAAGACGCCCCAGTTGCGCTCCAAGAAATGGATCAGGGTGTAAATCGAAGACGTCGAAAAGGGATTGCCGCCCACAAGCAAAGAGTGAAAGCTAAAAGCCTGGCGTAGGTGTTCGTCTTTGATAAATTTTGAAACGGTGGCGTACACGCTGCGGTGAGCGCCCAGCCTTGCGAGCTGGGGCGCGACTTTCACCATGCTCCACAAATGCAAAAACGGTGTGGCGGCTAACTTTGTGTAGCCTTCGTCAAAGACCTCTTTTGAGTAAGCCAAAAAGCGCTGATAACCTTTAAGATCCTCGGGGGATTTCTTCTGAATTTGGTCGGTCAAAAGTTTTTCATCATTCGAGTAATCAAAGATAAACCCATCATCCCAAAACAAACGGTAAAAGGGCGAGACGGGCATCATCTCGACATAGTCGCTCATTTTCTTGCCCTTCAGGGCAAACAGTTCTTCAAGGCACTCGGGCGCCGTGATGACGGTGGGGCCGGCATCAAAGGTAAACCCCTTTTCTTTGTACACGTACGCGCGGCCACCAGGAAGGTCGCGCATTTCAAAAATTTTGACTTGGTAGCCAGCAGCTTGCAGACGGATGGCGGTCGAAAGCCCGCCGAAACCGCTGCCGATCACGGCGACCTTTTTTTTCGTTTCGGGGGATGCGTTAGAAGTAGGCACTTGCGATCCTCTCAGAAAGTTCTCTGATTTTTTCAAAGGCGGCAGGCGAGTGCGGGACTCGCTCGCTCCTCCACCAGTTAAAAAGTTCTTGTTGATGTTTTAAAGCTTGCTGTCGCCCTTGTTCTAAAACTGGCGTTTCGCTTAAAAATTGCTTCAACGCCAGCGTGCACGGCAAAGTTTTTGAAGCCGCACTGAGCTCGGCTAAGTTGTCGGGAAAGTGTTCGGCCACAAGCCACCAGACAAATGAGGGCCGCTGGTGAATCAGATCTTCAAGATGCTTGGGTGTTGGCTTCTCAACTTTTAAATTTCCGAGGTCATCAAACATTTGTAAATGAACACCCAGTTCGCGGCCCAGGACGCGCGCCGATTTGACTTGGATGTCATCGGCTCCAGCGACTCGCGCGCCCAAGACGAGAGCAAACTCCATCAAGGCGCCGGATTTTCCCTCGAGACTTTGCCGGCACACCAGCGGAACTTCGCTCGCGGGGACATGCCCCATGCGGGTTGAGAGATCAATCGCTTGTCCTTGGTGAGCGCGCAGCAAAATGTCGGTCGTGTCGGCCAGGCATTTGAGTTTGATGTCGTGAGGTGCTTGGCTTTCAAGAATTTGCTGGTAAGCAAAAAAGTAAAGCCAGTTTCCCGCATTCAAGGCGAGGGGAACTCCAATCTCATGGTGCAGACAAGGTGAACCGCGCCTGAGTTCTGAATCATCTTGAATGTCGTCAACGATGAGTGAGCCGGCATGCAAAGTTTCGATCGCCTTTTTGGTCCGAAGCCGAAAGTCCTCTTGCCATTCGCTGGGTGCCGAATCTTGGGGAGAAAAAAGTTCGAAGCCCAAATCGACAAGGTTGGCGCGAAAAGACTTGTGAGGGCGGGACAAAAAAGACTGCAACGGAGCAAAAAGAGCGGACTGCAAACGAGGCTCTTGGGATGTGCCTGATTTTATTAAGTCATGAATTGAAAACATCGACAACAGAGCCCCTTCCGAAGGCCCGCAAACTACCACAAGTGCCCCTGCGACAGAGGTGGAAAGTTGATCAAAAAGAGCGGTGCGTCATAGGGCTGACAGTTCGCGTGCCCAAAAAAGCATCGAGAGCTCGGCAAAATACGAGCGCTCGCGGTCGGCCAGGGCCGCAACAAAGGGCGAACTGAGCAGCTCTCGTCGCTTGACTCCGCGCCAACTCAGCGAAGCGATGGCCTCGCGGGGGGTGTCTGGCGACAAGGTCAGCACCAAAGTTTCGAAATCATCAACGTCATCAATCTCGGTGCGAAATGAAAACTTTTGTTGTCGAACAACAGAAGTTGCGGCTGGCAAGAGCCGCGTGACCAAATACTCACCCGAGACCGCGTCTTGAACTTGGATGCGTGAAAATCGGGTGAGCTGAGCAGCCAGTAACTGCGCACTTTGATGTCCGTCGCGAAGGGCCGTGACTGAGAATAAGGCCTCATCAAGTTTGGCGATGAAAGGAGCCGCCGCTTTGGCCTGACTCTGACGGTGTGAAACTTTAACTTCAACATAAGGGAGATGGACGCGGTAACCAATCTCAAGCCCAGACCCGCCGCCGCCTGCCAGTGCGGGCTCGGTCATTTCGGCCACGGTGCTTTCGGGTAAACCAATGGTGTCCCAAGAACGCGTGATCCAAGGATCTAAACCCGCAAATTGCGAGGGGAGCCAAGCGGCTAAATGATCATTCCAAATCGCTTCGATCTCTTTGGGAGGTCCGGGCAAAACAACCAGTGTTTTGCCTCGCGCTTGAAGGTAAAAGCCATGCGCTGTTCCTAGATTGTTTTTAAGAATGACCGAACCGTGTGGGTAATAACACTGCTGTTTTTGTGACTCACGGGCTGGAATGCCACGCGACTCGAGTCGCTCTCGAATGTGTGACCACGTCGCTTCATCCCACTCCAAAGGCTGCGCTGTCCACTCGGCAATCATCTCGCGTGTGAAGTCGTCAGTCGTGGGTCCCAAGCCGCCTGTGACAAAAATCAGGTCTGACGAGCGGGCCGAGATTTCGAGCGCTTCACGAATCAATTCACGGTCATCAGGCACCACCCAGTGACCGGCGGTCTGAACGCCCATCTGGGCGAGTTTGGCCGAGATCCACGAAGCATTGCGATTCAAAATTTGGCCGGAGGTCAGCTCGGTGCCGATCCCAAGCACACTGATTCGATCGTGAGAGGTGGGTTTTGGCGTCATCAGGCTACCATGCCCTTAGTTTTTGACTTTCGCAAGCCTGCGGGGCACATTGGGGCGCACGAAAAATAAGCATTTTAAAAGACCTCACCTTGTTGTTTCTCAGGAGATTTTTATGAATTCTGCTTGGCGCGAAATGGATCTTTACAACCCCACGCAAGAGCACGCCATGATCCGCGAAACGGTAGCGGCTTTTACCAAAGAAGAAGTCGATCCCCAGGCGCTTGAGTTCGACCGCAAAGAGCAATTCAACGCGCCCCTCTTTCGCAAATTGGGTGAGCTCGGACTGTTAGGCATCACGGTGCCTGAGCAATATGGCGGCGCCGGTCAAGATGCAGTTTCGGCCGTGATTGTGCACGAAGAGCTCTCGGCCAGTGATCCTGGTTTTTGTCTCGCTTACTTGGCGCACTCGATGCTGCTTGTAAACAACTTTGCCGTGAACGCTTCTGAGGACCTGAAGCAAAAGTTTTTGCCTAAAATGTGCACGGGCGAGTGGATTGGCGGCATGGCAATGAGTGAGCCCGCTGTCGGCACAGACGTCATGGCGATGGAAACGACGGCCAAACGTGAAGGCGATTTTTATATCATGAACGGCCGCAAGATGTGGATCACGAATGGTTGCATCGATGAGAAGGGCACGCCTGCAGACTGCCTTTTGGTTTATGCCAAGACCGGTGAAAAGAACGGCCGAGCCCAGGTGTCGACCTTCTTGGTTGAAAAAGGCATGGCCGGTTATAGCGTGGGTCAAAAGATTCATGGCAAAACAGGGATGCGCGGCTCCAACACCGCCGAAATCGTTTTTGACAATTGCAAGGTTCCGGCAAGCCACCTGATTGGTCATGAAGGTGATTCGATGTTGCATATGATGCGAAACCTCGAGATCGAACGCGTGACTTTGGCCGCGATGAGTTTAGGTCTTGCGCGCCGATCGATCGAAGTCATGAATCGCTACGCGAGTGAGCGCGAAGCATTCGGCAAACCCTTGCGTGAGTTTGGTCAAATTCAAAAATACATCGCCGAAAGCTACGCTGAGTATAAAGCCTGCAAAGCCTACGTTTACGAAACGGCTCGCCGCTTGGATCTGAATAAAGAAGGCAACCGGGTCGACTCTGATGGCGTCAAACTCGTCGCAACAAGCATGGGAAAGAAAGTGGCGGACAATGCGATGCAGGTTTTGGGCGGCTACGGCTATGTCAATGAGTACGTCGTTGAACGTTTGTGGCGTGATGCGAAGCTGCTCGAAATCGGCGGCGGTACTTTAGAGGCGCACCAAAAAAATATCACGCGTGATCTGGCAAAAAATCCCAGTTTGATCTTGAAGTAAGCATTTACGAAGATGTTTCCTTTTGAAAAGCGCCTGACCTTTCAGAATCCACCCCTCGAAGTTTGGGCGGCCGATGTGATCGAACATGTCGGACCTCTCTTGACACCCGAGCGCCGGCAAAAGATCGAACACGTCGTGAAACGCAGAACTTTTACCCCCGTGGTGGTGTTGGAAGATGTTTATGATCGCGGAAACGCGAGCGCTGTCTTTCGTAGTGCCGAGGCGATGGGTTTTGGCCAAGTTCACATGATCGAACTGGGTGAAAAAATCAAAGAGTCGCAGCGAACGACGGCTGGAGCCGATAAGTGGGTCGAGATCAAACGTTGGAAGTCGACCAAGGCTTGCATCGACGAGCTCAAGCGCCAAGGTAAAAAAATTGTTGTCACGCACCTCGCGCCCACGTCTGTGCCGATTGATGAGTTTGATTTTACTCAAGGCTCGGCCCTTGTTTTGGGAAATGAAAAAATGGGCGTCAGTCCCGAGATGGTTGCAGCGGCTGATGCCTGCGTCGTTCTCCCGATGCGAGGCTTTGTGCAATCGTATAATATTTCGGTGGCAGGCGCTTTGTCGCTATGGCACATCATGAAAGACCGCGAACGGCGCAGGGGCCGCCACGGTGATTTAACTGAAGAACAGCAACAGATTTTGACGGCGATGTACTACATGCGCACGCAGGACTCGGCCGAACAGACGCTTCGCGAACTCAAGTCTCGCGGCGTGATTAAAGACTGAATAAGTCATGAGGAAGGTGAAGTAGATGGCAAAAAAGAAAATGGGTCGCAGTCCCAAAGAACTCCAGAACTTTGCTTTGGGTGAATCAAAAACCGATTACCCTTCGACGTATTCACCTGAAACCCTCGAGGCGTTTGAGAATAAGAACCCCGGCAAGATCGCCTGGACGACGTTTGTCTGCACCGAGTTCACCTCACTCTGCCCCAAAACAGGTCAGCCTGATTTTGCCAAAGTTTTTATTAACTATATTGCCGATAAAAAAATGGTCGAATCCAAATCGCTCAAGCTTTATCTGTTTAGCTTTCGCAATCACGGGGACTTTCACGAGGATTGCATCCAGACAATTTGTGATGACCTCGTCGCCTTGATGAAGCCTAAGTATATCGAAGTGATCGGGGAGTTTACGCCTCGTGGGGGGATCGCCATTTATCCGTATGCCTCGTACTCGGCAAAGGAAGAAACCTTTCAGTATTTGCGGACGCAGCGTCTGGTGGGCTACGCCCCCGGCAAGTACTCGATGGAGCTCAGCAAGCTGTACTAAAGCAGGGAGCGCTGTCAGCGTTAACATTCACCTTTAGGAAACTGGACTCGGAAACGGGTGCAGCCGTTTTTTTTGAGACTAAGTTTGAATCCAAAAGGACTTCAGCGCCGGTTCTTCTCCAGGAAGTTCAAAATCGAGATCTTGCTCGCCCTTGGTGATGCAGGCCTGTGGCGCGCAACGATGCAGGCGGGCTTGGATTTCATCTGAATCCATCGACTCCAAATTACAGCTAAAGAGCAAAGTTCCGCCCGGTGCAACGGTTTGCAGGCAAAGCCCGATCAAGTCTTCGAGATCATCTTTAAGACGAAAGACACCTTTTTCACCGCGCGAGAAGCTAGGAGGATCGCAAATCACCAGATCCCATTTTCGCTCGCGCTTGATGGCACCTCTTAAAAACAGAAAGGAATCAGCTGCGCTCCATTCGGTCTCGGTAGCGAGGGCGCCAGGATTGAGCGTAAAGTTACGCCGGCTCCATTCAAGAAAGTTTTTTGAAAGATCCACCGTCGTCACTTTTGTGGCTCCGCCTTGGGCCGCTGCCACCGAAAATAAACTGGTGTAAGAAAAAAGGTTGAGCACCGTCTTTTTGCGCGACAGCTCTTGAACGCGGTCGCGGTTGAGTCGTTGATCCAAAAATAATCCTGCAGACAGGCCTTGAACTTTTCGGAACTCGGCTTTTCGTCCGTTCTCGAGAGCGGTCCAAGTGTCGGGGACCTCACCCAAGAGCCACTGCTTTTGCGAGTTGGGATCTTTGCCGCGGTCGTCGCGCTTTTGTATGACCAGGGGGCGTTTCAACAGAGTTTGGATAAAGTCCCAACGTTCCAAGTCTTCTTCGCGCGGGCTCTCGTCTTTATACCAGTGACACCAAAGAACGGGACCTAAGAGATCCAATCGAAAATCGGCATTCTCGTTGTGCACCAGACGCAGAGTTTCTTCGGAGTTTTTCAAAAAATGAAAGAGCCGCTGGCGACGGTCGATCGAGGACAAAAGGCGGGTCAGTTCTTTGTCTTTCGCGAGGCCAAGGCGTTCAAAAAAGCGCGGCGCGGGGCAGGTCCAAATCGGTTCTCCAGGTAGCTCGATCGAGTTCGAGTGCAGGCAAAGGTGGGGAAAGGAGCTCCCACCGTAGTTCAGATCACCTAAGATCGGCAGACCGATATCGGCCGCATGCAAGCGCACTTGGTGCGGTTTTCCCGAGAGCGGGCGCGCCTCCCAGAGTTCAAAAAACGGCGAACGCTTGAGGCGTTTAAAACGCGTTTTCGCATTGGGCAATGGGCTGGTTGTCGACTGAAACGACGAACTGCCGACTTTTTCGATCAAGCTTTCGCGCTCGAACTCGTCTGTGGTTGAGGATTTGTCGGTGACAAACCAATAGGTCTTGCTGATCTGGTGTTTTTCAAACGCCTGCCGCAATTCTTCGGCCCGTGCGCCGGAAGTGGCAAAGAGCATGGCGCCGGTGGTGCTTTTATCCAAACGGTGCACAACCCAAAGTTTTTGACCCAAACGCCGTTCAAGAATTTCGACAAGCCCTGGGCGTCCGACATCGGGAGCATGAGTCGGCAAGCCCGCAGGTTTATCGATAAAAATGATGTCTTGACCCGTTTGAAACTGAAGCTTCAAGGCAACTCCGATAGTGAATCCACTGAATCCAAGCTAACACAGCTCTTCATGCCCCATCAACACTTGCCAAGTGGGCCGCGAGTCCTCATTGTGTTCTTTGGAGGCTCCACTTCAATACACATCCAATCGGATGCTCACCAGTGGAGACAAAACAAGATATGAAATTTGATATGAAGTATAAAGTGAAGACGAAAACGATGATTCAGGCTCTGGTTGTGCTGGCGTTGTCGGCGGGACTTATGGGCTGCGGCGTTCAATCGATCCCAACAGCGAAGAATGAAGTCGACGCGGCCTTGGCCGAAGTGACCAATCAATACAAGCGTCGATCGGATCTCGTTCCAAATTTGGTGAGCACTGTTAAAGGCTATGCTTCGCACGAGAAAGACACTTTGCAAGCCGTGGTTGAAGCCCGTGCAAAAGCGACTCAAGTGACCATTGATCCCAATCAAATGAGCGCCGAGAAATTGGCCGAATTTCAGCGCGCGCAAGGAGCTTTATCGCAAGCTTTGGGCCGCTTATTGATGGTGACCGAGAATTATCCCAACCTCAAAGCCGACACGCAGTTTCGTGATCTTCAAGCTCAGCTTGAGGGCACCGAGAACCGCATCACGATCGCGCGTCAGCGCCTGATCGAGACGATCAAGGGCTTTAACAATCTGGTGACTGTTCCGCCGACAAGCTGGACGAACTCGATTTTTTACCAACATCCGAAGATGGCCCAGTGGGATGTCGCGGCTGATGAAAAAGAAAAAATCGAGAAGCCACCAGAGGTGAAGTTCTGATCTCTTCATTCCGTCCTCTACTCTTAAGTTCGGTCTGCAGCGTCTGGCTCTTGTTCGGAGCTCAGGCCCACGCGCTTGAAACACCGGCTCTCACAGGGCCGGTGATGGATCAAGCCGGCGTGCTCAATCCTGATACGGTTCAAAAACTGTCGTCCCTCTTGCGCAAAATCAACGAGCGCGACGCGGTTCAGTTGCAAGTTTTGACGCTGACTTCCCTGCAAGGCGAAGAGATCGAGCAGGCCTCGATTAAAATTGTCGATCAGTGGAAGCTCGGAACGGCCAAGAAAGACAATGGCGTTTTGTTCTTAATCGTTCCGACCGAGAAAAAGATGCGAATCGAAGTTGGCCAAGGTCTCGAAGGTGATTTGCCTGACGTGATTGCGAAGAGAATTATTTCGGATGTCGTTGCACCTTATTTTCGTGAAGGACTTTTTAATGAAGGCATTACGGCCGGCGTGATCGAAATTTTGCGCCGAACGGATGCTCGGGCTATCGGTGAAGCAGCGCCGGCGCCTCTGCCCCGAGAAAAGAAAAAGTCGGGTCTGTTCTGGATCATCATTATTGGTGTTCTGCTGTTCTTAAAACAAATTCTGTTTGGTGGCGGCGGTGGTGGCCGTGGCTTTGGCGGGCGGCGCGGCTTTGGCGCAGGTCTTGGCGGCTTCGGTGCTGGCGGAGGTTTCGGTGGATTCGGTGGCGGTTCGTCGGGCGGCGGCTGGTCTGGCGGCGGCGGGGGATTTAGCGGAGGAGGTTCCAGTGGAAGCTGGTAACACACAAGTAAAATCGCAGGTGCCTCCTTGGCTTCGCTCGAATTTGAGCGAGTCTGAGTTTCAGCAGGTCGAAAAGGTCGTTCAAGAGGTCGAACTTAAAACTCATAGCGAGATTGTTCCGATTGTCGTTCGAAACTCAACGCCTTTGCGCGGAGCCCGCTTGGCTTGCGTCGTCGCTTTTGTGGCGGTCACAGCCATCATTGATTTGGCATTTTTCCAAGAGTGGGGCTGGTGGACGCTGGGCCTTGTTCAAGTGGTGGGCCTTGTTTTGGGTGTGTTGGCGACTCGGTCGCGTGTTCTTTTGGAGCTTTTTATTCCCGATTCTGATGAGTGGAAGTGCGTGCATGAACGCGCCGAGCTCGAATTTTATCGATTGGGAATTCAGAAAACCAAAGACCGCTCGGGGATTTTGATTTTTGTCTCAATGTTTGAGCATAAGGTTGTGGTCCTCGCCGATGAGGGCATTGCCAAAAAGCTCAAACCTCAGATGTGGGATGAAGCGGTCGAGAATCTGACCCGCTCCTTGCGTGAACGGCAGCTCGCCCTCGGCTTGACGCAAGCTATAAAGTCTTTTGGCGATGTTCTGCAGGTGCACTTCCCGGCAGGGCAAAATAATCAGGATGAACTCAAGAACACGCTCGTGCTCAAAGAGTAGGCAGGGCGCATCCGCTTGATTTTCACCCCAAAGAATTCTAGGTTGATCCTTCGATCTGATCCTTTTTTGTGGGGCCGTAGCTCAGCTGGATAGAGTACTTGACTTCGAATCAAGTGGTCACAGGTTCGAATCCTGTCGGCCCCACCATTTTCGTTCGAAGATGCTACTTTTTCTTTCCCCCGCCGAAGCAGGCGAAGCCTGGAGGGAAGCAAACATGATTACTAAGTCTTATTTTGAAAAGTTTGAGAAGCAATGGGGTGGGGACGATTGATGAAAGTAGTATCAAGAAAGCAATTCAATCATACCC
>JBKCUU010000107.1:0-7858 GCA_046318155.1 Bdellovibrio sp. | reverse complement strand
GAGGATGATCTTGATACCGGCGTCTTGCTCAACGTTGTCGCCAGCAATCTTGCCTGCGTTGGTACGTGCGCGGAGCAGTGCGACACCGCCGCCCGCCACAATACCTTCCTCAACGGCTGCACGTGTTGCATGCAACGCGTCCTCTACACGGGCTTTTTTCTCTTTCATTTCAACTTCAGAAGGCGCACCAACGTGAATGACAGCAACTCCGCCAGACAATTTAGCCAAACGCTCTTTGAGTTTTTCTTTATCGTAGTCAGAAGTTGTTTCTTCAACCTGAGCTTTGATCTGAGTCACACGGCCTTGGATGTCTGCTTTTTTACCAGCGCCATCGATGATCGTTGTATTGTCTTTATCGATGACAACGCGTTTTGCAACACCGAGGTCAGCAATTGTGGCTTGCTCAAGTTTGCGGCCCACGTCTTCAGAGATGACTTTAGCTGCAGTCAAGATGGCGATGTCTTCAAGCATTGATTTGCGGCGATCGCCAAAACCAGGAGCTTTAACAGCTGCGACGTGCAGAGTGCCGCGCAATTTATTCACAACCAAAGTTGCAAGCGCCTCGCCCTCAACGTCTTCAGAAATGATCAACAAAGGACGGCCTGATTTGGCAACGCCTTCAAGGATGCTGATCATGTCTTTCATCGAAGAGATTTTTTTGTCGTAAACAAGGATGTAAGCGTTCTCGAGAACTGCTTCCATACGCTCAGCATTCGTTACAAAGTAAGGCGACAAGTACCCACGATCAAATTGCATACCTTCTACAACTGTCACTTCAGTTTTAGCAGTTTTGCTCTCTTCGATTGTGATAACGCCTTCTTTGCCAACTTTGTCCATCGCATCAGCCAACATTTGACCGATTTCTTTGTCGTTGTTAGCAGAGATTGTTCCAACCTGAGCAACTTCGTTCGAAGATTTAACAGGTTTCGCCATTGCTTTTAATTCAGCAACCGCGATGGCAACTGCTTTGTCGATGCCGCGTTTGATTGCCGTGGGATTATTGCCAGCAGTCACAATCTTAACGCCTTCGCGATAGATCGCTTGAGCCAAAACTGTAGCGGTTGTTGTTCCGTCACCAGCCTGGTCATTTGTTTTGCTCGCAACTTCCTTAACCATTTGCGCGCCCATGTTTTCGAACTTGTTTTCGAGTTCAATTTCTTTCGCAACCGTCACGCCATCTTTTGTGATCAAAGGAGCACCGAAAGATTTGTCGATGACAACGTTGCGACCTTTTGGTCCCAAGGTCACTTTTACGGCGTTCGCCAAAGTGTTCACGCCCTTCAAGATGCTTGAACGTGCGTTTTCTGCAAACAATAATTCTTTAGACATTTTTTTCTCCGTTTTCCGATGAGGGAATTAATTAATTAAACTGTTACTTGCTAATCACACCTAGGATGTCTTCTTCGCGCATCATCAAAAGCTCTTCGCCGTTCAGCTTGAGCTCTGTGCCCGAATATTTTCCGAAGAGGACTTTGTCGCCAATTCTGACTTCAAGGGGCAAAATTTTGCCGTCTTCAGTGACTCGGCCTTTTCCGCAGGCGATAATTTCTCCGCGTTGTGGTTTTTCTTTTGCTGTATCAGGGATGAACAGTCCGCCCGCTGTTTTTTCTTCTTCAGCAGTTCTGCGAACTAAAATTCGATCATGCAAAGGACGCACACCGACTTCGTGCTTAGCCATTAAAAACCTCCCAGGGTCTTGTGTTTGTTCGTGTTTGAATCGAGACAAATATGAACCCGGGTTACGGACTGTCAAGGGGGGCCTCAAAAAAAAGTGAAGAGGACCTGTCAACGCAAGGCAATAAGAGCCTGGAAAAGGCTCCGTGTCTTCGAAAATGAGCCCAATTCAAAGGGGCGGCGCCAGAAGTTACCGGTTTTGGATCGCAGACGAGGGCAGAAGGCGCTGGCCATGGCTGGGGACCGCAATCATATCGCGCACATAGGCCTCGAGGACCTGAGCCGTCTCATCGGCGGTCAACTTGCTGGCGGCCTCATTAAACTTTCCCACAACCCCTTGCTGGGCAAGATAAAGGACCAAGTAATCGGTGACCGACAGATCTTGGGCGATTTCGAGGTTCCACGCTTCTTGGGCCAGCTGTTGCTCGGTATGCTCAACAGCGGCTTTGGGGACCCGGGGGCGTGATCTCAAGTCCTGTAATTTGCGCGTTGCTTGATCGACTTGCGCCAGTGAGGCTTGGATTTTCTCGAACTTCCATTCCCGAAATGACTTAAGGACTGATGTATTTTTACCTGGCTTGGCCAGGTGTGCTGCGGATGCGGGTTTGTGAGCTGCGACCTTAACCGCCGGCATCGGCACGGGTGAGAGGCCTCTGGCCTGCGCCGTGACCGTGAAAACAAATGATATCAGCAAAACCAATTTCAACATGGCGAAGGTTCCTTATTCTTGGGGCTCTGCTAGGTTCTTTTCCAAATCAGAGGCCAGGGGCCCTTTTTCTGAACTCGAATATAGGCGTTCTGCCCCTCCCCTTTATGAAAAAATGCGTCCCCGTAGCTCAAAAAGGGCATAGTGCCTGCTTCCCTTTGCAGAAGCCCTGCGCCACGATTTAGAAAATGTAGCTGCTACATTTTGTAGAGGCAGTGCTTCTCGGAAGACGGAGTTCGGTATGTTTGATCTTCAAGTCCCTTGGTGGGAGCTGGTTGTTCGATCGGTCATCGTTTTTGTCACCTTGCACGTTCTCTTGCGCATCACGGGGAAGCGGCAAATCGGACAGATGTCCCCCTTTGATTTGATCCTGCTGCTGATTTTGAGCAATGCCGTTCAAAATTCGATGACCGCGGGGGACAACTCCCTTCTCGGTGGTTTGATCTCTGCCGTGACACTGATTGGCCTGAATTATTTTTTAGGTTTTCTCGCTTTCAAAAGTCCCGCCTTTGAAAAAGCCATCGAAGGAGAGCCACGCATTTTGATTTCAAAAGGACAGCTCTACCAAAAAGTTTTAGATGATGAACAAATCAGTGCCGCTGAACTGCAAGAAATTTTGCGCTCGCAAAACTGCACCTCGATTAATGAGGTGGACCTCGCCATTTTAGAAACAAATGGTAAGGTCTCTGTATTAAGAAAAAATCCCGAGACTTGATCACAGACTACCACATATAAAAAGCATTTTTAAATCCGACCATTACCAATCCCCCCTTTCGTTTTTTCGCTCTTTATTGAGCTGATTCAGATGTTTCTGAATTTTCTTGCCGCGCTCTTTTTGACGAAGGCGCAGAGACTTTGAGTCTTTGGCCCTGGCGAAAGCAGCTTCGCGCTGAAGCTTTTGGTACGAGGCCCAGCGGTCTTCGTCGATGTCCCCATTCTCAAAAGCAAAGAGAACGGCGCAACCCGGCTCGGCCTGGTGACGGCAATCCGAAAATCTGCATTCGCCTTCTAGCCTTGCCAAGTCTTCGAACACTTTTTCGATTCCTGCTTCACCATCCACCAAATGCACCTCTCGCAATCCGGGTTGGTCGATCAAAAAAGCACCTCCGGGCAAAACAAAAAGCTCGCGCGAAGTTGTGGTGTGCCGGCCCTTATCATCATCGCTGCGAATCCCTTGAGTGACTTGCTGCTCGCGACCCAAGAGACGATTGGTCAGTGTCGACTTACCCACACCGCTCGATCCCAGCATCGTAATCGTAACGCCTTCGCTTAAGGTCGCCTCAAGCTCGGCGAGACCTTCACCGGCCAGGCTCGAAATCAAATGCACGGGCACGCAGGCAAAGCGCCCGCTCAAAAAGCTCAGCATGTTTTCACGATCGGCACAAAGATCCGCTTTGGTGATCACAAGTCTTGGCTGCGCGCCCGAAGACCATACGAGCGACAAAAGCCTCTCGAGGCGCCGGGGATTGAGATCTTGATTGGCCGAGGTGACGAGCCAAACCCAATCAACGTTGGCCGCTAATTCTTGCTCCCCGCCCCCCGGATCTTTACGCTTCAAGAGCGAGGTGCGCGGCAAAACTTCGTCAATCACCCACGGCACGGCCTCCCAGTCGCGAACAACAACATGGTCACCAACGATGGGGTTTGTACTTTTTAAGAAAATGCCGGAACTGATCTGCTCGCCTCGCTGAAGGCGCACAAATCCATGCGAGCGAAAAATCACTCGCGCGACGCGCGTTTGCGCGTCTTTAGAAATAAAATTCACTTTAAATTCCTTTGAAAGAAATCAAGCGACTCTGCGGGTTTTAATTTTGTTGATGGGTGCTAGCGCGTGACGAGAGTCACAAAGACACGGAAGCACCGACTTGAACAATCTCTAATGTCATACGTGCCTCCGATACAAAAAGTTAAAACAGACTTCATGTTTGAAGTTTCGAGCAGCCTATCAAACAAATGAAACGGGCGCTAGCAAAAGTTGTGTGAAGATCTTGAAGAGTGCCTAAGAGTGACCGCAAGCGGTGCGACCAAACACAAGCAGAATTGGTGCTCGCGGCTTTCGCAGGTGAAAGAGTAAGCTCCTATTCTCTGGCTGGAAGCTCTTAGGTTTTGGTGGTCGGAGAGGTCGGATATGACTGCTCCGCTGAAACGTACAAAGCACGCTTTCACGTGCTTTTAATCAGTCAGGACCAGATCGAGAAATTTTAGTGACAAATCATTTGAGAACCAAAGTATCCGTTCATGTAGAAAAAGTAGCGGTAGCAGGATTGGCCATATCCACCGTACTGGCCGTAACCTTGACCGTAGCCACCTTGACCATATCCGGGGTAACCGCCGTAGCCGGGATAACCAGGATTCACCGGCACTGTTCCTTGTTGGCAGTACTGAATAGGAAACTGCTGACCCTGAGCATTTTGGCAGATGTTTCCGTTCATGTAATAGCCGCCATTTGCGCCATTGCAATAAGTCATGGCAACCACTTGACCGTTGTTTTGATAACACTGGCCATTGTTCATGGAATAAGTGGGAGTCGCTGCTGTCCCGCTTGAGCCGCCGCCGCCTTGATTACAAGCAACTGCGAGCAGGGCAAACAAACCCAACACGATCATTGATAACTGCTTCATAACTAACCTCTTTGTTATTTTAAACACGCAGGGCTAAGAGCAAACAGAGCGCCAAGGGCTACCAAAAACGGAAGCCCTTGTTTTTCCGAAGAAGTTTTGTAAGTGGCGCCTCTCGTCCTCGAAGGCCGAATTGTCGAACTTATTGAAGGAGTGACCCAAAACGTCGCTCCTCAGGGGTAAGAGCTTAAGCTAGGAGCTTGCGCCGGGTGCAAAGTTCCGTGGCTTTCCGCCCATCATCTTCGGTCCTTGCGGAGATAGCAGGGGTTGGGGAACGGGGTGGGATGGCTCTGGATCAGCATCACGGAAGCGTCCGTACTCGGCATCAAAAGTCAGACGCACGGTACCAGTCGGTCCGTTACGCTGCTTCCCGATGATCACTTCGGCGTGACCCTTTTTCTCTTGAGACTCTTTATCGTAGTAGTCATCACGGTAAAGCATCATGATGACGTCGGCATCTTGCTCGATCGAGCCCGACTCTCGAAGATCTGACAACATGGGGCGCTTCTCAGTTCGACCCTCGACCCCCCGATTGAGCTGAGCCAGTGCAATCACGGGAACATTGAGCTCCTTGGCGATGGCTTTCAGCGTTCGCGAAATCTCGGAGACCTCTCTCTCGCGGCTCTCGGTTTTTTCTTTGAGCTTCATGAGCTGTAAGTAATCGATAATGATGCAATCAAGTCCGTGCTGGGCCTTTAATCGGCGGCTTCGGCTACGAAGTTCAAGTGGGCTTAAGCCTGACGTTTCATCGATAAAGAGTTTGCTCTCAGAAACCAAACCGGCGGCGTGAATCAGTTTAGGCCAGGCGGTATCTGCCAATTTGCCCGAGCGGATCTCTTTCATGTTGATGTGGGCTTCAGAACCCAAGATACGCATCATCATCGCTTGCTGACTCATCTCGAGGCTGAAGTAAGCCACGGTTTTTTTGAGCTTGATGGCCATGTGCTGAGCGAGATTTAAACTGAACGCGGTCTTACCCATCGAAGGACGGGCGGCAATGATCGTCAGTTCTCCGCCGTGAAGACCCGAAGTCATTCGATCAAGGTTCGTCAGACCGGTTGAAATCCCCGTGACATCCGAGGTTTGCTTAAAGAGCTCCTCGATTTTCATCATGCTCTCACGCACAAGATCGAGCGGGCCTGCAAGGCCTTGAGAATTCTTTTGTTCGCCTAGACTGTAGAATTTTTCTTCGGCTTCATCCAGAAAATGATCAACAGTGATAAAATCTTCGGCGTAAGCTTTTTCGAGAACCTCCGTCGACGACGCGATCAGTTTCCGCAAAAGCGATTTTTCTTTCACACTTTTAGCGTAAACGCTGACATGGGCCGATGAAACCGTGCGGCTGACGAGGTCAGCCAGGTACTCATGCCCACCAGCGCTTTGGAGCTCGCCATTCCCCGCGAGCAAGTTGTTCACTGTAATCAGATCAACAGGGAGTGAGCGCGAAATAAGCTCTTTAATCGCCTTAAAGAGAACTTGATGCCCATTTTTATAAAAGTCTTGAGCTTCGATCAGGTCGCCGACTTGATCCCAGGCTTCAGGATCGAGCATGAGACTACCAAGAATCGATTGTTCGGCCTCAAGGTTCTGAGGTGGTACTCGAGCAGCCATGAATCCCCCCCGAGAAAAGGCTTTCGTCGACGCTTTTGACGACGGACTTAAGGTTTGCGGGCCTTTTTCAAGGTAGTGGTTCTAAGGGGTGAGCCCGCTGGTGCCTGAGAGTCCCATTTACATGGGATCCCCATTCAAATTATGAATTCAATTTTTTTACGCGGATCTTGTAATTGTCAATTTTCTTCTTCAAGGTGTTGCGGTTGATACCCAACAACTGGGCGGTTTTAACTTGATTGCCATTATAGGCACGCAGCGCGATTTCGATCAAAGGACGTTCAACTTGCTCCATAACAACATTATATAAACCGTTGAGCTCAACTTGAGCTTCGTTCTGTTGTTGGAAAAGAACTTCCAACTTGCTCTTCACTAGTTTTTCGAGGCTTACAGAGGTCAAATTTGCGACGAAGAGATTATCAGAACTGTTAAGGTTCGGCGTCATGTTGCTCCCACTTACATTTGTTTGAAAAATTGGTCGTTTCGTTCAACCAAGAGTTTGAAATTAAAATTTCAAACTCCGCGTTGTTCGGCATTCCAGATATATTTATGAAGCTGCAATTGCAAGCGTGCAGATGAATTTTGCTGCAGAATTTTTTCTGCAAGCCACCGGGGCGTTATATCCTTGAATGATGGGCTGTATAAAACACAAAACTTTTTAAATAAATCATGTTGACGACAAAAATTTTCTGACCAGTCGAAGTCTTCCTCGCTGCAAATCACAAATTTAAATTCGGTCGATTCAGAGGTAAAATTCAAATTTTCTGAGAGAAAACTATCCGCAGCGCCCGAGTCAGGTGTCTTGACGTCCAAAATAATTTTCACCCGGGAGTCAACGTCTTTGCAGGTGCGTGAACCACTTGTTTCGAGTGAAACTTTATAGCCACGGTCACAGAGAATTCGCATAAGCTGGTGAACTTCTTTTTGGAGTAAGGGCTCCCCTCCGGTGATGCAGACGTACGGAGTTTTGTGACGCTCGATTTCTTGGAGGATGACCGCAAGCTCTTGGTTTTGACCTTGGTAATATGAATAGGTCGTATCGCAGTAAGTGCAGCGCAAGTTGCAGCCCGTTGTGCGCACAAAAACGGTGGGAAGGCCGGCATAAGTCGTCTCGCCTTGAATGCTAAAAAATATTTCGTTGATCTTCAGCATGGCAAAATCCTAAAAAGACCTTTCTGTTTGTGCCCCTAAAGGTTGACCTGTGAGTCTCGTTCATAGCCCTTGGACCAGGCTCTGTCGAGGACCTTTGAAC
>JBKCUU010000106.1:0-13995 GCA_046318155.1 Bdellovibrio sp. | reverse complement strand
TGTACCTTTCGATTTTTCACGGCCCCGCACAATCAGACGAGACCATGCAGTTTAATGCACAAGGCATCGTGCTGAATGTGATGCACGTCGAGAGCAAGTACGATGACTACTACAAACACGCGGTGTAGTTTACGGCCCTGACTGAAGACTTGCTCAAAAAGATCAACGCTCGAATGGCAAAATAATTTATTTTAGCAAAGCGATGGCCAGGCCTTCGCTCGTGGGCGCGAGGCTACTCGTAAAAGACCTGGGATCAAAGAGCAGGTTCAAAAACTCCTGCATTTTTTGAACGACCGAGGCACTCCACTTCGGATCTGCGCCGCTGCTCCAGATCGCGCCGCCCAAATAGATATTGTCCGCGATGATCAAAGCTCCTGGTCGCAAATTCTTCATCGCCCATTGCAGGTAAGCAAGGTAGGCGCCTTTATTGCCATCGATAAAAATCCCATCAAAGGGGCCGAGGCTCTCGATGCTGGGTAAGGTCTGTTCGGCATCACCCTGAATGACGGTCACATGGTCACTCAAGTTTTTTTGCAAAAAAAGTTCGCGTGCTCGGGCCGCGTGAGCGGGATCTTTTTCAAAGGTCCAAAGATGCCCGGCAGAAGCCTGAACCAAACAGTACCCCGAAAATCCGGTCAGAGTCCCAATCTCAACCCACTTTTTTCCGCCATGGGCACGGACAAGTGTTTGCAAAAGCACCGCTTCGAGCGGAGCTAATGAAATTGGGGTTTTTTTAAACTGATCTGAAGCCTCACGAAAGGCTTCAAAGCCCCGCGGCAGTTGTGCACGGAGCTTTTCAGCGAAAAACGCCTCGGCTTGATTTTCAGACGTATTTTCAGATGGCGTGTTCGAGCGCATTCCACCAACTTAGCACGGGGGTCTCTTGGATTCCAGGGGCTAGGTTGATCATTTCAACCGGAACCCAGAGCGGCACGGGCCTATGCTGCGCTTTACGAATCGCTAAGAAATCATCATTCGACTCGATGACCAAATCACACAGATCCCACGGCAGGGTCCGCTCAGACTTGGCAATAACCACGACCGAAACTTGCGACTGACGAACCCCTCTTGCGAGCTCCATCGCCTTAGGGCGGCTAAGTGGATGGGTCAGTTGCAGGATCACGCACGAAAAAGCCGCGTCCGCCAAAACCTGTGGAAGAACCTGAAGCGAGTCGGCCTCTTCAGGAACTTGAAGTCGAAGACAAGACTCTGATTCTTGAAAAAACGGCCGCGTCCGAAGCGAATGGATCCAAAGCGCACGCCCTGGCGCAGCTAAGCGCGAACTCATCCGGCGCGCCAGACGCGGAGCCTGAGGTCCATCGATCAATGTCAATCCTCCAAGAGGCAGACCTTGCCACGGCAAAAAATCATCCAAAACCGAATGTCCTGTCGAAACTCCGATGGGACGAGTGATCTCAGACAAAGCGAATCCCTCAACGGGTAAAACTCCCGAAGCTTGCTGCATACATCCTCCGTGATGTGGGTCCCCCCCGACGAAGGGCCTCATAAATTTTGAATTAGAACTTGCGGATCAGACCCACCACAACGCCTTGAATGGCGACTTGATCAGGCCGGTACCACATGGATTGCATGGTCGAATTGGCGGGACGTAGTTCAACTTGCTTGTTGGGCTCTGACTGCGACTTGTGAAAAAAGCGTTTCACTGTCGACTCAGATTCAACCGTCGCAACGACGATCTCGCCGTTCGAGGCATTCGTTTGTTTTTGAACGAGAATGACATCCCCGTCCAAAATCCCGTCCTCGATCATCGATTGGCCCACCACCTTGAGCGCAAACGACTTATCAGGATTGCGAAGCATCGAGCGAGGCACATCGACGAACTCGTCGTACGAGAGTGCTTCAAGGGGACGACCCGCCGCGACTCGTCCGAGAAGAGGGATACTGAGCTCTTCTGAAGAACGAGAATTGGGAGCGCTCGATCTGGGTGCCTGATCCCGAACATTCTGCACCTGCTTTTGGACAGCGCCCGCACTGTGCAAAATCTGAATCGCGCGCTTTTGATGCGGCGGAATCAAGATATAGCCCTTCGTTTGAAGTTGTTTGAGATAGTTCTGAACCGAGTTGAACGAGGCAAAACCAAAATGGTCTTTGATCTCTTGGTACGAGGGAGAGATCCCGCGCTCACTCAGCAGAGTTTCAATAAACTCCAGAACCGCTTTTTCTTTTTCTGTTAAGGGAGGAACGATCTTTTTCATACATACAAATTACAGTGTAAATTATATGAAAGTCAATGCTCCTGGACTTTTCATTTGTGCTGCCCCGCGCGAGAGAGGGAAAGGTTCACTAGTCCTTGGCCTAGAGCACCGGTATCTTGGTCCGGCACAATCCTGCAGGTGAGGACCCATGTTTACGATTTCAGATCTGTTCGATAAAAGTTGGAACGCCATTAAAGATCAACTGGCTCTCGTTGCAGGACTGACTTTGGTTTACGGCGTTGGGCTCGCCGCCATCAGTATGATTCCGTTTGCGGGCAGTTTCTTGAGTGCTCCGTTTACTGCCGGTTACATGGTTTGCTTGCTCAAAATTCGTGCGAAGCAAGACATCGACTACAATGATGTCTTCTGGGGCTTTCAGAACTTCAACCGATTCGCACAGCTCTTACTCGCTGGATTTATCGTCGGGATACTGATGATTTTGGGATTCTTTTTTTTAGTCATTCCGGGAATCTGGTTCCTCGTGGCGAGCTCACTGACAACGGCGTACTTGGTTTTGAATGATGGCGACGCCATCACATCGATGAAGAAATCCTTAGCCGCGGTCCAAGGCAATTGGTGGCACGTCTGTGGGCTTCTCATCGTGCTTGGGCTCTTGGCTTTTGCCGGCGCCCTTTGCTTTTTTGTCGGTCTTTTGATTGCGATGCCCGTTGCGACCCTGATGACTTTGGGTGCTGCCGAAGCCTTGTCAGCCAAGGCGGATCCTGCCACGTCAGGTCCGGGCACCACCGCACCCAGCCATGGACCTTCGATCATCACGGTGAATCCTTCGTAAACAAAAATCATACAAAATCGAAGACACTTAAAACGACAAAACCCAGGCCTACACCTGGGTTTCGTTTTTTGAAATCATGGAGTTTTTCAAGCGGCTTTCAAAGATTAGAAGGTACCCATAATCGCTTGAATCGACTGGATTCCATAAGTATTGGACCCAAGGTTCCATTCTCGTAAACCACTCACTTTGCCGTTCGTACGTTTGACGGCGTACTGGCGAATATCATACTGGCACTGAGAACCATATCCACACTGACCGTAAGTGCTATAGACCGCAACCGTGACGTACACAGTGCTACAAGCGGCGTCTGTACAAGCCGATGCATGGGCCATCATGACCGCGCTGCCGTACTGAGAAACCTGCTGCCAATTTGAAAACTGGGGCGAAGACTGACTGACCATTTGGTAGGCTCCGTTGACCGAAAGATCAAAACGAGCTCCGTAGGTTCCCAACGTCTGAACATTGCGAATCTGCAAGTTCAAAGGTGCGCCGCCCAACGTTGAGTTCGAGGTGACGGTCTGACCATCAGACGACAAGCTTCCGTAATTCAGGCTGGTGTTTTTGTTATCCTCTTTTTTACCGCAGGCCGTAAGGCCCATTGTTAAAAAAGATCCGACGAATACGACTGTCCAAAAAAGTTTCCATGATTTCATAAATCCTCCATCTCACTCTCCCTATCAGCATCACTCGTGCCATAGTTCTGGCACGCAGAAACACGATTAAATGGAGTTTCAAGACAAAATCGTCTGAGGCCAGGCCGTCAGCGCCACTTCTGGGATTCAAGTGTCAAAAATTATGACAGGGGCTTTTTACACGTTTGTGGCTGAGGGCTTCGGTATTGGTTTAAAGTTCGCAGAAATCACCCGGTGGGCATAAGCGGCGATCTCGCGGCGCTCATCATCCGAGATGACTTGAACGGGATCAAAGAACTCCACCTCGGCCACGACCGAGTGATTGGTCAAAAGCCGCCAAAACGCGGATGGAAAGGGTTGATCGCCGTACCAGCAGACTTGGTCCCGGTTTCGATCCTGAACGGGCTCCCCGTCAACGCTCGTATAATTGACCACCAGCGGGAGGACGGGGACCCCCGTCCCGGCTGCTGCCGTTAAAAGCGACTTCTTAAAGGCGATCACGCGCTCCCCATTGGTGGAGGTGCCTTCGGGGAAAAGCGTGATGTTGACCCCTTGCTGGAGAGCCACCCGGATCTCGCCAATCTCTTTCTGTATCTTCGAGCGGTCACGGCGTTCGACAAAGAGGCAACCACCCATTTCGCACAAAAGTCCAAGCCCCGGCGTATTCTTCATTTCGACAGAGGTAATAAAGAGAGTGGGCGTGATCGACGCGAGCACCACGATATCAAGAATCCCGAGGTGGTTACTGACCAGCAAAAAGTTCTGAGTTTTGGGTGGGCGGTTGGTGGCGCTCACTTTGGTGTTTAAGAACCACAGGCCCCATTTGGCAAAGGCATGTACAATGCCGGTAAAATAGTGCCGGCGCTTGGTCACATTTCGAATCAAGAGATGGCCTGCTAAAGTCGTCACGAGAAAAATCGCGACCGCAAATGCAAAAATCAGGATTTTAAAAATCCCTCGAACCGTCTTCATCTTTTTATTATTCGAAATAATGGCGCATTAATCAACGTTACAAATCAAGCGAAGCGGCCTTGCCCAGGCGATCCCACACAGCGGTCCATACACCCGTGCGGCGCTCATTGGGCCACACGAGCGCCAGCACATCATCCTGAGTCTGTGCCGAATCGCGCAGCACCTGGTACAACTGCCGGGCGGCCAAAAGAGGCTCGGCCGAAAGGCTCAGCCAACGCACCGATGTCACACTTGATGGCCTTGACAACTTCACGCCTTCAACTTCGGCGGGCAGCTCTTGCAACCTGGCCTGTACGGTCTTGCAGAAAGCCTCTTCACTCATTTTTTCTTTGATCAGAATCAAGGGCTTTGCGGGCATGTAGTGATGCTTGAGCTGACCCGGAGCTGTTACTTGCTCTGTGACCTCGCTCCACGTGATTTTGATTTTCTTTTGTTTGAGCGACTCATTGATCACATCAGTTGTGATGACACCAGGACGAAGCAGCCGCAGTTCTCCTTCCTTAAGGATCGCGACGATCGTGCTTTCGATGCCGACCTCTGAATCGCCGCCTTCAAGGACAAACACTTGGCCGGCAAATTCGCTTTCGACATGCACCGCTTTTGTCGGACTGGTGCGCCCAAAAAGATTTGCACTGGGAGCTGCGAGCGGAGCCCCGGCTTGCTCGATCAAAGCCCGAGCGATGGGATGATTTGGAAATCGCAGCCCCACCGTTGTCAGTCCCGAGGTAATCAGCGCCGACACTTTCGAACTTTTAGGAAGAACCAAAGTCAGGGGGCCCGGCCAAAAGGTCTCGGCTAAGGCTTGGGCCGTGGGGCCCCAGGCCGTGGTCAAATTTTGTGCCTGCTCGATCGAGCTCACATGCACGATCAAAGGGTCAAAAAAGGGCCGCTTCTTGGTCAAGAAAATGGCTTGAAGGCCGTCCTCACGGTCGATACGCGCGGCCAAGCCATAAACGGTTTCGGTGGGCATCCCAACGACGCCGCCTTGATCTAAGATTAGAACCGCTTTTTCGAGGGGACTCATGGCCCCTTATAAGCGTCCTTCAGCTAAAAGGGAAGCAGAGTCCCCTCTGGTGAGCCGACGGCCGAGCAAAAATCCCAGCAAGATCGAGAGCGCGGCCGGAAACAAGACGCCCAGTGCAATCGCGCCAAACGCCGGCACAAAGGTCACTTCAAAAATCACCAGCATCAAGGTCAGACTCAAGAGAACCCCCAGCAGGGCCCCTAGACTCACCGAAATCAAAGTGACAATCAGGCTCTCGATTAAAAACAAGATCAAGACCTGGCTTTGACGAGCGCCTAAGACCTTGTACAGATTCCATTCGATCAACCGGGTTCTGGCTTCGGTCGAAAGAACGGTCGCCAAAACAAACAGCCCGACAAAAACCGAAAGGGCGGCCATCGCCGTCAGCGCGCCTGACATTTGCCCCGAGAGTTCTAAGATCTTTTGCACGACACGCGAAACATCGACGATTGAAACATTTGAAAACTTGGCCACAAGGCCATTTTGCAAATGATTTTTTTTCTCGTCACTTATCGGAGGTACACTCAAAAGCCACGTTTTAGGTGCATCCTCCAAAAACCCAGGCTGAAACGCGATAAAAAAATTGGGCTGAAAGGTGTTCCACTTCACCGAGCGAAGATTCACGACCTTGCCTTTGATTTCGACACCCTGGATATCAAAGTTTAAGATATCACCGATTCCAAGGCCCAAACGATCGGCGTACCTTTTCTCGAGTGAGAGTTGCGCCATGTCTCCCGGCTCGCTCGTAAAGGTCGTGCCCGCCACCAACTCCTCAGAAGCCGAGAGCTCAGACCGAACGGTCAAGTTGACGCCTCGATTACGAAAACGAGACTCCGCCTCTTCTTCGCGGCTCTGCAGTTCATTCTTTTCGCCCGTTCGCTCATAAGCTTTATCATTCACGGTTAAAATCCGCGCTCGCACCAGGGGGGAGACGTTTTGCGCCTCGGTCCCCTGCTCAGTTAAGAACTCGCGCACCGAACCAATCTGGTCATCTTGCACATCAAACAAAAAAAGTGACGGCAACCGAACCGAACTGGGCGAGAGCAGCTCTTGCGAAAGGCCTGCACGGATCTGCGGCAACAAAACCAAAAGCATGGTGCCGAACGCCAGTGCCAGGATCACGACGCCGAAGCGCAGCGGCGCGCGCGTCAAGCGGCGGTGCACCTGCTTCATCGTCCAATGGCTTCCCAGACGCGGGAGCCTGGCCAAAACAAAGCGCGCAATAAACAGAACAATTGCCGCGCTCACAAGCAAGGCCGCCAAAAAGTAAGAAGCCGTTCGCCAAGAGTGAGATACCCAAACGCTTAATCCAAAAAACACCGTCAGCGCCGGAATCCAACGAAGCAAATCGGTAACGCTCCATTTCAAAACCCACAACTCACGGTCGAGCAAGATCTGCTTTAAATTTAGTTTTCTTAACGGCGCCAGAAGCGGCCACGCGATCAAAAAGGGTAAGACCACCGAGAGTGCCAAACCGAGCGCCACGGTGCGAGGACTCAAGGTTAACTGCAAGGTCATCGGCAGCAACTCTTGGAGCAGGTTACCTAAAAGTGGCAACAGCAGCTGACTGAGCGGTAAAACAAGCAGAGTGGCAAAGGCTCCCAGCAGCGTGAGCTCCAGCAGCAAAAACAAAACGGCCTTATTGTGTGTCAGCCCTAGTGTCTTTAGCAAACTCCAAGTTCCTAATCGACGTGCTAAAAACAGCTGAATCAAATAAGCAAGTCCGACCATCGCGAGCGCCATGCCGACCAAAGACACCAACCCCAGATAATCTAACAAATACTCCAGCGCGCGCACCGAGTCTTGGGCTTTGTCGTAAGGAGTTGCGAACTGTAAATTGGGATCTTGAAACTTCTTTTCAAGCGCCTTTGCCATGGGCTCCAACTCATCGTCCGAATTGATTACGAGTTCAAACAAATGAACATCACTTGATGTCGTGCCAAAACCAATCAGACCCGTGCTCTGCAAATACTTCGAAGAAAAATAAATCTTTGGCGCAAGGCCGGCCAAGCGAAAGGTTTGAGTTGAATCATCAACGACCGTGTCTTCGATTAAAAAATTTTGACTTCCAATTTTGATTTCTTGCCCAACGTTCACACCCAGCTGTACGAGCAGCTCGGGGTAAACCCACGCCTGAGGCTTCTCGCCTAGCGAACCCGCCCCACCTTTAAAAATTTGGCGTCCCGACCCCAGCTTGAGATTTCCGTACAGAGGATAGTTGTCATCAATCGCTTTAACCTGCACCAGTCGCGAGGCCTGGTCCGAGGCCGCCATTGAGAAAAACTCGGTCATGTGGCTTTCGCTCTTGATTCGCAATCCCTCTCGAATTTGTGTGAGTTCTGCTTCCGAAATCAATCGGCGCGAAGAAACAGCCAAGTCAGCCGACAAAAAATTTCGTGCATTTAAACGCAGGTTTGTTTCAAGCGCCGAACGAAAACTTTCAAGCCCGACAAAACCAAAAAGACCAAGGCTCAGCGAAACCAAAAAGATCGCAACCCAGCCGCGGTCATTTTGCACTTCACGGACAATCCACCTTAAAAAAAATCTCATGCTTCCATCACTCCCGCGCGCAAGACCAACTGACGGTCGCAGCGTTTGGCCAGCCCAGGATCATGGGTCACAAGGATGGTGGTGATTTTATTTTTTCGAACGACATCAAAAAATAGATCCATGACTTTAAGTCCGGTTTCTTGATCGAGATGCCCGCTGGGCTCGTCGGCCAAAAGAAGCGCCGGCTTTGTGACCAGAGCGCGAGCAAGCGCCGTCCGTTGGCTCTCGCCGCCGCTCAGTTGCGACGGAAAGTGAGTGGCGCGGTGAGCAAGACCCACCTGCTCGAGTAAACGCTCGGCCTTACCTTGAGTATCACTTTCGCCTAAAATATCCAGCGGGAGCATGACATTTTCAACAGCAGTTAAATGCGGCACCAAATGATAGCTCTGAAAGACGATCCCAATTTTTTTTCCGCGAAAAATTGTTTTCTCATCTTCAAGCATCTGCGAAAACACGTGATCATCCATTTTGATAAGACCTGACCCCGGAGTATCAAGGCCCGCGAGCAGACTGAGTAAGGTCGTCTTACCCGAACCAGACTGCCCCAGGATCGCAACGACTTCGCCCTCTCGCACTTCAAAATTCACGCCCTTCAGCACTTGAATTTTTTCGGAGCCTTGAAGGTAGTTTTTTTTAACATCGATGACCTGCAGATTCATAAGAGCCCTTTGATCGAGTTGTAAACAGTCTCGGCCATGATCGCATGACCCTTTTCGTTGGGATGAATCCCATCAGCCTGATTTAAAGACGTCACACCCGCAACCTTTTCCAACAAAAACGGGACTGTTTTAAGACCATATTTTTTTGCCACGCGCGGAAATACCGCCGCGAAACTAGCCGCGTACTCCTTGGTGTAATTCGGTGGCATTTGCATGCCTGCTAACACAACGGGGATTTTTTCTTTTTGAATGGCCTCAACAGCCTGCGATAAATTTTTCTCGAGGTCTTCAGGTTTCAAACCACGAAGGCCATCATTCGCACCGAGTGCGATGACAAACAAATCAGGTTTGCTCTTCAGCTGCCATTTCAAGCGGGAGACCGCACTCGCAGAGGTCGAGCCACTGATCCCGGCATTAATGACAACCCAGTCTTTCTTATCGGCTTTGATTTTTTTCTCTAGGAGTGCAGGGAAGGCGGCGTCTCTGGAGACACCATATCCTTCGGTCAACGAATCGCCGAGGATGACAAGCTTCTTAGGAGAAGCAATCGCAGGACCTGCAACGCTGCTCACGACACCAATCATGATCACCAGAACACTGAAAAAAGCAAAAGGCCTCATGGTTACTCCCTTGAGGCCTTTAGCACTAACACAGGATGAGTGGTTTAGAAACCACCGCGGCCTCCGCCGCCACCACGTCCGCCGCCGCCGAAGCCGCCACGTCCGCCGCCACCACCGCCGCCACCGCGACCGCCGCCGCCGAAGCCGCCACCGCCGCCACGACCGCCGCCACCAGAGCGAGGCTCTTGAGGACGAGCTTCAGAAACGTTCATTTGACGTCCCATGAATTCTTGTCCGTTGAGGCGCTCGATCGCAGTTGTCGCTGCTCCGTCGTCTTCCATTTCAACAAAGCCGAAGCCTTTTGAACGGCCAGAATCGCGATCCATGATAACACGTGCAGAGATCACTTGGCCAAATTCGCCAAATTTCTGCTGAAGTGCTTCATCGTCACAAGAGTAGGGTAGATTTCCGACGTAGAGTTTTTTGCTCATGGTCTTTCCTTTCGAAACATTGAAAGCATCGTTCTCTCTTTCAATAAATAAAATTTCGTAGCCGACCATGATTCACAAAAACGCAAAACCTGGAGCAGGGCTTACTGAACGAACTTAAGAAACGTTTATCAAAAGAATTTTGAAATCGGAAGCAAAAGAAAAAGGCTACTCGACTGTCTGCCATGCTCATGCCTCTTAAGACTTCCTGGGCCCGGTATGACAGATTTTTTAAGGCTTCAAGAGCGCATGTTATTGAACTGAACGGGGACTGAAAAGCCGCCAGATCGAACAGAAGCCATTACGGACTGGAGGTCGTCGATTGATTTAGACGTCACGCGAATCTTGTCGTCCATAATCTGCGCCTGTACTTTGAGTTTGGAATCTTTGATGAATTTACAAATCTCTTTGGCGGGCTCCTTGTCGATGCCTTGCTGAATCACAACTTTTTGACGCAGCATTTTGCCCCCCGCCGCTTCGATCTTTTCGAATTTGAACGACTTGATGTCAAGACCGCGGCGGTGCAGCTTGGACTGCAGAATGTCCTTCATGGCTTCCATCTTGTAATCATCGTCACCCAAGATTGTGAGTTCTTTTTTGTCCCATTTGACTTCGGATTGCGAACCTTTGAAGTCGTAGCGACCTTCAATCTCTTTTTTGGCCTGGTTGATCGCGTTGTCGACTTCCTGCCAATCAATTTCTGAAACGATATCAAATGACGGCATAAGTTTAGTGTTGGTGTCCGCCAGGACCGTGAGCGTGACCATGGGCCACTTCTTCGGCCGTGGCTTCACGTGAGTTGACAACTTCGACATCAAATTCCAGTTCTTGTCCGGCCAAAGGATGATTGCCATCAAGAGTGACCGCTTCATCTGTGATTTTGGCGACCCGAACCACCTTCAGGGTTTGCCCCAAATTCAACTGTAGAAAGGCGCCGAGTTCAATTTTGAGATGAGCCAAGTCCGCCTTGGGAACATCCATGACCATTTTAGCATCAGGCAGGCCGTAAGCATCGGTCGCCGCGAGCCTCACGTTTTTCTTTTGGCTGATCAGCATCGCTTTGAGTTCTTCTTCCAGCTTAGGAATAATCTGACCTGTCCCGGTCAAAAACGACATTGGTCCATCAGACGAAGAATCGATGACCGCGCCGGTCGAGTCTTTAAGTGTATAATTGAAAGAAATAACTCTCTGAGGTCCAGCTAAAACCATGGGTTTCTCCGCTCGTTAACGAGTGCATCAAAATTCATGCTGGCAACTATTAACCATCCTTATGCAAACCGGGCAAGGATTTACTAAAGTGCTAAAAATTGTTGCAGTTCAGCTCCCTCCCAAGTCATCCTTAGTGTATGGTCGGTATGCCGGGAATTGCCTCTGCTAAGGCTCTGCTTCTCAATTCGAGCTACGAACCCATGAAGGTGGTTTGTTGGCAGAAAGCGCTTATTCTCTGGTTCCAGGGCAAAGTCGACGTGCTTGAGTTTCATAACGTCTTTGTGCGCTCGGTGCGTTCAAGCTTCCAGGTCCCCAGCGTCATGCGTTTAAAGAGCTATGTCAGACTGAAGTCCTATGGCGCTGTCCGCTTCTGCCGCGAAAACGTTTACATTCGAGACAATTACACCTGCCAATATTGCGGCGAGCAAAACGCACTTAAAAATCTCACTTTGGACCACGTCATTCCGGCTTCAAAAAAAGGCCCTAAAAATTGGACCAATGTCGTGACGGCCTGCCGCGACTGTAATCAACGCAAAGCGAACCGGACTCCGCAATCAGCGGGTATGCCGCTGCTCACAATTCCCGTCATGCCCCACTGGCTCCCCTCCTCGGATCTTGACCTCAAAGCTGGTCAGGCGCCCGACTCCTGGGTGCAGTACCTTCAGTTTCAAGCGGGGTAGAGACGCGGGTACAAAGTCATGTACAAGCCCTTGGTGCGCCGCTAAACTTGGAAAATGAAGAAGGTCACCGACGATCAAACGCACCGCGCTCTTCTGCGCCAGTTGATAAAAATAGTCTCTGAAACAAATGGAATTTCACTCGCCGATACTCTTGAGCTCTTAGCTGACAGCGATCTCAAAACTGAAAACCCCCGAGCCTACCAATTAATCGAAGGCTTTTTGATGCTGATGAGCTCCTTCGGGCAAAATCAGGCCGACATCCATGCACTTTTGGCACACCCAGTTTCGCTGGCGCTTGAAGACTTCTTTAAGCTGTTTCCTCTCCATTACCGTGAAGAACATATCCATTTAACCGGCTCACTCACGGCTGCATTCATTTTTCCACGCCTTAAAAAACTTCTCGAGGGCCCTCACCGGGATGTCTACAAAGAAAAAATTATCGAAGTTTACGGCGAAAGTTCTTGGCCCATCCAGACCGAACAAGATGTTGACCGCCTGATCCGCCTTCAAGAGGGCGAAGGCTTTATGACCTACCTTCGCATTTTGTACCTACCTAAGTTGATCCTTGTCGACCGCGAAGCTCATGCCGCAAGCGCGTATCACATGGCGCACGAACTGATGACCAAGTACAACGTCGGTCAAATTCGTCTTAAATTTTCTCTCTCGCGTGCGTCGACCAATTCGAGCGAGCAAATTCCCGGCGCCGATGATGTCTCCTCAGAAGATGTTGTATTGGGTCTTTACGAAGGCTTTCGCAAATTTAAAGACGAGTGCCCCGCTTTTAATTTTATCCTCTCTCCCTCTTTCCGCAAAGAGGCGGCCTCGTTCGATTCGGCTCGTTACAAAACGCGCAAAGAGCATTTCGAAGCACAGGTGAACGAAATCGTGATGATGCTTGATAAGTATCCCTTCTTACAGGCGCACTTATCTGATGTTGATACGGTTGGAAACGAAGCTGATCATTTTCGCAAAGAACACTTCAACGAATTTAAAAAAGGCTTTCGCAAACTCCGCTACCGAGGATTTCAGATTCGCTCTCACCACGGCGAAACCTTTCACACCCTAAAAAAAGGAATCCAGGCGGTTGATAATGCCATGAATATTTGGCACATCGACACGCTCGAGCACGGACTCAGCCTAGGCATCAATCCCAACTTTTATTTTCACCGCCTCTACCAACACGTGTGGGATAAAAACAAAAAGGGCCTCAAGATTGGCCCCAAAGACCACGAGTACAAAGAGCTCACCGAACTCGATTGGGGCGACGATAAATCCATCCTCGATAAACTTTTGGCCGGTCAAAAGCTGACCGAGACTGAGGTCACCTCCTTTATCAAAGCCAAGTTCCACACAGCGCGCGAAGTTGAGCAGTATCAACACGATGTGATTAACCGCATGATTCAAAAGGGCGTGGGCCTCATCACGCTTCCGTCTTCGAACAATAAACTCACCGGCAAGTTCGAAGATTATAAAGACCACCCCTTTTCTTGGTGGGAGAAAAAAGGCATGAACTTGGGTCTGGGGACGGACAATTACATCACGCTCAATACCAGTTATTTACAAGAGATGCTGATTCTTCTCTACACGGATCCCACCGATCTCAAGATCACGAAGCTCTTGATGGTCACGACCGGAGAGAATCGGCGTCCGTACATCAGCCATCTTCTCTGGAAGATGCGCAAAATGTCGGTCTAAGCCAAAGGAAGGCCCACCATGTCCCTCGCCAAAATCAAAAAGCTTTTCAATAAGCAATCGTTGATCATTTTGCTGATGGGTCTCTCATCAGGAGTTCCGCTTGCTCTCACGGGCGGTACGCTCCAGGCTTGGATGAAATCAGAGGGGGTTGATCTGACGACGATCGGTCTCTTCGCTTTGGTTGGTCTCCCTTACACATTTAAATTTTTGTGGGCCCCACTCATGGACCGCTACACGCTGCTTCCGATGGGGCGACGGCGCAGTTGGATGCTGATTTCGCAGGTCTTACTGATTGGATCTGTTCTGATGATGTCCTTTGCGAAGCCTCAGCATAGTCTTTACTCGATCGCCTTGCTTTCGCTGCTCGTCGCATTTTTTAGCGCCAGCCAGGATATCGTGATCGATGCTTGGAGACGCGAAAGTCTCTCGGATGACGAGCAGGGCTGGGGCTCCTCGGTCCATGTCTCGTCTTTTCTGTTTTTATTTCGAATGATCTCGGGCGAGATTGGTGTTATTT
>JBKCUU010000105.1:0-33808 GCA_046318155.1 Bdellovibrio sp. | reverse complement strand
TTTGAGCGAGATCATGATCATGCCTTTTTTTGGAACATTGAGCTGGGTAAATGTATATGCGGTTTCTTCGTTGTATTTCTGCAAGAGATAGTACTCAAGCTTTTCAGTATACTGATCAAGCTGTCGAGGCTCCGTGAACGTGGGCTTAGAAACACCAAGAATGACCCAATCTGTTTCGGGTCGACCAATAATTTCTTTCGGGAGCTTCGGCAAAACCACAATGAGGAGCACGGCTAAAACGCCAACCAGTGCCGCATAAGTGGTCCATCGCAAAACGTCCGTTCGAATAAAGTAGTCCAAGGCTTTGGCATAAGCGTTCTCGAGCCACGTAAATTGCTTTTCGATGGGACTGTGCAGGTGAAAATTTGTTTCGGTCTTCATCATTTGCAGACGCACCGTGGGAACCAAGACCAAGGCAACAACGGCTGACATCGCGTGAGAGAAGATAACGGCTTTAGCGAGGTCACCCAAAATTGAGTTTGTCAGTCCGCTCGTCATTATGAGCGGAACAAAGACAACAAGACTAGCGACGGTCGAAGCGAGGATGGGACCCCAAACTTCTTTAACGGCGCGAATGACGGTCTTGAGCCTGTCATCAGCCGACAGATTTGACCCTGCTTTATCAAAATGACGAAAAATATTTTCCATCACGACGACGGAGGCATCGACATTCATCCCAGCCGACAAAGCGAGTCCACCCAAAGAGATCAAGTTAAGATTCATGTCAAAGAGCTTCATGAATATAAAAGCCATGATGATCGAGAGCGGAATTTCGACGGCAGCCGTAATGACGTTTTTTAGACTTCCTATAAAGATCAAAAGAATAATCACCGCAAGACCAGCAGCTAGGGCGACCTCTTTGGTCACCGACTTAATACTGGAATTGATAAACTCGGAGGGGTTCACCAACACCTTAAACTCGACATCTGCAGGAAGCTGATTTTTCAGCCGCGCTACCTCACTCATGATATCATCAGACATCTTCTTGATATTGCCGCCGGGCTTTGGGTTCGCAAAAAGAATGAGGCTCGGAACTCCTGAAGTTTTAAATTGGCGAAAAGTTTTAGTATTGGTCACAACTTGAATCGTCGCAACGTCTTGGAGCCGAAGCCGAACGCCCGATCGAGTGTAGATCGGCAGATTATTAAGGCCCTCGATTCCAGAGAGATCACGGGGAATCTCGACAGCGACTTGCTTTTCGCCAATCAAAAGGCGTCCACCCGTCAGTGAGCTATTCGACGATCGAACTGCATTTTCAATATCTGAGGGTAATAGATTAAGCGAAGCCAATCGCTCAGGATCAGCAATGATCTCGACGTGTTTACGATTTGGATTGAATAAACCCACTGATGAAGCGTCCGGGACGCGCGCACCGATGGGATCCATAATGGGCCGAAGCTCTTCGTACAGGTCATCCAAGGATCTTAAGGGGCTATAAAAACTCAAAGCTAAGAAGCCACCGTTCTCTTGCCAGGACTCAACCTGGTAAGAAAGGCGCGAATCCTCAGGCCAACTCGCTGAGAGTGCGGCCATCAGAGTCTGAACTTCGCGCAAAGCTCGATCGCCATTTGTTTCCCATTGAAACTCGATTTTATACTCGGCTTCTTTGGCCGTGTAGTGAGCCTCAAGATTTTCGACGGTGCGGCCGTCAATTAAAAGACCCTTAAGCTGTGTTTCAATGATGTTTCCATAGGTTTTGCTAAACTCTTCGGCGGTTAAATCTCCGTAAGGAACTTCCGCCTGAATGACGGGCTTTGAGCTGTTAGGAAAGAGCGAGACTGGCAGTGAAAGTCCAGAGAGAACGCCCCAAAGACCTAACAGGCCCAGGAGTAAATAGACCCGTAGCGGGCTCTTATAAATCTCGCCCATGACTAGTTTTCTTTGCTTTGTTCTTTTTGAACTTCAACATCTTCGCCATCAGCAACAAAGCGGCTGGTACGAGTGACAATCTGGTCACCTGATTTAACGCCGGATTTTACTTCGAAAGAATTGCCGATGCGATTGCCGAGCTCGATTGGTTTTTTCTGAATTTTTCCGGCCTCGAGAAAGCGCACAAAAGTTTTGTCGTCGCGATTGACGATGGCGGACTCAGGAAGCAGAAAGCTTTGTCGCTCATTGGTTTGCAATTGGATTTGTCCCAACTGTCCTTGGCGTAGAGTCTCTGCTTTAGCCAAAGGCTTAAGTTCGGCTGTTGCCGTCCCCGAGCGAACATCGATCAAAGGCGAGAGGCCTTCGATCACGACTGGAATTGATTCAGCCGAGTTGATTCGAACTTTAAAAACACCGCGTTGACCAACCGCGAGAGAAGCCAAATCGTGGGCGGGTACTTCGACTTGAATCATCAAGTTCGCGGGATCGGTCACGGTGAACAGTTTTTGTCCGCGCTCAACCTTTTGCATCAGATTCACTTCAAGTTGAGTCAAGTAACCATCAGAAGAGCTACGAACCCTGAGGGGTGCGTATCGGTAAACGGGATCTGTGTTTTGCAAGACAAGGATGACGTCGCCTTTTTTCACTTTTGAGCCCAAAACTTTTTCGAGGCGCAAGACTTGTCCTTCAATTTCCGAAGTCATCGTTGCATTCACGCGAGAACGAACCTGTCCCGGAAAGGACAAGGAGTCGGCCAATCTTTGTGACTTTGCTTCCGCAAGGAGAACCGAGGCCTTCTTTGCGTTGGGAGTAGCCACCGTGGGCAAGCTGCCTAAAACGATTAGCATCAGAATAAAAAAAATAATAGCGGCGCGCCCCAGCTCCATACGTTACTCCCAATCGAAGTCATTCGGTTTCGTGGGGCGGTCATAGCACTACAAAAGCGGGTTCACAATGGACTCAATTTGTCCGCGAATTCTTTCTAAACCGGCCTCGGTTTCGCTTTCAAATCGCAAAACAAGAACGGGTTGAGTATTTGAGGCTCGTGCGAGAGCCCAGCCGTCTGCAAAGCTGATGCGAACACCATCAATCAGGTTGAGGGCGTACTCCCTTGATCCTGCGGGAAAAGCGGCCTTCAGTTTTTCGACGATAGCCACTTTCTTCTCCTCAGTCGTATCAATACGAAGTTCTGGAGTATTGTAGGCGACAGGAAGTCCGCTTAAAAGCTCGGGGATCGTTTTGTTGGTTCTTGAAAGAATTTCACAAACTCGCAAGGCCGCATAGAGCGCATCATCATAACCATAGTTTCGATCAGCAAAGAAAATATGACCACTCATCTCACCGCCAAAGGGCGCCTTTTCAACTTTGATTTTTTCTTTAATTAACGAATGGCCTGTTTTCCACATGACGGGCTCTCCGCCATTTTTCTTGATGTCGTCAAACAGGCGGTCCGAGCACTTCACGTCGCCGATAATTTTTGCACCCTGATTGTGCTTCAAAACATCACGACTGATTAAAACCATCAGTTCATCACCATATATCATGCGCCCAGTATGATCGACCAACCCGATGCGGTCGGCGTCTCCGTCAAAACCGATTCCAACGACGGCCCCTTCTTTAAGAACCTGCTTTTTTAAATCGACCAAATTTTTTTCAACCGTGGGGTCGGGGTGGTGGTTCGGAAAATTTCCATCTGGTTCTTCAAAAAGAATGGTGGGCTTTAGTCCCACAACTTCAAAAAGGCGGCGCGTGATGCAACCCGCGGCCCCGTTTCCACAATCCAAGACCACTTTGATTGGCTTCATCTCGCCGAACTCTTTTTTATAACGGGCGAGGTATTGCGGGAAGATGTCAATTTTTTCTTCAGAACCCCTGCCCTCAGGAAAAACACCCTTTTCCATAATCCGGCGAAGTTCTTGAATCTCTTCGCCAAAGATTGTGCCTTTGCCGACAGAAATTTTAAAACCATTGTACTCGGGTGGATTGTGCGAACCCGTAACCATGAACGCCCCATCAACACCTGGAATGTCAAAAGTGGTGAAGTAAGAGATCGGCGAGGTCACAAGTCCCACATACAAAACTTTGACACCGCACTCTTGCAGACCTTTTGAAAGGCTGGCTTTGATCTCGAGCCCCGAGATGCGGGCATCATGACCGAGCGCAATCGTTGGATTCTTTTTTCCCAATTTTTGCACCATGTACTGGGCATAGGATTTGGCGAGTAGGTAGGCAAAGTCCTTGTCGAATTGTTCGTTGTAAACACCTCGAATGTCGTACTCGCGAAAAATAACGGGTTGATACATATCTAAATCCCTTTCTCTGACAACACGAGGTTTTGTGCGGCTTTAATCGCCTGAATCATGGAGCGCGCGTCGGCTTTGTTTTTTCCAAAAATATCTTGAGCGGTACCATGGTCGACCGAAGTTCGCACAAACGGAAGTCCCGCCGTGATGTGGACGCCAGACTCAAAACCATGGATCATTTTAAACGGAATCAGGCCTTGGTCGTGATAACAACACACATAGGCCGAATATTTTTTCCAATTGTCGGGGTGAAAAGCTGCATCAGGAACAAGTGGTCCCACAATGGCAAGCTCCTCTGCGCGCAGCTTTTCAAGAACTGGTAGCAAGACATCACCGTCGAACTCGCCGATCAGGCCCGAATCACCGGCGTGCGGGTTCAGACCCAAAACCGCGAGCGGCCTTTTTGGGCTAGGCCTAAAAAGCTTGGCAGCTTCGCGCACGCCAGCTTCGATGCGCTCAGGAGTTAGGTATTCCTCGGCTCTGTGAACAGGCATATGCCCAGAGAGTAACAACACATGAAATTTTTTTCCCAGAAATGTCATCCACAAGTTTGAGACTTTGGTGATACGCTTTAAAATTTCGGTGTGCCCCAGATCCTTGAGGCCCGAGCGCATAATCTCGGGCTTTGAAAGCGGGCCCGTCACTAAGGCATCAATTTTTTTGTGAAAGGCAGAAACGGCTGCGTTTTCCACCCACTTTGGCGGAGGCTGTGCCGACGTGATCTCGATGATCTCTTTGTACGATTTTGGTTCGTACTCCAAAGCCTCAGGCCAAGAGCGAAACCGCCTCACCTTAAACTTGCGCCCGATCTTGCGAAGTAGGCTCGGGGGTGATTTTAGACCCCGGAAGTAATAGAACTGGAGACCCCGCTGAGGGCCTAATTTTCCTAGAGCCTTTGCGGTGACTTCAAGGCCAATCCCGTCAAGGTCACCCGTCGTGATAACAATTTTTTTTAGAGCGCTCATGCTTCATTGATTCGAATGAAAGAATCTTCTTTCTTTTGCTCGAGCCAGTTACGGAGCTGCTTCGCAAAGGCCTTTTCAAAAAGCTGATTTCTTATTTTTTCTTTTTCGCGTTCGAAACGCGGATCCGAGACTACTTTTTTTGAAATGAGTTTTAATATATGAAGTCCGGCTTTTGATTCTATAATTTCGGTTGTGTCGCCAGGACTAAGGCGAGCCACGGCGGTTTCCATCTCGCGCGAAAACTCGCCGGCTTTAAAGCTGCCCAGCAATCCGCCATTCGTAAAACCCGTATCTTCCGAGTGCTGTTCGGCCAAGGTCTCGAAAACCTGTCCGTCTTTGAGTTTTTTTAAAACGCCTCTTGCGCGTTGTTCGGCGCCGGCAACCCCGCCTTTGCGTGGGTTAAAAAGAATGTGTGCAACCGTGTACTCAAAAATTCCAGAGTCTGCGTTGGGATGCATTTTTGTATACTCAGCCAAGACCTCTTCATCGGACACGCGAATTTTAGATGTGATCTCTTGTTCGATCAGAGACTGACGCTCAATACGCCCCTTAACAAAGTCCTGGTAATCAGAAAAATTCATGCCCTGCGCCTTGATGGCGTTGTTAAGCTCGGCGCGCGAAATGTTGTTCTTTTTGGCAACGTCCCGGAGCTCTTGTTCAACGCGCTCGACGGTGACGGATAAATTCAGGCGCTTGATCTCCGACTCGAGCAACTTTTCATTAATGAGGTAATCAAGCTGCGCTTTTCTGTTTGCCTTTAAAGATTGTGGAGTAGCGCCCAGTAAAAGCAAATCATCGATAATGGCTTCGTTCTCGACTTTTTTGGCAAAAGCGCGAACTTCCGATTCGGTGACGATCTCAGAGTTGACGATGGCAACAATGCCTTCAACTTTTTCACGCGCGGCAAATGCCGGCGAACTTAAAGTCAGCGTCATCACAGCCGTACATAAGATCGAACTTAAAAACCTCATTCGTTCCCCTTTCGGGTTTCAACGCTGATCGAACGGATCAGGTCCTGGTTTCGCAAAACTCGGCTGGTGCGGATCTGGCGGTCCAACCAGGCCGTGAACTCGCCTTGTTCTTTTTGCGCCATAAGCGCCTGTTCTAACATTGGTTTTACCTCTTCAAGAGTCGCAAAACCAGCAGGCGCTTTGCGCTCAACCTTTAGAATGTGAAATCCATAGGGGCTTTCGAGGACTTGACTCACGCCGCCGACCGGCATTTGAAAGGCCTTGTCAAAAATATCCACCGATCCGCGCTCAATCCAGCCCACCAAGCCCCCATTTTTACTCTCCGGAGCGACTGAAAACTTGGTCGCAGTTTTGGCAAAATCCTTCTTTTTAACTTCTTCTCGCAGCTCAGTTGCCTTCGTCAAGTCGTCCGACACGATTTGGCGCAGATAGACCCGCTCTTTGCGCCGGTATTTATCCTTGTTTTCCTCGTAGTACTTCTTCATTTCATCGAGCGTCGGTTTCTCGACTTTTTCAGATATTTTGTGAAACACTTTTCGCTCAAGGAGCGTCAGCGAGAGCTGTTCGCGCCATGACGTCAGCGAGAGGCTCTCTTCGGCCAGCACATTACGAAAGGCGACGTCATCCGGGTAGGTCGAGCGAAACGCATTGACCTCATTTTCGAGCTCTTGATCGCTGACTGTAATCGAGTGGGCTCGAGCAAAATCGGAAATAAGAGCCTCAAGCGTGTAGTTTCTTAAGACTTCCTCTTTGGTTCGACTTAAGTTGTTAGGGTCCTTGGCCGAGAGCGCATCAAACTGTTTGAGCTTGCGGGCGAGACGGTCGCTAAAAGCCTGCGCGGTTAGGGTCTGGTCATTTACTTGCAAAACGGGAAGGTTGGCGACCTGACTTTTTTTGGAAGTACAGGAAGACAAACTCATCAAAATCAAAAGCCCCAGCCAGAGAGCGGGGCCTCGAAGAAATGAACGTCGCACAGGTGTCCTCTGCTAAGCCTACTGAATCAAGCCTGGATTCGTTTGAATCTTGTAGCTCTTTTTCAATTTCTCGAAGTATTCGTTAAAAACCCCTTTGCGCTTTTCATCAAAGACGGCCGCGCGGAGCTGACGTTTGTTCGAGTTATCGAAGGAGCGTCGGCCCGTGACTTTCAAAATATGAAAACCAAAAGGAGTATCGATTAAACCGCGAATCTCGCCGACTTTCATTGCTAAAATGGCATCGTAATAGGAGGGCACAAGAGTCACGCGGCTCTGGTAACCAACGTCGCCGCCCGTTTGCTTTGTGAGGGGATCGTCCGAGTACAAACGAACCAGCTCTTCGAAGGGGCGCTTTGATTTTTTAACTTCTTCGTAGATCTCGCTCGCGCGCTTGCGGGCCTCGGCTTTTTGTTCGGGTGTTGCGCCGGGCTTGAGCTCGATCAAAATATGCGACGTGCGAATTTCGGGGTTTTTTTTGTAGTAAGCTTCCATCTCTTTGTCGTTGACAGTGATTTTGTTGACTCGGTCAGCGAGCTCTTTTTCGAGCAAGGCCTTGTAAAGCTCTTGTTTCATTCGGTCTTGAACGATGGGATCTTTTTCGAGATTGCGGCGTTCAGCTTCTTGGACACCGAGCTCATATCGGACAAGGTCCTCAAGAAATTGGCTTTTTGTCGGAGGATTCACCGCCATGTTTCGGACTTCGTTAAATTTGCGGTTAAACTCTTCAACCGTAATTTTTTTTGTTCCAACGACCGCAACGGCCTGATCTTTGTTTGCCTGCGCAAAAGCAATGCATCCAGAGAACATCACCAGAGCTGAAAAAAGAACCGAAACTGATTTTGCTGCCATGACCTCATCCTTTGAGAAAACAGACGCTCATAATTGTCGGTTTTGCCGACAGACTTAACCCGTAAAGGGTATCACTCCCCATTTTGACCCGCCAATTGCTTTTGAGCCAACGAGGCCGCATAATGCAGCGCATTTTCTAGTCTTTCAGATAACTTGGGCGATCTTGGATCTACATCAGGACTGACGGGCGCGAGCTCATCGCCCCAGAAAATCACGACGCGGGCGAAGGGCTTCGGAAGGTAGGTCTTGTTCCAAGATTTTGGAAAGGACCACATTCGATCACAGGCCACGCCACCAGGATAGATCGGAACCTGCATTAACCGGCTGACTTCAAAAACACCGGGCTTCACTTGATGAATGGGTCCCCTAGGGCCGTCAACGGCAAAACTGCTATTGCGTCGGTTCGTCTTCAAAAGGCGGATGAGCGCGCGCAAAGCGCTCGCTCCGCCGCGGGTTGAGGACCCACGGGAAGTGAGAGCACCAAAGAGGCGAAGGGCCGTGTTCATGATTTCGCCGTCCGTTGAGGTGGAGGCGATCGTCGCAATTCGGTATTGACCAATGATTTGTAAAAGCGCGAGCTCGTCCCCGTGCCAGTGCGCAAGCAGAACGGTCCTCTGATCTTGAAAATTTTTTTTGAGCGACGGCGGCTCAACGAGAACAAGCCGCCAGGTCATCGAGAGCAATCGGTAAACAATCCAGACCAACAACCCTAAAAATCTTTGCTTCATTTGTGTAGAGCTTTTTTAAATTCCTCGGTTAGCTTAGGAAGAACCTCGAACAAATCTCCGGCGATACCGTAGGTTGCTTTTTGAAAAATCGGCGCACTAGGATCGCTGTTGATCGCGACGATCACTTTGGAGCCGCTCATTCCAGCCAAGTGCTGGATGGCACCCGAGATGCCGACAGCAATGTAGAGCGAGGGAGCAACGGTTTTGCCAGTCTGACCAACCTGCATCCCATGAGAAAACCAGCCAGCATCAACAACCGCGCGCGAAGCGCCGACGGTTGCGCCGAGCACGTCGGCCAAATCATTCAGGAGTTTAAAATTACCGGCCTCTTTAAGGCCGCGCCCGCCCGAAACAATGACGTTAGCTTCGGTAAGATCCATCTTTTCGGACGTTCCTTTGACGATATCTTTAATCAAAGTTTTAAGATCGCCGGCTGGTGCTGCGTGTTTTGTGACGGTTGCAGAACCGCCCGTGAGGTCGTCCGCCGGAAGCTGATTGGCGCGCATCAAAACAAATTGGACGGGGCTTTGATCAAACATCGCTTTTTGAAACGCCTTGCCAGAAAAGACCGGGCGCTTGACGACCGCTTTATCGCCCTCAAAGTGAAGCTCGGTGCAATCCGAGAGAACCGCCGACTTCAATCGGGCGGCCACTCGCGGGAAAAGATCTTTTCCGAGCGAGGATGCCGACGCCAAGACCATCGTGGCGCCCGACTTAGCAATCAAATTTGTGAGCGCGGACGTAAAGAGCTCTGGGTTGTATTGATCAAACTTTGCGTCCTCAAGCGTGTGCACTTCAGTCGCTCCCGTTGCGGACAAAGCTGCGGTCACCGCCCCGACTTGCGAACCGGCAATCGCGGCCAGAAAAGGCAGGCCCGATTTTTTTGCGGCGGTTAACAACTCGAGGGAGCTGCGTTTGAGTTTGCCGTTTGAAGCCTCAGTAAAAACAAGAATTTTCCCCATGTCGATCGCTCCTTAAAGAACCTTGGCTTCATCGCGCAAGAGTTGTACCAACTGCGCCGATTGAGCGCTCGAATCCCCGGTCAACATTTTCACAGGGGGTTTCTCAGTCGGAAGTTCGAGAGAAAGAATTTTAACAAGATTGACGGTCGCGACACCAAGGCCTGCCAGATCAAGCTCTTTGAGAACCTTCTTTTTTGCCTTCATGATGCCAGGGAGGCTCGCGTAACGAGGCATATTCAAGCCCTTGTTCGCTGCGATGAGTGCTGGCTGAGCCATTTGCACGATTTCTTTTGCACCGCCCTCAACATCACGTTCGGCCGTGACGTTTTCGGCGGACACCGTCAGTTTCGAAACAACGGCCGCATGGGGAATGCCCAAAAATTCGGCAACCATTTGCGGAACTGAACAGGCGTTGTCATCAATTGCAAGCTTGCCGGTTAGAATCAGCTGGGCGCCGCCTTCAGCCTGAATCGCCTTTGCTAAGGCTTGTGCTGTGGTGGAGGGATCAAGATTTTCGGGAGCGTCAACCAAGAGTCCTTCATCCACACCCATGGCCAAAGCCGTACGAACGGCATCTGCCGTGCGCTTCTTTGGTCCCACACAAATGGCCAGGACTTGCGATCCTGGATGGGCATCGCGTGTTTTTACAGCCTCTTCGATCGCGTACTCGTCATACGGATTGACGACCCACTTGATCCCGCTGGTCTCAACCGACTGACCATCCGCCGCGAGCTTGATCTTTGTTTCTGTATCTGGAACCTGCTTCAAACAAACCACGATTTTCATTTTCAAACTCCCTTAAGGCATGGGCAATATCGGCCAACTTAAGTAGTGAATCAAGTAGTGAATCAAGAAGTAAATCAAGAGTGTCCTTTTGCAGATTAACACTTTGCGCCGCTAGGTCCTGCTGACGACGGTCTGCTGGACAGAGCCTTTACTGAGGAGTAATTTCGTAAATGAAAATACATTGAAAAATCTCGGGGTCTTTATGGCGACAGCATTGATTGAAAAGCCGTTCTTTCTAACTACAATCGGAAAAAAATATTTGATGGGCCTGACAGGCCTGGTTTGGTCCGGCTTTGTCATGGGCCACATGCTCGGAAACATGCTGATGTTTTACAGCGCCGATGCCTACAATAAGTACGGTCACGCACTGACCAGCGGGGCCTTGATTTATTTTGTTGAGACGGTCCTTGTGCTGTCACTTCTTGTTCACGTGATCTGCGCGATCTCACTGACGATCGAGAACCGCGCCGCGCGTGGAAATCAGCGCTATGCGATGACGCCAAATGGAAGCAAGGGCGCGTCGCTGGCGTCAAAAACCATGGCGGTTCAGGGTTCCGTTGTTCTGGCCTTTGTGATCTTGCATATCGCGACCTTCAAGTACGGCACTTATTACGAAACAACGGTCGATGGCGTCGTTATGCGAGATTTGCACCGATTGCTGATCGAAGTTTTTCAACAGCCCGGCTACGTCATTTGGTACCTTGTTGCGCTGGTGTGCCTGGGTTTTCATTTGAGCCATGGCGTGGGCTCCTTGTTTCAAAGCTTTGGCTTAAAAAACAGCAATAATGAAAAGCTGATTCAAAAATTGGGACTCATTTACGGCCTAGTGGTCGCAGTGGGCTTTTTGGCCCAACCTATCTACTGCTTTTTACGAGGTTCATGATTATGGCAATTTTGGATGGAAAAGTTCCGGGTGGCTCGATCGGTGAAAAATGGGATGACCATAAGTTTCATATGAAGCTCGTCAACCCAGCCAACAAGCGAAAACATAAAATTATCGTTGTTGGAACAGGCCTTGCGGGCGCCAGCGCCGCCGCCTCTCTAGGTGAGCTTGGGTACAACGTTCAGGCTTTTTGTGTCCACGAAAGTCCCCGCCGCGCCCATTCTGTCGCGGCTCAAGGCGGAATCAACGCGGCCAAAAACTATAAGAATGATGGCGACAGCACTGAACGACTTTTTTTTGACACAATCAAAGGCGGCGACTTCCGCTCCCGAGAAGCCAATGTTCACCGGCTGGCGCAAATCTCGACTCAAATTATTGATCAGTGCGTCGCTCAAGGTGTTCCGCTTGCTCGAGAGTACGGTGGATTGCTCTCAAACCGATCGTTTGGTGGTGCGCAAGTTTCGCGGACCTTCTATGCTCGCGGTCAGACCGGTCAGCAGCTCCTGCTCGGCGCGTACTCGGCCATGATGAGACAGGTCGACAAAGGCCAAGTTAAGATTTTTAATCGCCGCGAGATGTTGGACCTAGTTGTTGTCAATGGTCAAGCGCGCGGAATCGTCGTGCGCAACTTAGCAACCGGCGCCCTCGAGTCGTATGAGGCCGACGCCGTTGTTTTGGCCACCGGCGGTTACTCCAATGTGTTCTTTTTGTCGACCAACGCGATGGCTTGCGCGGTCACGGCTGCATGGCGCGCTTACAAACGCGGCGCTTATTTTGCCAACCCCTGCTTTACGCAAATTCACCCTACCTGCATTCCTGTTTCTGGAGAGCTGCAATCAAAACTCACCTTGATGTCAGAATCACTTCGAAATGATGGCCGCGTTTGGGTGCCCAAAACCAAAGGCGACAAGCGGGCCGCAAATCAGATCCCTGAAGGCGAGCGTGATTATTACCTTGAGCGAATTTACCCAAGCTTCGGCAATTTAGCACCCCGAGATGTGGCTTCTCGCCAAGCGAAGTATTTAGTGGATGCAGGTCACGGCGTTGGCCCCACGGGTGTGGCCGTTTATTTAGATTTCAAAGATGCCATCGAGCGTTTGGGAAAAAAGGCGATTGAGGAAAAGTACGGCAATCTTTTTGAAATGTACGCAAAAATTACCGGCGAGAATCCCTATGAAACGCCAATGCGAATGTACCCAGCTCCACACTACACCATGGGCGGCTTGTGGGTTGATTACAATTTGATGAGCAATATCCCCGGCCTCTTTGTGGCGGGCGAAGCTAATTTTTCGGATCACGGCGCCAATCGTCTGGGAGCTTCGGCACTCATGCAGGGTCTTGGTGACGGCTACTTTGTTGTTCCTTTTACCGTTTCAAATTACATCGCCTCGAGCAAGATCGAGAAAGTGACCACCACGCACGACGCCTTTAAGGAGGCCGAGAATAATGTGCGTACACAAATCACACAATTGATGGGCATTAAAGGCGGCCGGACCGTAGATTCGTTCCATAAACAGCTGGGCCACATCATGTGGGAAAATTGCGGAATGGCGCGAAATGAAAAAGGGCTTCTTCATGCACTTAGTGAAATTCCAAAAATTCGAGACGAGTTTTGGCAGAACGTGCGAATTCCAGGCGACGCCCTTGACGTCAACACGGAGCTCGAAAAAGCCAACCGTGTCGCGGACTTCTTGGAGCAAGGCGAGCTGATGTGCCTCGATGCACTTGAGCGTAAAGAGTCTTGTGGAGGTCACTTCCGAGATGAGTATCAAACTCCCGATGGCGAAGCTGTACGCGATGATGAAAACTTTTGTCATGTAGCCGCCTGGGAATGGGGCGGAAGCAATGGTAAAAAACCGACGCGCCACATTGAAGAACTCAAGTTTGAGAACGTTAAACTTGCAACTCGATCTTACAAATAAGAGGCAGGCAAATGGCTGGTGGAAATTCTCAATTGATTAATTTGAAGCTCAAAGTATGGCGACAAAAATCGGCAAAAGATCAGGGCGACTTTGTTCTTTATGATGCGCCTGGCGTTTCGACCGACTCGTCGTTTTTAGAAATGCTCGATCAGGTCAATGAAAAGCTTGTTCAAAGCGGACAAGAGCCCATCGTTTTTGATCACGACTGCCGCGAAGGTATTTGTGGATCTTGTGGATTCATGATTAACGGCAATGCGCACGGACCCCAAAGGCAGACGACGGTTTGTCAGTTGCACATGCGTCAGTTTAAAGATGGCGAAACTTTGGTTCTAGAGCCTTGGCGCGCGAAAGCGTTTCCAATTGTGAAAGACTTAATGGTGAACCGCCAAGCTTTTGATCGCGTGATGACAGCGGGTGGGTATATTTCGGTTGATACGGGCAATGCGCAAGACGCCAACTCACTTCCGATTCCTAAACCAAATGCGGACGAAGCGTTTTCATCTGCAACATGCATCGGGTGCGGAGCTTGTGTCGCCTCCTGCAAAAACGCTTCGGCGCTTTTGTTTGTTGGGGCAAAGGTGACGCATCTCTCGCTCTTGCCCCAGGGTCAGGTCGAGCGCGCCGAGCGCGTCAGCAAGATGTCTGCACAGATGGATGCCGAAGGATTTGGTGCCTGCACCACAACGGGCACATGCTCGGCGTCTTGTCCTAAGGGCATCAGTCTCAGCAACATCGCCAGCATGAACCGCGAACTTCTGATGAGTGCTTTGACCAAGAAAAAGGCCGCCGAAGGCGACGGAATCTAAGAGAATCTAATAAATTTGTATAAATCCCTCGAATGTGGCGCACCTCTGCGCCACATCATTCTGACCCTTCTTGATTTCGACAGAGTCAAAAACCCCGCACACACAACAGCACCTAAGAAGCGTGGTTAATTGAAGTTATAAGCGTTTGTTTGGATAGCGGTGTTTCGTCTCGAGGAGTTATGACGCACACCCGCCTGGTTCCAAAATAAAACCACCCTCTTGATTTGGTCCTGGACGACGAACACACGATTGATACGATTTTCGTGCTTAAGGTTTCTCGATTTTCAATAAGGAGATGATCGATGGGGATTCACGGAAGAAGTCTATTTGTTTTTTTGAGCTTGATTAGTTTTTCAGCTCTTGCGGCTCAGCCAGAAGCGGTCCCAGGAGAGTTTGTCGTTAAGCTTCGTGGGGACGTTTCTGTTCAGAAGTTTTCAGCTCAATCGCTCAGCCAAAAACTAGGCGCCCTTGTGAAAAGTTCGATTCCTGGGCAAAACATTGTCGTTGTTAAGCGACCCGTTATCGAAAACAGCGCGTACTCAGTCAATACTCTCAGCCTCAACCCTCTGGTTGAAATAGCTGAGCCCAACTATATTTATCGAATCAACCGCACTCCGAACGACCCCCTGCTTGGAAACTTGTGGGGTCTTCGGAATGTCGGTCAAGCGGACTCCGAAAACCACTCTGGATTGAAGGGCCTTGATGTTGACGCTGAAAAAGCTTGGGACATCTCGACGGGCTCATCGAGCGTGGTCATCGCGGTCATTGATACCGGCGTTGATTACAACCATCCGGACTTAAAAGATAATGTGTGGGTAAACGAAGTTGAATTGAACGGCTTGGCCGGCGTTGACGACGATAACAATGGTTACGTTGATGATGTGCATGGAATGAACTTTACTGAAGCTTCAAAACCAGTGGCCAACGGCCTCGATGATCATGGTCATGGTTCGCATTGCTCTGGTGTCATAGGCGCACGCGGTGATGATGGCCGTGGCATTGTCGGACTGAACTGGAATGTTCGTATTATGCCGATCAAGTTTCTAGGTGCTGATGGCGGCGGATCTCTTGAGGGCGCGATTCTTGCGATTGATTACGCAACGAAAATGGGCGCAAAAATCTTAAGCAACTCTTGGGGCGGCGGCGGATTTTCGCAAACTTTGAAAGAAGCCATCGAGCGCTCGAACGCCGCCGGTACACTGTTTGTCGCGGCGGCAGGCAATGATGGGAGCAATAATGACTCGTCACCGACATACCCCGCCAACTACGAAGTTCCGAATATCTTGACGGTCGCTGCCATCGATAATCGCGGAAACCTGGCCTCATTTTCGAACTACGGCAAGAAAACAGTTCACGTCGGCGCTCCAGGCGTCAACGTCTACAGTGCTGTGGTTGGCGGCGGCTATGATTCTTGGTCGGGAACTTCAATGGCAACGCCTCATGTTTCGGGTATCGCAGGCCTGCTCGCTGCAAGCGAGCCCAGCCTTACAGGCGTTGAGATGAAGGAACGAATCATGTCGACTGCGCGCCGAATCCCCGCCTTGGTCGGCAAAACAAAAACCGGCGGCCTCAGTAGCGCGTACAATGCTTTGGCCAACGTGGTGACCCCTCCGGATATGAATGATCCCGCACAGTGGGCAAGCAAGGCGGTTTCGGTTTCTTCGGCTCATCCTTACGGAAAAAAAACCAAAGAGATTTTTGAGCTTGATGTTCCCGGCGCTAAAGAAGTCGCGCTCTACTTTTCGCGATTTGAGACTGAAAAAAACTATGACAAAGTCACGTTGTACGACCGTGCGGGAAACAAGGTGGCCGAAATGTCTGGGAACTACAATGACTCCTACTCGCCGGCGATCTCTGGCGATTACGTTCGCATCGTTTTTACTTCGGACGATTCAGTCGAGGGCTATGGTTTTGATGTCACAAAGGCCGCCTTTCGATAAGCGCACCTTGCGACAATGAAAAATGAGTGAAAAAAAGAAAACCCCGGTTGAGAGCCGGGGTTTTTGACTTCTCGGCTATAAATAAGCCGGTAAAATCTCAAAATCAGAGGAAGAAGGATTCAAAATCCCCCTCTCTATTTTTTATTGACCCATGGATTTGTAAGTTGCCTTGCGAACCGTTGTCCACTTGTGATTGGCACCGCGGCCCAAGAGTTCAACAGTCTTGATCATGATCGTGGCAGACTTTTTATCTTCACTGACCGCAACGGACTGATTAAGAACGCCTGAGAACTGAGAAATCTGTGTGGACTGCTTCGCATTAACCGCTCGCGGATAAACAGTCATGCCGGCTTTTGCTTTTTCTTTGCTGGCGATAAAGAGATCTTGGCGAAACAAAGCGATGTCGCCGGACTTGCGGTCAATGTTTTTGGGGAAGTCGATTTGAACGCGCAAAAAGGGCATGCCCTCAATACCTGTTGAAACGAGAGCTTTAGCTGTATGGCAAGTCACGCGGACACGCTCTTCGACCGATCGGTTGGGCTGCGCGCTCAAAGGCGTTTCGTCGCCTGTCGCAAGGAGCTGCGCTTTCGCTTTTGTATCTGTGTTCTCAACTTCAGACCAGACCTCGGTCTTTTCGAGCTCCCAAGTTCCGGCTTGATTATCCACTAAGTTGCTCAAGTCCGCTGACTCATTTCGAGACATTTCGAGCTCGCGAGGAAGCGCGCACTCGGCCGAGGCCGACATGGGCTGTTCGCTCAGGCGTGATTCATCAATCGAATAAGGCTCCTCAGCAGCGGGCGCGGGCTTCGCAGGATCAATGGAGCGCGCAGGATTTGCCGGTGCTGGCGTACTGCGAGGCGTGTTTCCAGTAGGCTGATTGCCCAGTGGTTTGTTTGGGGAAGCTCCCCGTACAGGAATGACCGGCCGCTTTTGACTGTCATCTTTTTGGCCACATGCGACCACAACAGACAAAGCGACGAAACACGACACCGTTAAACCAACAACGTTTTTCATAAGCACCTCTCGATGTCTGTAGGGGCAAAGAGGATGCCAACAATTTGTGCGTACATCTCCGTCTTTTGGTCGGCCCTTTGGGCCTCCGTGATCATAGATGTCCGTTCGGGTGCGCGCCCCTACGGGCGCTCTGGCGATTGGACTGTTTGGACAAGGGTTTGTTTGTAGAAGGGGTTGCGTCTGGCTACTCTCTTTGCGAGGCCGCTTACTTTAAGAGGGGCGGTGGAAGTGTTTTTCTAGGCGGAGGTTGACGTAGTCGGGGAAGTCGAGTTGGCAGCAGTGGGAGCCATAGGGGAGACGGACGAGTTCGCTACCCTTGATGAGGCGGTGCATGTCTTCCTGGAATTTGAAGGGGGTCACGAAGTCGCGCTCGCCGGCCATCACGAGAGTTGGGACTTTGATTTGTTCGGCGATTTTGCGTCCGTCGAAGGTCATCATGTTCTCGAATAAAGGCAAGAAGACCGAAAGATCGAGTTGAGAAACTCCTCGGGCATACACTTCGATATCTTTAAATTGGGTGAGCTGAAGGTTAAAGCCGCCCGCTAGGCCCGACATAAAAATAGAAAGAGGATTGTCGACAGCGGCCTTCCATGTCGTTTTGAAAAGTGCGGGATTTTTTTCGTAGAGGCCTTTTGCAAAATGAAAAAAAGGTTCGACGACATCGAGGCCAAACATCCCTTTGATTGGATTTTGCGCAAAGCCATTGATGAAACTTAAAGACTTAATTCTCTGGGGTACAATGTTGTAGGCTTCAAACAAAACGGGCACGCCAAAGCTGTGTCCAACTAAATGCACCTGATTGAGCCCCCAGTGCTCCAGCAGTTCGGCCAAATCTTCGCCCATACCCTTAACGGTGAGCTTTGCGGGGTCACCCGCGGTGCTCTGATGATGGCCGCGCAAATCGTAAGCGTAAACCTTCATGTTCTCCGCAAAATAATGAAGTTGATGATGCCAGTGATTCAGTAAGCAGGCGATGCCGTAAACAAAAACGACGGGCTCGCCTTCGCCGCGAACCTCATAATAAACCTCAGCGCCATCTTTGGTTCTAAAGCTCGAGATTTCTTTTGGGACAGTTTTCATAAGGCAAAACTCACTTGAATCAAGGTTTGTCCGATGCGGATACGGTCACCCTCTTTCAAGGGAGCCTCGGTCGTTGCGACGTCGTTCAGGAGCACCAACTTTGGATACTGGGTTTTAAAATAGGCAGCGCCGCCCTCGGAGCGGATTTCAAAAGCCAGCGGAGGACAGAGTGGCTCAATCAATTCGACATCCAAAACATCAGAACCAAAGCGGCGAGGACCATATCCCAGCAAAACTTGATGGTCCATTTGTTGACCCTCAATAAAGTCCAGCTGCAAGGCGGGCCGAAAGGCCTCAACCGTCATCGAGTTGTCGCGATTTTTATTGGCGCGAATCGGGACTTTTTCGAGCAAGACGTCCTTCCAGGCACGAGTCTGAATCGGAATCACCCGCTCCGGCGGTTTTTCATCCGAGATTTCAGCTACGCGCAAAGTTGTTCTTCCAACTTGGAACCTAACGCCAAGCAGCAAGGCCACTCGCTTGACCTTATTCCCATTGATTTTGAGGCCGTTCGCCGAATCTCGATCAGCTAGAACCAAAGACCCGCGCTTGTCTGCTTCGACTTGAGCGTGCAAAGACGAGACTTTGGCATCATCGAGCAGGACCTCGCCGGTGCTTCGGCCGATACGAACGCCCTCCCAAACGGGGTGGCGTTGTCCGGCAGAGGGTCCATCTAGAATTTCGAGGTAAACCAGCATGATCTCTAGAGTTTAGCCCGAGTTTGGGTGTGCCCTCAAGAAAAGCAGAGTCGAGGGCTTGTCGCCCCAGCTCAAAGATGCTAAACCAGCCCAGACTTAACAAGACACAAATCCTTGTTTGTGGGTATCCCCGCAAGCTTTAACCGGAAGGACCTTAAATGGCTACAGTAGAACGGTCGCAAGACCAGAAGCGCCCTTTTGAAGTCGTCGTGATCATGCATCCCGACGCAACTCTCGAAGAGCAAAAAGCATTGTTCACTAAGAACAAAAGCATCATCTCAAATTTCAAAGGATCCGTCTTTTCTTTGGAAACTTGGGGAAAACGCACACTTGCAAATCCCATCGGCAAGCTAAAAAAAGGAATCTACTTCCATGCGTTGTTTGAATCACAACCGGCTGCGATCATGGAGATCGAGCGGACCATGCGCATCAACGACAAAGTTTTGCGTTTCATGCACGGCAAACTCGACACCCGCACCTCATTGGCGAAGTACCTCGAGGCGTTCAAAAAAGGCCTGACCGAGTCTGCAAACCGCGAAAAAGAGCGCGAAGCAAAAGCTCAAGCACGTCGTGCGGCTTTCGCAGCGGCTCGCGAGGGTGGCGGCGGTTTTGACCGCGGCGATCGTGGCGATCGTGGCGACAGAGGCGATCGTGGTGACCGCGGTGACCGTGGTGACCGCGGTGGCAAAGGCGAGTACTAATCTTCGCTTTTGATCTTTGCCTTTGATTTTGTATTTAAGAAAAATTTTAAAAGTTAAGAGAGAACATCTCCATGACGATAATCCGGCCCGCCTCGAAGAAAAAACTTATCGCCCTGACAGCACTGGCTGCCGTCGTGACGATTTTGTTTTCGTTCTTGGGGGCACCACTGCTTCGAGTCCTTCGAAACGTTGGGGGCGCGACTCTTTACTGGACATCAGGAGCCGTTGCGACATTTGTGCTCGCAATGTTAGGGCTCGGTCCCATTGCCTTTTTGCTCATCGGCATATGGGTCTGTATCGGTGTCTATGGGGAGTTTGAAGATCGCGGAAAGGCTGGCTTTGCGGCCGCTTTCTGGTCTGTCTTCCTGGGAACCGTTCTGTCTGTTGTAGGACCTTGGCTTCTGCTTCAGTGGACGGGGATCAATCTGAATGAAATCTTGCATCAAAGCTTGGACAACATTCTCAAGCAGATGCCGTCGACAAAAGAACCCTCGTCTTGGCTCTCGGGAGTCAAGATCGATGCCCAGTTCTTGATTAACCAGCTCCCATCCATGATGGCAATTTTGGTTTTGAGCTCGTTGGCATTCGCCTTGATTTTGGACCGCCGAGTGGCTTTTTTAGCAGGACTTCGATTTGAGCGAGCGGCCGCAGGAATCCGCTTGCTTGAGTTCCGAATGCCCGACTTTATGGTTTGGGTTGCGATGTTCTCGTTTTTGCTCAGCTTCTTGAAAATGGACAACCCTTGGGTTTCTGTTGTCGCGTTGAATGTTTTTAACGTGATGGTCGGCGCCTACTTTTTTCAAGGACTCGCAGTTTTAGAAAGTGCGTTTGCGCATTATCGCGTCGGCTTTCTAATTCGATTGCTGATTTATGTATTTGTGGTTGGCCAGCTCTTTTTCCTGCTGAGCCTGGTTGGCCTTGTCGATTACTGGGTTGATTTTAGACGACGGATGAGAGGGAATTCGCTGCCTGAAAAAGACCAAAACAATAAGGAACATGTATGAAAGTTATTCTGAATAAAGACGTTAAAGATGTGGGTAAAACTGGCGAAGTGGTTAATGTTTCGGCCGGATTTGCTCGAAACTTTCTTTTTCCTCGCAAGTTGGCTGAAGAGGCGACCGAGAAAAAAGCAAAACAATGGGAACACTTAAAGGCCGTTGCTGAATCAAAAAAGAAAAAGGCAATTGAAGAGCGCAAAGGGACCTTGGTTAAAATCAGCGGAACATCTGTGAAGTTCAAAATGGCCGCAGCTGATACTGATAAAATTTTTGGTTCGATCACGACCTCTGACATTTCTCGTGAGCTTGAAAAAGCGGGATTCTCGATTGACCGACGTGACATCCACCTGGAAGAGCAAATCAAAGTTTTGGGGACACACAAAGCTTCGATCAAAATGGGCGAAGGCCTCGAGGCAACCATCCAGGTTGTTGTTGAGCGGACATAATCGTTAAGTCTGGAGGCCTTGGCCTCTGGGTAAAATCAAATGTTAAAAAAGAAAAGAGAGAGCGCAATTGCGCTCTCTCTTTTCTTGAGTGCCATAAAATTGCGGCTAATGCTCTTCGGTCGCGAGAATCAGATCTTGGAGCATATCGGTCAAGACCGAACGCAAGTCCTCAAGGTCGCCATCCTGAAAGCTCAAGCCGCACTTTTGAAACGCCTGGTGCAAAAAATCGCTGGCCTCGTTCTCGGGCAAGCCACTTAATTCGATTACTTGTTGAAATGGAGCTTTTTCCATCCTTGGAATCCCCCTCTTAAGTCTTTCAATAGAGCCTCACAGCCCCCTAACTCGATGACACCAATCTTTCACGCTTCGGTGAGTTGGGCGAGATCCAGCGCTTTAAAACTGGACCAATAATCCAAATCAACCCCGGGGCCGGCTCGACGACGACATTGCAAGGCAGGTTTGAATTTGATAGTTCCTTAGGGATGGGTTTTGACAACGTTCTGATTACCGGCGCCGGTGGTTTTTTAGGATCGCATTTGACCGAACGGCTTTTGAAAAAAGGCCACCGAGTCATCGCGGTCGACAACTTTTGCACGGGCCTGAAGGCGAACCGCCCCTACCTCGAGTCTTTGCCTGAGGCTGCCGACCGACTTTTTTTTGTTGAAGCTGATGTCACAGCGCCTTGGGATTCGTGGCTCAAGACGATTCCTGATTTTGTTCAGAAAAAAGTCAGTCATGTTTTGCACTTTGCCTCCCCGGCTTCGCCCCCGCTTTATCAAGAAATGGCGCTCGAGACGATGTGGGTCAATTCAGTTGGAACAAACCGTGCCCTTGAGTTTGCCGATAGCGTTGGTGCCCGGGTTGTCTTTGCTTCGACAAGTGAAATTTACGGAGACCCCGACATTTCGCCCCAGCCGGAATCTTACTGGGGTAATGTCAACACGGTGGGCGTGCGATCTTGCTACGATGAAGCCAAACGTTTTGGCGAATCCTTGATTTTCACGCACAACTTAAAGAAGAACACCCATCACGGCTTTGTTCGGATCTTTAATACCTACGGCCCTCGCATGAACCCTTCCGACGGACGTGTCGTGATCAACCTGCTCGTTCAGGCCCTAGAAGGCAAAGCCCTCACCATCTTTGGTGAAGGTAAACAGACGCGTAGCTTTTGCTTTGTCGATGATCTTTGCGCAGGGATCGAACTTTACGCGCAAACGGAATTGATCGAACCTGTCAACATCGGCAACGACCGCGAGTTTACGATTTTAGAACTCGCACAAATCGTGCAGAAAATGTTTTCTGATCGCAAGCTCGACATACGCTTCATGGAAATGCCGAAGGACGACCCTCGTCAGCGCCGGCCTGACCTGACCAAGGCGAAAAAACATTTGGTTGGTTGGTCGCCCAAAGTCCCTCTTGAAGAGGGTTTGGTTAAAATGCGAGCTTGGCTCGAGAGTTTGGCGACACAAACCTAGCCTTTAAGAAAGGTCGTTCAACTTGAGAATCGTCGTCCAAGCTTACGGCCGCAAAGACATCATTGATCAGTCGATTTTTTCTGTCCTGACCGTTCTAAGGTGGAATTCCTCAGACGAAGTTTGGATTTATACCGATCAAGTTCAGCGCCTGACCTCTTTTTTTAAAAGCACCCCGCGTGTTGTGATCGTCGCCATGACTCCCGAGAAGATTAAAGCCTGGCGCGGAGAAATTGATTTCGTTCACCGAGTGAAGCTCGAAGTTCTCAAACAGGCATCGCAAAACTTAAACGAACCACTTTTGTACTTAGACGGCGACACGATTTTTTTGCAAAGCCCCGACTCTTTAAGATCTCGCATGGGCCCGGGCCATCATCTTATGCATCTCGAAGAGAGCCGGCTGGATCAGGCCCGCGACCCTTTGACAAAAAAAATGGCTAAATTTTGCCGCAAGAACGTGTTTCCCCTGAGGGGCGGTGTTTTGCAGGTTCCGAGCACCACGTCGATGTGGAACGCGGGTGTCATCGGTCTTCACCCCCAACACTTTGATCTTCTCGATCAAATGATCGAGTTTACCGATGTGGCGTACGCACGTTATCAAAAGCACGTCATCGAGCAGCTGGCTGTTTCTTATTTTCTGCAATCAACAGGCAAGGTTTCGCCGAGCGATGATGTCATTCATCACTATTGGCAAACCAAAGAAGTCTGGCAGCAAAAGATTGATTCGTTTTTGCTCCAAGCAAAAACGAGTGAGGAGGGGCTGCAAATGTTAAAGCAATTTGATTGGACGCTCCCAGTTCCACCACGAAAAAAAAAGTGGTGGCAAAAATTTTTGCGGCGCGAGATTTGATTATTTAACTGGGAGTAATATCGTATAGTCAAAATCTCTCCAAGCGCCCGTGGGCCGCTTGGCTATCGGCTGAAATGAGAGAGTTTGCGGCAGGTCTTTATGTTCAAAGAATCGCAAGTCACGGAAGATTGCCAGTCCGGTGCGCTTGGGGCAAACGCCATTCCAAGAAGACAATTCTGGATCCGACGAAAATCCAATGCGCTCTTTCGAGTTTTGGAGGTTAATCGCGACGGCCTTAATCGCATGAGGTTTGAGATAGTCTTGAATGTTTAACCAATCCGCACCTTCTCTTTCGAGGTGAGATTTGCCGACGATTAAAATTCCTTTTTTGCACAGACCCGATTGGAGAGCCGCGGCCATGTTTCGCGCCATGACTTCGTTGCGCTCGTTCAAATTAGGAAGGTCCATGTTGTACTGGCTTTCGTTATCTGAATCGACTGTGATTTCGATCATTTTTGCTGCGATCGCGGCACTATGAATTTCGGAGAACTGCTCAAGATTGAGCTCGTAGTAGGGCCTGCGCATCTCGATGAGGTGCTGCTGGATCGTTTTATTGGAGCGAAGCTCATAAAAAAAACAGGTTTTTTCGGTGGTCAAGGCCGCCAAAGCTTGGATCACCGCTTGGCGTGAACCCGGAAGATCAAAATGCAGCTCGCCCAAAAGGATCAGATCATTCTTTTCGATTACAGATTTGAGCTCACTGACGGGACGAAAAAAATTGGGCTGCGACATCACCTGGCGGGCAGTTTGATTGGTGCAAATACTTTGATGGCGAGGAGCCTTGGCCGAAACGAGGCTCGTGAACAACGAAACACAAAAAAAGGCGAGCTTCACAGCAAAGCTCATGCGTGCCGAAAAAAAAACAAAGGTCTCGGCCACGATAAATGTCATAAAAACTCCCCTTAGATCAGACCTCAGAAGATTCAATGAAAGATCTATGCCGCTGTAAAGCGCTTTAAGGGGCGCCTCTGTCAATGTGACCTGTCAACAGGTGAGACAGTGCCTTTTTTGGGGAGCCCCCTAGGGTGAGGCATTGAAGGTTTTTCCGGCAGAGAAATCTGGTACCGGAGTTCAGCGTTTTCAGGTATATGTCTGTCTCTCTACAGGCCTTAGAGATGTAGAGGCGGAGAATGGCATGTCGTTATCTCACTTGGTCTTTTTAAGTCTTGTTTTAGGTTTTTCGCCGATGCTTTCTGCTGACACGCCCGCCGCCATTTTCGGTACTTGGGAGTTCACCAGCATCCGCTACCAAGGACAGGTTAGACCGCGCCCTAATCCCGATCTTGTCTTGCGCTTCGAATTTTTTGGCGATGGAACTAATCGCCTTCATTGGACCCGCATTGGCGAACGCGGTTTTTGTGAGCGTAAAGCACGATTTACCGTTCAAAACGGACTCCTCATCCAAGAGGTCTTCTGGGTCAACCCGAACAATGGCGCTGACTGTGGACGTGACCCTGATATGCAGATGGGAAGTAAAAGCCAAACTCCCCTGCACTTGACCCAAGACACTCTCGAGACAGAGCTGAACCTCGGCGATGAAACTTTGACCTACATTTGGACTCGGGTTCCCTAGCCCGAAAGGCCAGTCCAGGTCACAGAAAGTCCTGACGCCGAGTCGGTGTCTATGTCATTCTGGAAAAACAAGGGGGCGTGGCCCGAGCCCAAGCTGTCTCGGCTTGAGACAAGACCAAGGGTTAGATCGGCGGGTTTTTTCCAAGACGTTTGTCTCAATTTCTAACGAAATACCGGACTTTCTCAATTCTTGGAGTCGCCCTTCCGATCTTATAGTTATGAAATCTTTAAGGATTTTTTCGAACACCGAAACGAGCTTCAAGAGGCTGATTCTTTTTGCAGCAATTGGATGGCTACCCGCGTGTTCGTTGCAGTCGCCGGATCCGACCGCTCAAGACTTGATTGAGTTGAAAGGTCCCACGATCACGGGTGCTAGTAATGGCGGAACAATTTCAACGACAGTTCAAACCTATACGGTGACAGGAACTTGTGATCAAAGCGCAGCTTCGCTGCAATACTCATACGATAACTCAAGCTGGACAGATTCTTCCCCAGGCTGCGTGAACTCGAGCTACACCTTGCCCGCAATGGCGATAACAGGTCAGATCAAAGTTTACGTCCGCTCGAGGTCTGTCAACAATCAGTATAGTCCAACATTTAGAGTGACGATTAACTTTACTTTGCCGCCGGCAGGTTCAATTCTTACTTTTGTTTCAGCCGCCCATTTGGATCAGGAGATCTTTCGCGGGCATCAGTCAGCCATTCATAATGGAATTTCTGGCAATTCAAGCGCCAACGGTTTTTTTCGCTTCGATACGCATTCTTTAGGGGCGGTCTATGCTCAGTAATCGATGGCTGAAGTCATTACTTCAGATTGCCGTCTTGCTGATCAGTCAGGTGGGGCTTGCTGGCGGCGGCGTTCCACAGCTTCTTCCATTTCAAGGCCGCATCACTGACACGGGCGGAAACCCCATTAACTACCCCGTCACCATCAAATTTCGCATCTATCCTCCGGCAGGAAGCTGCTATATTTACGAAGAGACTCAAGCTGTTACGCCAACCTCATTTGGAATGATCTCGGTCATGCTCGGAGCCGCAGCCAACTCAACCGGTCCGGCAAATACTTTTTTAAACGTGTACAACAATTCGCCGACATTAACCCTGGTAGACTCTTGCGCTGGGCTTTATGCTCCGGGCTCGAATGACTGGCGCCGTTTAGAACTGGTTATTGACGGGACGCCGATGGCAGGGATGCAGACGATCGCGGCGGCCCCTTTTGCGATCAACGCTCAGATGCTAGATGGCCTCTCAAGCAATCAAATTTTGCAAGTCCAAGGTCCAAACCTGACCCAAGCTCGTTTGATGGGCGTGGTTGACGGCACTGATGCCTCGACGCTCCATCATCATGATTCTGTTTATCTTCGAACGGATGGGTCTAACTCTGTAACAGGAAATATTTCGACAACACAAAATATACTTGCGACCAGCGCGTCGGGAAGACTGGGGATTGGTTTACCAAGCCCCTTGGCGGATATTCATATCGAAAAGGTCTCGCCGACAATTCGTTTGGGTGCAATTGGCGGCGGCGGCGGATCTTCGGCCGTTGATTTTTATGGCGGCGCCACAAGGCGGGCCTCGATTGTTGCGCAAGAAGGAACCAATGGTTTAATTATTTATTCTGGGGCCACGGCAGCAATCAATATTAGTGCCTTGGGAAATGTCGCGTTTCCGAATTCTGTTACCGTGGCAGGGACGACAGGCTTAGGCAAATACACCACAGCTCAAGAAGTCCCTTTAATTTCTGCGTTGACCATCCTCGGAGCTGCGGCGACAGGAACAGTTTGGGTCAATTCAACAACCAATACGTTAAGATACTGGAATGGAAGTGCCGCGATCACGCTAAGTAATACCAATTCAAGCGTGCAAACAGCGACCGCAGGAACAGGGCTTACAAATTCAGGTACTGCAACGGACCCTGTTTTCAATGTCACTTATGGCTCAGCAGCCAATACAGCAATTCAAGGCAACTCGGCCTTTGGCGGTGATGTTTCAGGAGGCTATACAAGTCTTTCGGTGAACAGATTAAAATCATATCCGATTGATTTTACGGCTGTGCCAACCGCGGGTCAGTATTTGACGTTTGTCGGCGGAAATTGGGTGGCCCAAACTCCGGGCACACTGCCAGTTCTTGGTGGCGGTACCGGAGTGACGAGCTTAGCAGGTAATGGAGTTCTTGCGATGAATGCGATTGGCACTCAGGTGACCTCGCAGGTCTTAAGTAACGGACAGATCTTAATTGGAGCAACGGGTTCAGCTCCCGTGCCAGCAAGCATCACCGCAGGCTCTGGAATCTCGATCACACCAGGCCCCGGTAGCATCACAATTGCTGCAAATAGTCCTTCGCCAGTTGGCGCATCGTTAGCACCTGCCAATGTTTGGGTCGGAAGCGCCGGCAGCGTGGCCGCTCCTGTTGCGATCACGGGTGATGTCACGTTGTCCAATGCCGGCGTGGCGACACTTGCAAGCTCCGGCGTAACGGCTGGCGCCTATTCGAATGTCACAGTCGATGCAAAAGGACGAGTCACAGGTATCACGGCTCTTTCGCCCTCAAACATCACAACGGCTCTTGGATACACGCCACTTAATAAGGCCGGCGATGTTTTAACAGGCAGCCTAGGACTCAATGCAGTCGCCACGGATCCCACGGGACTTGGAGTTACAGATAAAGGTAAAGTTTGGTTCAACACGACGGCCGGCCAAGTCAAATATTGGGATGGGGCTGCAGCACAATCGCTTGGAATCGCGGGTTCTGGTTTGACGTCACTAAATTCTATAACGGGCTCCACGCAAACTTTTGCGACAGGAACTTCTGGAGTTGATTTCAATATTAGCTCGGCGGCCTCAACGCATACTTTTAATCTTCCTAACGCTGATGCGACTCGTCGGGGTGCCCTGACCTCGGCCGACTGGACGACGTTTTCAAATAAATTATCGACGGGACTCGCGACGGCTAATATTTGGGTTGGTAATGGTTCGAGTGTTGCCACTCCAGTTGCCATCAGCGGAGCCGCCACACTGGCCAGCAATGGAACCCTGACACTCAACACAGTTCCGATCAATAGGGGTGGGACAAATAGCACGACAGCACTCACAAACAATCAGATCATGGTCTCTAGTGGCGGAGCAATTATTGAGGGCGGAGTCATGACAAATGGTCAGCTTCTGATCGGTTCAACAGGCTTAGCTCCAGTTGTCGGCAGCATTGCTGGCACAGCCAATCGAATCACTGTGACTCCAGGCGCAGGTTCGATCACGCTCAGCGGTCCACAAGATATTCATACGGGCGCGTCTCCGACTTTTGTGGGCCAAACTTTATCTGCTGGAACAATGACCTCTAATGTGGCAAATAGTGGTACTGCAGTCGCCTTCACTATGAACTCTTCAGCGAACTACACCACCGCAGGGGCCAAACTTCTTTCGATTGCAAACAACAGCGTCGAAAAACTGGCGGTCACTAAAGATGGTGACTTGATGATCAATGGATCTACCGTGCTCAGCTCAACAGGGGCCTGGTCAGGTGGAATCGTCCCTGCGTCTAAAGGCGGAACAGGATTTGATGGCAGCACGGCTGCAAATGGAAGAATTCCGATTGGCAATGGCGCTGGCTATACCTTGGCCAACATTACTCAGAATACCAATCAGGGTGTGACCATCACAAATGGTGCTGGAAGCATCATGCTTGATACTGCACAGGATATTCGAGCCACGGCGTCCCCCACATTTATGGGTCAAACTTTGTCCGCAGGGACTCTGACCTCGACAGTTGCAAATGGCGTTGCTGCAAAAGCATTTACGTTAAACACCTCGGCTGCTTATACAACCTCGGCAAACCTTCTTTCTGTTCAAAATAACGGTGTTGATCGGTTCTCTGTGGTTCAAGATGGATCGCTTCTAACGACAAGTGGCCAGACAACCTCGAGCGTCGCAGATGGTGGGACGGCAAAAGCCTTCACTCTAAACACTTCGACAAACTATACCAACGCGGGCGCGAAACTTCTTTCGATTGCAAACAATAGCGTCGAAAAACTAGCTGTTACTAAAGATGGCGACTTGATGATCAATGGATCTACCGTGCTCAGTTCAACAGGAGCCTGGTCTGGCGGAATCGTGCCAGCGTCTAAAGGCGGAACTGGCGTTGATGGCAGCACGGCAACCAACGGATTTTTGCCAATCGGAAACGGCGCAGGCTATACCCTTGCCGGAATCACAGGAACCACGAATCGTATTTCAGTTTCCAATGGTGCTGGCAGCATTACCCTCAGCGGTCCGCAAGATATTCACTCTGGCGCCTCACCCACGTTTGTGGGTCAAACCTTATCTGCTGGAACAATGACCTCAACGGTGGCAGACAGCGCATCGGCAAAAGCCTTTACGCTGAATTCATCGACGAACTACACCACGACTGGCGCTAAGCTGCTTTCGGTTGCAAACAATGGCGTCGAAAGAATGGCTGTGACTAAAGATGGTGATGTGACGTCCAGAAGTCTTGCTTCTTCTGGAGGAGCGATTGTCGCTGCCGATAATAATATTGCAGGACCAACGGCTGCGGTTAATTTTTCTACAGGCAACGTTCAGGTTTTGCAAAATGCTTCTGGAGCAGCATTATCGATTAGTGGTCTCACGAGCGGGGGAGCCTACTCACTGATCATTGCAGATACCACTTCGCGCACATATACTTTTGGCGGCTCATGCACAGCCACGTCTTTTGTTCCGGCCAATGCTCCGACCAAATCTGGTACAAGATCGATTTACACAATTATTTACACCACGAACGTCGGCGGGGGCACGTGTTTCATTTCCTGGGTTTCGGGATTATAGTTCAGTGCGGGCCAGTCTTGGCTAGGTGCTAGCAATGAAAAGAAAATTGCTGACGCTTTCTATTTATTTTATCGCGATCGTCACCTTTGCAGATGCCACCTACAACGTATTCTTAAACTTTCGCTACCCGCCCTACTCTTGGATCGGCAATGGTTCTAATTCCAACTGGTCAAATCCTGATAACTGGTCTGGCGGCGTTGTTCCTGGATCTGCCGATACGGCAAATTTTATCGGTATTTGTTATCAAAGCGTGCTTAGGTGCAGCCCAATTATTGACACCAATATCAGTATTGCTGGAATTAACATTGATGCGAATTGGTTAGCAACGAGCAGTATCACCGCAAGTGCCGGTGTCACCATTGCGATTTCTGGAACCTATTCACAAGCCTCGAACACGGTCGATTTTACCAATGCCGCCTCGGTCACCATTGGCGGAGCAACGACGGTTACAGGCGGTGCGATGACTTTATCATCGACGACAAACTCTTTAGTCGCCACGACGGTATCTGGCGGAACTTTGACAACCAAAGGCTCCAGTTCCTTGGGTGCTTTTTCTGCCTCTAGCGGCACCGTCAATTTTATCGGCACCACAAACCTAACAAGCACGTCTGCGATCAGTGGTGCAACAGTGAATGCCAACGCGGCCACCGTGACCGCGACAGGTCTGTTCACTTTATCTTCGGGAAGTTACATTTCGACAACGGGCTCTGGCACCTTTAACGGAGGCATTACTCAAACCGGAGGCACCTTTACCGGAGGCAACACGGTTGGATCAACTTTGGCGGTGACGGGCGCCACTGCAATTAGCGGCACTGGCAGTTTTTCAACAGCTAGGAACACTTCAACATTTGCCGGCAACGTCAGTTTTAGCAGCTCTGGAACGCTCTCGACCTTGGGAACAACGACGCTTTCTGGAGTCAGTGCTCTTGCAACGTCTGCGGGCACGATTTCAATCGGCGGTCCCCTCAATGTGGGTGGAACATGGACCGCAAGCGGCGGTGCGGTCTCGACCACAACTCATACCGTGACGACAACAGGATTATTTACCTTAAGCGGCGGATCTTACACCTCAACTTCTGGAACGAACAATTTTAATGGCGGCTTTACGCAAGGAACAGCAGCAGCCAGCTTCGCCGGCGGCACGTCGACAAACGTGGTTGGAAGCACTGGCTTTACCTTTAACATTGGCGGAGGGCTCGCCGCGGGGCCAACCTTTAATGGTGGAACTGGGAGCTGGACCATCGGTGGTCCTTTCACTTTATCAGGAACATGGAATGTGACGTCTTGCCCCAGTGCTCCTTGCTTTCGATTCAGCAGTGGAGACACTCAAATTTCTGGCAATATCAATATTGCCAATATAACTGCTGCCGGCAATGTTTCGGCCAACTCAGGAACAATCACGCTTTTGACCACCGGGACGCAGACGGTTACGACCAACACCACCATGTTTAATCCAAACAACTTAGTGTTTAATTTTGGCAACATTACGAGCCTTAATAACGTGGCCTTCAGCGGCCTAACGGCAATAACGGCCACCGGAAATGTGACTTTTGGTGCAGGCGTGGGCTGCGGCCTGAACTGCAGAGTCGATTCAGCAGGCACAATGACTTTGACTTTGCAAAACGGAAATATAGTCGCCACCGGCGAAGGCGCACGGGGCGGGCTTAAAATGACGTTGACAGGGACAGCCTCATCGATCTCGGCAAATACATTTTTGCCAAATGGACTGCTGTTAGTTAACAAGGCCACGGCAGGGACTTTGGTCACGATCTTAGGTGCCGCTCAGACAAATGTTATTGGCGCCATGACAATCAACACCGGAACCGTAACGATGAGCGGTGACATGAGTGTCAACCCAGGAACTCCTGCTGCTCTGACAATCAATAATGGCGGAACGCTTCTTTGCAACACACGAACATTAACTTCGACGAGCCCCCTTGTGAATTCTGGGGGAATTCTAAGCTGCACCGGATATGGCTTTAACTGGACCGGTCTGGCCGGCGATAACAAGTGGAGCACTCCAGGCAATTGGGCGGGCGGAGCTGTTCCAACCTCGACAAGCTCGGTGGTTTTTGATTCAAGCCAATGCACGGGACCCAATTGCGATTGCACAATCGATGTTGCGGCCACGGCCCTTTCGATAAACTTGTTTAATAGTTATGCGGGCACGATTTCTCTCGGAGCGAACACCCTTGCGATCGGAACCGGCGGGGTGAATATTACCTCTGGGACAGTTTCGGCAACAACGGGAACAATGACGACCACCGGGGGCTTTTTGATGTCTGGTGGGGCCTGGTCATTTGGTAGCAGCGGCACCAATACAATTACAGGGGCTTTTACTCAAAGCGCGGGGACCTTAAATGGCCCAACGGGTACAGGCACTTTGGCTTTTGGCAATAATTTGGACATGACCGGAGGCTCATTTCGGGGGTTAGCGGGCAACATCACGGTTGCTGGCGCGACCTCTCTAAATAGCTCTGCCGGAAATATTTTATTTGATTGCACAACCGGATCACTGACATTTACTGGCGCATTTACCCAGACAAAAGGTGCAAATACCAATACCTTTGGCGCCGCCGGATGTAGCTCAGCAATTACCTTCAGCAATACTTTTGACATGGTTACGGGCGGAAGTAACTATATTGGCGGAACGGGACCCAATATCTTTTCTGGAAACTCTTTTTTGCCGAACTATTCCGCGGGTTCGACTTTTACTCCAACAACCGGATTAACGACGTTTAATACCACAAGTGCAGCGCTTGCAATCAGGGTGAGTGGCGGAACCGCGATCGCCTTCTCGAACTTGAATCTGACGACGGCAGGTACAACGACAGTCACCATGACCGGGACGGCCTCTGTGACACGAAATTTAAATATTGGTGATAGTGTCGGGGTTGGAACTTTTAACTCTGGGACGCTCACGATGACTGGTGCTGGATCGCATACAGTCACTGCGACTGGCAATGGCTACGTCGGAACCGGAATCATTTCGATGGCCCCCGCCGCAGGACAAACAAAAACCGTAACGAGCGGCGGAGTTTGCCCGGGTGTCCAGCTACCGGCATTGCAAATCAACGGAACCGGCGCCGGCACCGTTGTGCTTTCGGGTTGTGTGACGCCGATGTCATACAGCTACAATACGGCCCCCGGCACTTTCACCGTGACGGGCTCGACCCTTTATTTTCAACGAACAGGAACTTATACTTCGGCAGTTGCAAACATGGTTAACAACGTCACCTTCACTGGACTTAATTTAACGCATACTTTGGCTGGCGCAAGCAGTATGACCGTCAACGGAACCTTAATTTTAGATGGAACAGGAACCACGACATTTGCTGGCGTTGCAACGATCAATGCCGCAGGTAATATCAACGTCACTAATTTAGGAATGCCGCGAACTGCAGGCGTAAACACTGTTATCAATGTTACCGGCGCGGCTGCAAAAACAATCACGGGGACTGCTTCGACAGCAGGCAAGCTGCCAAACCTGACAATCAACAGTGCGGGCGCGGTTACATTTACAAACTTCTTAAATATCACCGGAAACTATATCTATACGACGGGGGTAATCTCAGTCACAGGATCGACTTTGAATTTTGCGACAAATGGGGCCGCTGCGACGATCACAGATAACGGCACAGTCTCGTATAATAACGTTATGTTTTCACCCACGATAGCAACAACTTATACCTTGGGTGCATCTAACTTGAGGGCCAACGGTATTTTAACTTTCGCGCAAGGAGGCGGAGTCGCGGCCACGATTACAGGCGGAACAATCACTTCTTTAAATGGCACAACTTTGTCGGCAACCACAACAACCTACACAGGAACTGGCGTTGTCGACGTCACAGGCGGCAATGCTCAAACTGTGGCAGGGGCTGGTACAACACAGACAATTCCTCGATTAAATTTGAGTGGCAGCAATACTTTGACGTTTACCGGAACAACGGCGGTCGCTGGCACGGTGACTTTTGCGCCAGCTGCCGCGATCACAGTAAATATGGCAACGCTCAATTCTGGTGGGCTGTTGACTTTTGCACAAGGCACAGGGGCTTATGCTGTGACGATGACTGGCGGTACAATTAACTCGCGAGCTGGGACGACCATTTCTGCCACAACGACAAACTACAGTGGAACAACAGTTGTGGATGTGACAGGAGCAACGGCACAAACCATCACAGGCGGTGGTCTTGGAGCAACG
>JBKCUU010000104.1:0-7573 GCA_046318155.1 Bdellovibrio sp. | reverse complement strand
GCGACTCTACTTGAGTCCTCATGCCTTGTAGTGACTTATAACCGTCATTGCTCGACATGAGTTGATAAGCTTCTTCCAGGCACTGCCTTGCTTGTATTTCTTCTTTCGCTAACTTCCGAATGTATTCGGATATTTTATCGCCGTGGGTGGTACACCCGCGGACTAGCGCCGGCGTGCACTGGATTTGTGAAGTCACCTGTAAGCGCTTGAGTCCGATGAGCAGCTTCAGCAAGAAGCTCGCACTCTGGCTTTTGTAGAATTCTTCCGACCACTCAAAGGCCGACATAATTTTGTCGCGGATTTGATTGGCGGTGTCGCCCGTGAAAGGATTGTAAGAGTAAGTGGAAGAGAGATCAGATAATGAAAGAAGTTGTAAGTCTGCTTCGCGGCCTGCTGCCTTGGTAATAGCCGAAAGGCTCTCGATCGTTTCTAAATCGCCTTTAAGGTCGATGAAGAGTAGGCCTTTTCCAGCTTCAACCTGGTGCTGGAAAATGTGAGTGAGCAGCGTGGTTTTCCCATACCCCGTGGGTCCAACCACATGGACGTGGTGGTTCATCTGCTCATCCGTCAAAGTATCATAGGTAGGAAGCAGGGTGCCTCCGCGCACCCTGCCGATATTGATTTTCGGCTTCATCAATTTCCCCTCTCAGAAGGCTCGAAGTCCTTCAAGTAACGGGAAATATGCAGGGCCGAAAATCCTTTATTGCCCACTGGCAATAGCTCTTTGATGATTTTTTGCACGTGCGGATCGGTACAAATAAAGATCACGCCCGTGACGTTTTGGGATTTGAGAGCTGGTAATTCGATCAGCTGCAGGTATTCCTGGATGCGTTCTGAGTATTGCTTTTTTGTTTTCTGGCTGATCTCAAGTTCCAGGAAGTAGCGAGGGCCGTCTTTGCGCTCGCACATGGCGTCTGGTAAATCGCGCATGAGTGCCGCAAAGCCTGGGAGAACCTTGAGCATCTCCTCGGAGTTCCATCTTTCGATAAACTGAAGTTCCTCGAATTTAATGCGAATGTCTCCAAGGAGAATGTCGTGGCGAACCATCGGCTCAAAGATTCGGTTGATGGGCTCTGGTAAATGAGCGCCTTCTGCGATTTCTTTGAGAGCCGAGTAGCCCGCCAGCGTGGGGATAAGGAGGGATTCGGCCGTGAGATCTGAATCCTTGGTTTTAACATGTCCCGCTTGTAACAAAGCGCCAAGTTCAGCTCTCGTCACATCCGAATCGCCAAATCGTTTGATGATCTGACGCTTCCGCGCGTAGCGCATATCCAGCATAAATTAGATCATCTCCATTTGGTTCAAAGATAACTTTAAAGTCTCAGCAGGAGCCTGAACCTGTACGACAGGTGCCACCAACGGCTTTTTAATGAAATCGCTCATGGGTTTAGAGGTAGGCCGAAATCCATTTTGAAATGGGTTCGGTTTTGCGGACGATTGTTGGTTGGAAGTGTTATGTTTCATGTGTTTTCCTTTTTTGATTGGGTTGCGTTCTGAGCGAGAAATTCACTCAGTGATTGGATGAGAAAATATTCTGGGAATATTTTCGTTTCTTCTTGAAGGACTTTTAAAATGGCGTCCTTGGCGACCAAGAAATGAACCTTCTTGATCGAGGACTTGGAGTTCTGGTTGCCTCTGATATATCTCACGTATCGGTTCAGCTTTTCTCTGTACTGCTTCTTCACCTTGCGCGAGATCTCAAGCTCCACCGCCCATAACTCCCCGTCCGGCCTCTCATAAACGCCGTCCGGAAAGTAATCGGATGAAAATCCCTCGAGCAATTCAGGATTGGCTAGAAGCACCCGTTCGGAAATCTAAACGCGTGCTTTTCCTGATTGCTCAAGGAGTCTTCTGATTTTGATCATGAGCCAATCATGATCAAAGGTGTTGTAGTTGATCCCGAAGCTCGGCCGCGGAAGCGTCCAACTCGAGATTGCCACTTCGCACATACTGTACCCTCGAGGGGTTGTGACAAAGAGGCTTTCGCGAATCTGATGCGAGTATTTTCGCATCAGCCAGCCTTCACTCTCTAGCCGCTTTAAACGGCAAAAAGCCCAGCGCTTAGACGTGCTCGCCTCACCGTTCATGAGCACTTTGAAGAAGTTCTCATAAACATCAGACGTGCTTGCGAATTTCATCTCGCAAAGGAACTTTAAAAGATCCCTGTCTCGCTCGCTGACACGTATCCGTTTTCCGTATTGCTCCGACTTTCGAAAAGTCTCTCTATTTTCCTGTAGTATCGGGTTCACCGAGATCTCCAAACCTTAGGAACCACTCGCCCTTCTCCCCCCAACCTCCCGGGATTTGTCGCAGCTATTTGCCGGCCCTAATCAAGCACCTGCTCCAACTTGTTGCTAGTGGGTGCTTGATTAGGGGAAAGGCGGATAGCTGCGGCAAATCCCGGGAGGTTGGGGGGAGTTAGCCGCGACTGGGCGCACAGCAAAGAGGCACTTGAGCGCCTATCTGCCTGCACATGTTTTTAGGGGTTTTTTTCCGAGCTACGGAAATTCGAGCGCGAAGTTTCGAGTCTTCATTGGTAAACTTCGCTCGCGCAAAATAATTTGATCACCCGAAATAAATCGGCCACTTGGTAACTGGGAGAGATTTAAACTGGTTTTCAGAGGGGAAACTGAATTTTCAGTCCCACCTGCGTCCCACCTAAATCCCACCAAGTGGGGTTATTTCGGGTGTTTTCACGTTATGTTTGCTCACTCAGAACTGCGCTAAATATGCGAAATCACTTGGTCGTGATTTCCGTAGCTTAATTCGTTTTTCGATTTTTTCCGAAATGGAATTTGGAGGTGGCAGAGGGAATCGCACCCCCGTAGACGCTTTTGCAGAGCGCTGCCTAACTATTCGGCCATGCCACCAGTTCAAAAAATTGAACAGAGCCCTGACCTTAAACAACCAAGCCCTTCAAGTCAAACGAGCGGCTCGTGACCTCATGCTCAGAGGTCCCATTTTCGGAGTTTCTGAAAGGTGCCCACCGTGATCTTCATCGCCTCATTCAAGTGAGGTCCCCGAACTTCGCTGGCTTCAGCCCAATCGCTAAAACTTTGAGCAATCCGCATTGTCGCAATGCGCCGCCGTTCGGAGCCCTCGATCTTGTCGATCTCTTCAGTTTTCCAAAAGGCGCCGAGTCGGCCTTGGATGGCAGCCAGGGGCTCAACGCCTGCCTTGCGCCCGAGCCCGCGCAAACGCACGCGCTGCGCTTGCACCCGCGCTCTCAAGTCGCGAACCCGCACGCGCTCCACATCCTTGCTCCGCGTTTCATTGTCCAAAAGTACGACGGTTTCGAACCGGTCGAGCAAAGGCCCCGAAAACCGAGCCGAGTACGATCTGCATTTGGCTAAACTAAAACGGCAGCGACCTTGAATCTTTTTGCCGGGCAAAAAATCCCCGCAGGGACACAAGTTGGTGGTTGCCACAAACTGCGAGCGCACGCGGTACTCTTTGACCCGGGTCCCGCGGCTCACGCGCAAGCGGCGCTGCTCAAGCGGCTCGCGCAAAGCCTCAATCACGTGCGGAGAGAATTCTAAAAATTCATCTAATAATAACAGCCCCAGATCGGCCCTGGCCAGCTCCCCGCCATGCGCTTCGGAGCCACCTCCGATCAACGAGTGCACCGGAATTTTATGGTGTGGCTGCACAAAGGGCCGCCACCCGCGGGCCCGAAAGGAGCCCCTTGCCCGGCGCAAGAGTTCGCGCTCTTCGTCACGCACAGGCTCGGGCATGAGCGCGTGCAAAACTTTGGCGGCTGTTGTTTTACCCGAGCCCGAAGCGCCGGCAAAGAGAACCGAGTGCTGACCCAGCGCCAACACGCCCAGAAGATCCGCTCGCTTTTGCGAGATCTCAAGATTCAGGACCTCCTCGGGCGGCGACCACTCAAGATCGGGCCACTCACCCTTGACAGGCACCGGCTCCGCCAAATCTTGCAGCGTCAGCACCTGCTCACAATCAAACGGCAAGACTTCAGCGAGCTGACCCGTGACCACTTTTTTCTCGAGCGGTGACTCCATCCAAGCAAGCCCGCTGGGGGCACTCACCTCACCCGTGAGCGAGAGCTCACCAAAATAAAAAGCCCCGTTCTCGGATTTTTTGATTTGCCCGGACTCCATCAGGTAGGCCGCGGCCACCGCCAGCTCAAGGCCGCGCGATGACTTTTTTAAATGACTGGGGCGAAGATTGACCAAGATTTGCTGGGCCAGGGGAAACTCAAAGCCTTGTGAGCGAATCGCACTCTTGATCCGCTTGGCGGCTTCTTTTAAGTGCGAGTCGGCGCGCCCTAAAAAATGAATATCAGGAAGACCAGGCCAAAGCTCAAGTTCAACTTCGACCGGCAGGAGTTCATCGTTCTCTTCAATAAATGACATCAGCTTCATGGCTGAGGTCACAAGCGAAACTCAGTCCTTGGTCTTCTCGAAGGAATACTCCGCCAGAGGATGATGCTCATCCACGGTTCGGACTAAATTAGAGGTGGTGACATTGGTGTAAATTTGCGTGGTCTGAAGACTTGCGTGACCGAGCAACATTTGGATCGAACGCAAATCAGCGCCGCTCTCTAAAAGTGCGGTCGCGCAGGCGTGGCGAAACCGGTGCGGCCCCACCGGTTCTGCAAAGCCGGCTTTTTCAGACCAAGCCGCAAGCCAGCGCCAAATATCCACGCGCGAGGGACGGTGCCCACGGTCATTGATCAAGATCGCCGACGTTTGATCGGCTTTAAGTAAAGCCGGGCGGATTTGGCGTAAATAAAGACCGAGATTCTCGGCCAGGTGTTCGGTCAAAGGGACCAAACGCTCTTTGCTTCCCTTGCCCAAGATTTTTACCCAGCGGTCCGTCTCGTTGTAATCTTCAAGATCAAGCGAGATCAACTCACTCACGCGGCAACCCAATCCGTACAGCAAGAGCAGCGTCATGCGATTGCGGCTTGTTTTAACGGCATCTTCGCTCTCGGCCGCATTGAACAATTGGTTGAATTCCTCTTGCGACAAAATTTTAGGGAGTCCGACTTTGACTTTGGGTGGACGAAGCTCGGTGAGCTCGCCCCCTTTTTGGCCGCGGCTTTCGCAGTAGCGAAAGTAGGTGCGCAGCGATGAGATCACTCGGGCCTGAGATCTTGCCGAGAGATTTTGCTGTTTCATGAAGTCATAAAAGGCAGATATGGGCTGGTCGGTCTTGCGAAATTCGGTGAAGAGCTCAAGATCACGACGGTACGCCATGATCGTATTTTGCGAGCGACCCCGGACATGTTGCAAATCATCGAAGAATTCAATCCAAAGAGGAAGCATATTGCTAACATCAGACAAAATTCATCTGAAGTTGGCAAGTCTTATTTTTATGTTGTTCTTAGTAGGTGCTGATCGAACCGCAAGAATATCCACCGGCAAAATCAATCATGAGATTTAAATTCACACGATTGTTTGGCGAAGCTGAACTCACACCACCACCATCGGTGTTGTAAAAAATGGCGTTGGCAATACGAAACACGATTCGAAAATTGCCGGGACCGATCGCTTCATACTGCCCGCCTTGAACAGTGAGCGCGTACATGTTTGAAAGTTGCAGCGGACGAATGCTGTAATCTCCAGCAGGAGCACCGCACATTGATTGGGGGTTGTTCACACGCATGAAGCCCGCAAAGGCAGCCGGACCTTGATAGGACACAACGGCCTTTGGATTGCCGTAACCACCGCCGTAATAAGGACTTTGACCCATGAGATCGACTGAAAATTGCAAACCACCATCAGCGGTTTGACCCTTAACACTTGTCAGCAGACCCGTGCCTTGCCCGAGCATTTGGCAGTTACCACAGTTCTGCAAGTAGCTCACGCCTGGAGTCGCTGCGGTCCCACCGCCATCGCTGTTGTTACAGGCCACCACCGACAAGGAGGCCAGAAAAATCAGTGGCATCAGCTTTTGAGTTAAAGTCCAATTTTTCATAAATCCTCCGAGCTCACCTTTCATCATTCTTTCGTCATCTTTGATTATTTAATCGCTTTCGCACGGTCCAAACCTGAGAACGTTGCCAGCAAGGTGTAGCCGTCTGCAGGATAAAGAGCCGAGTTCGTGACCACCTTTTCGCCGACCTTGAAAGTTCCGCATTCATAAGGAGAGGGTGGAAGCAAGAACCAGCAGTTTTCGCCGGAGCCACCCATGTACTGGGGAGCCGGCGCTGTGCGGAAGTTTTTAAAGTAGACTCGTCCCGAGAGCTCCGTCATGCCGCCGCCGTCACCGAGATCAATGCCACCATCGAACACAACGACGATCGCACCGTAAGCATCTTGAAAGAACCCGTGCCAAACGCGCTTACCACCTGAAGTAAACCATTGGTTGAACTCCGAGTTAGGTTTTCCGACATACCAGTTGCGGTAAGAAACGCGGTTATAGTCATAGCCGGAAGGATTGTTTGTCGAGAAGACGCCCGTATAAAGTTGGCTGTTGTCGTAGTAACCGATTTTAACTGTTCCACCGGCGCGGCCATTTGATTCATTCAAATCAACATAAAGGCGAAAGTTCTTGGGGGCATTCAAAGGGTGAGACGCCACATAGGTGGTCCAAACTGATCGTTGACTGGCATTGCTCCAGTCGACATTCAAGGCGACAGAGGCACCGGAGCCGCCGGCGAAGTAATCACCCGTTCCGTTGGGTCCCGGTGTGGGTGTCACATTGGGAGGCAAGGGGTTGGTCGGACTGATGCCCTGAGCACTTGGATCTCCGCCAGCCTCATTTCTCTCTGCACATGCGACCCCAAAGACGGCCATCACGGACAACAGAATGACTTGCGAGATTAGACTTTGCGTTTTCATCGAGGGCTCCTTCCTCACACACAGCCCTACAAGTGCGAGGCTCGTGCCGCTTGCACCCACCACATGCCAAAGACTTATTTGCTGTTATTTCAAGGACTTAGCTGAGTTTCAACATGAGACACTTGAGGCAAATGCTCAAGCAGAGACAGTTTGCGCACCTTTGGCGTCTACTCTTTAGACAGATTCGCGAGTGGCCGCACTCGAGTTTCTGGCAAAGCCGCCGACAAGGAGTCATGCATATTCGAACGGACATGGCCCTGGTTATTCTGGTTCTGCTGTTTTTCTCAATGCGACTCGTGGTGAATTTCTAATTTCACCGGCAATGAGACTCAATGGGTAGTAGTGCTTGAGGATCTCAAGTGCTCCGCTTCCCGTTTCTGCCAGCTTTCGGCTCCCCCACTGACAAAGCCCCACGCCATGACCCCAACCTTGGCCCTTAAACTCAAATTGATCACCCGTCCGCTCAACGCGAAAAAAAGTACTCCTGAGCTCCGAGTACCCTAATGCCGCCCGAAACTCATCGGCATTGAGCGTGTGTTCACGTCCATCCACCATGCGAACCTTGAGTTTTTCGGCGCGGTCTCTCGGTGAGTGCGCCAGCGCCAAGAGCGATTCGATCTCACCCGTGATATCAAATTTTTTTTTGAGTTTGGTGCGCATCTCGTCCGCAGTCAGATTTAAACTCCACTTCGAACGCGGGTGCCCCGGGCACGAAGAGTCCACGACGACCGGACTCTTCTCGCCAGCGCCCCAAACATGGCGGGCCC
>JBKCUU010000103.1:0-10999 GCA_046318155.1 Bdellovibrio sp. | reverse complement strand
TCGGGCCGTTCATCCAACGATGAATGCGACTTAACAGCGTCGACCTCGACACAGGTTTAGCGATATAGTCATTGCATCCCACAGACAGGCATTTTTCTTTCTCGGTCACCACCCCATGTGCGGTCAGGGCCAGGATAGGTGTGGGTGCATGCCCTGTCATTGATTCGTAGTTGCGAATACTTTTGACGGCTTCATAGCCATCCATAATTGGCATTTGCATATCCATTAAGATGAGATCAAAGTCCGTGCTCTTCACCAACTCGACGGCCACTTGTCCGTTCTCGGCTTCAGAGACAGAAAAGTTTGGATTATCGAGGAAGAGTTTAACCAAAAAGCGATTATCGTCTGAATCATCAACGACCAAGATTTTTTTTGGTCCCAGTAATTCTGAACGGTAACTTGAATCGGAATCTTCGCTCAAGGTGTCTTGAATGAGTGAAGAGGCGCAGGACTCCAGAGGAATTGAAACAAAAAACTTAGTGCCAATGCCTAAGTTTGATTCAAGGCGGATGCTTCCACCCATCATCTCGCATAAGTTTTTAGTGATTGCCAATCCCAGACCCGCACCACCATGCCGGCGGGTCATCGAGATGTCTCCTTGGGTAAAGTTCAAAAAGATTTCATTCACCTTATCTTCGGCGATCCCAGTCCCGGTATCTTCAACTTCGAAAACGACATGGTTGTCTTTTTCAGTCACCTTGATTTTGACGTATCCGCGAATTGTGAACTTGAAAGCATTCCCTAAAAGGTTGACCAGGATTTGCCGGATGCGAAGAGGATCGCCGATGCGGTTCCAGTTTTTCAGTGCGTCATCTTCAACGATAAACTTGATTCCCACTTCTCGGGCGCGAATCGCAAACAGTCTGCGAATAAAGTCCAATGTTCGACGCAGGTCAAAAGGGATTTTTTCAATTTCGAGCTGCCCCGCTTCGATTCTTGAGAGATCGATGATGTCATTTAAAAGACTGAGCAGATGTTTACCGGAGGTGCTGAAGAGTTCGACGAACTTGCGTTGATCGGTATCCAGGGAGGTGTTCTCGAGCAGCTCCGAGGCTCCTAAGAGAACATTCAGCGGCGTTCGGATCTCGTGGCTCATGTTGGCCAAGAATTGTGATTTGATGTAACTCGCGTTTTCGGCTGCAAGTTTGGCGCGGTCGGCTTCTTCTTTTAAGATCGCAAGGTCGCGAACGCGGTCCTGAACCTCTTGTTCAATGTCTAAAACTCGTTTGCGATTTTGATAAAAGACATAGACAAGAAAAAAGACAATGATCGCCGTCATTGCGAGAAGACCCAGTTGTGGCAATAGAACGGATTGCATCAGGAGTTGACGATTGGGAGTTAAAAGGATCTGAAGATTGGCGCCAAAAAAATCGATTTTTTTGAGGTATCTGACGGGTGCCATCAAGCGCGGTTTGGGCTCCAAGATTTCTTGGCCGTCATCAGTTGTGACATACGTGTTAAAGGGGTCGAGGTAATAACGCGAAAAAATGAACTGCATCGTGGGGATCACCGGGTCTTCGATGACCAGGTACCCTATCGCAGCTTCACGTCGAAAAACGGGGACGATGGCATAGAGCGAAAGTGATTCTGCATTTTTGATCACTTCAAAATCATTGCGGGGCCCGTAATTAATTTTTTTGACCTGAAGTTTGATCCGCTCTTTAAGTTCGACTTTTGCTTGGCGGGCCTCCATAAAGCGTTTGTCGTGGTAGGCCCATAAAAGCTGCATGTCTCGCGTATAGAAATACAGGTTCGGAATCAGTTTGGTCGATGGGTTGAGCTTCGAGATCGTCTCTTTAAGTCGGTGATGCGGGATTTGATCCGTACTCCCTAAGAAGTCGGCTAAGACGGAGATCGAAGAGAGCCGTTCTTCAGACTCGTTTTTAAGTCTGAGTTGCACGCTCGAAACCTTGGACTCCATTTGGTTTTGAATGGACTCGACAATTTGCTTTTCAACCACCGAAAGTGCAATCGACATGGCCACGGCACCAAAAACCACAATCCACCAAGACACCTTAAAAGTCTTCCACTGCGAATAGAGGTAGGGCCAAGTCTGAAAAATAAAAATGCTGGTGCTCATTTGAATCATGAGCGCATGAAAGGGATCGACGCGAGCTAAACTAAAAATCCGGAAGCCATCGGCGTGGAAAAACAGACTGGCGCACCCGACAGTCACAAAAATAAAGGTCATTAAGCTATAGAGCCCTATCCAAATGCGGGGCTCTTTAATGTTGAGGACTTCGTGCAAAATGAGCAGTAAGTAGAAAGCCAGGGCCCCCATGGTCACGTTGACCTGCAAAATGGTGAAGTGGTCGAGGAGCCAAAACGAAGAGCGCGTCAGAAAGATTTGCTGAACGGGGATGTCGCCAAAGAACGAGATGAGCTTGACCACGATGAGCAAAATGGCGCAAGAGCACCCGATCAGGCGCACGACGCGGCTTCGGGTTGCTTGTGTCAGGAGGATTCCCCAGCAGCACAGGAAGGCCACAAAAAAGTTGGGCTCATAGGGAGCTCCCACTGACTTATGAAGTGAAGACAGTGAAACCACAAGACCCGTGCAGTACACGAACCCGGGGAGAGCGAATTTTTTTAGAACTGATAGGATGTGATTCTTCATTTTTGTTATTTATAAGTTTGCAAACGAATCTGTTTTGGGTCCGTTTGCAAAACTTTTGTCACTCGAGCTTCTGAATCTCTTCGGCCAGAGTTTTCTCGAACTCCGTGTACAGATCACGGCAGTAGCCAAGATCATTTCGAATGCCGGCTTCTTCGATTTTGAGACCCAGAGTCTCAAGACCTGAGAAGCCAAAGGGACGCGAAACGCCCTTAATGGTGTGACCAATCCGCGTGATCTCTTCATAGTTTTGACTCTTCAGCGCCTCAGACAGGCGTCCCAGATCCTTTTTTCGGTTTTCAAGAAACTGAGGAATGTAAGACTGAATTGATTCTTCGAGTTGCATTTTGACCTCCTTACCCATGAGTCATTATCGACACATTTGACCTTGCATGCAGTCCAAATCAGACCCTGATTTCTTGGGTGAACTCTTCAGATTTCTTAACACTTGCGGCTCAGCTCGGCAAGGACGCGAAAAACGCTTCAGCGTGGGTAGAGCCTGCAGCAGCCCCTTGGTGCTTCCGCTCTTGAGTGCTGCTGGCGACTGCCATGATCATGCAGCTGTGCAAGTTGTCCTTCTTCGAGTCAAACGCCGAGGTCAACCAATAAAATCTGCAAAAGCTGGGGCAGAATATTTTCGGCTTTTTCGCAACGGGCACGCTGGTCACGCAATTTGAGATAATCCTCAATATCTTGTTCACTGAGGTTCTCAAGTTTTTTCAGAACTTCGAGCGTGAGTCGATGGGCCAGAGCCAGCGTCCCGATTAACCACCTGCCAGAGTCTCCGAGTCGGTGCCCATCGCCTTATCCCAGAACGTAAAATACAGAGCGTAGTTGCCGCGCGAAATCTGATGATGGTGATTGTGATGGGCATTTTTAGCCGTCAAAAATCCAATGGTTTTAGTCTGCCTTCCAATTTCTAAAGTGCAGACCGTTTTGATTCCATGCCGCAGCGTTTTATGAACGTCGCGGGTGAAATTAAATGAAATGAAATTCGATTGAGGGACCCAGTATTTGTTTTGATCCAGGCCATGCGAGGCGTGGTCCTGGGAACGGGACTTCCTCAAGGGCAAGGGATACCGAAGAAAAAATTCAAAGAGGAGCTCTCGCTCCTCTTCAAAGTTTATTTGGATGTTGGACGGGCAAAATAGACAATTTTTAGGTGCTCGCTTCAGATTCCCATATTGCTGAGTTGATTGGCGACTTGCCCGACAGTTTCTTTGTTGATGACTGTGCCAAAACCTTTTTCCTCTTGTAGTTCGTCATCTTTCAAAAGATGCGTCAAATACCAGAGCAGATCATCCGTCGTCAAAATTCCAACTGCATTTTCGTCTTTGTCTGAAACAAGTAGGCACGAAATTTTGTTTTCAAGCATTTTTAAGGCGGCTGTTTTGAGTGGCGTCTGTTCATCGATAAATTCTACCGGACTGGTCATGAAAAGTTCGACCGGAATTCTCTTGAGGTCATCGCAATTGGCCACATCTCGATTTGAAAGCATGCCCACGATGTCACCCATCGCATCCACAATCGGAAGGTGACGAATGCGTTTTTCTTCCATGAGTTCGATCGCAGTGGGAACGGGAGTTCCCATTGGAACGGAGATGAGCTTTTTGGTCATCGCTAATTGCACAGTCGTCAAAGCCATTGAAGACCTCCTTTAAAAAAAAGTTGTTACAATTTTGAGGTAAGCAAGAAGGATACCAGCTTGTCGTCACAGCGGCGAGCCTGGGCTGAGACAATTTGCCTCAAAAAGTAATAAAAAGCCCCGGCACAGGGCCAGGGCTTTGTCTTTCAACATGCATTTGCTGAACGTTCTGTTTTTTACTGAGCCGTCTGATTGATCCAGGGAATCACGGCAGAAACGCTTGAGTAAACGCCGTATTTGTTGGGACGTGCGCAGCCCTCGCCCCAGCTCACAACGCCGACCAAAGTAAAATCGCTGCCGTTGCGTGCGATCAAAGGTCCGCCGCTATCGCCTTGGCAAGAGTCTTTGCCGCCCGTATCGAGTCCCGCGCAGATCATTCGATCAGTGACATCTGCATAAGCTTTTAGGCACTCCGTTTTTGTTACGAATGGGACTTCAACTTTTTGTAACAAGTTGGGGAGTGAGTAAGAACCTTCGCTCGTTGCGCCCCATCCTGCCGTCGTGAGCAATAATCCCGGTGCGGCCTTTTCAAGATCATCCGCATTCACGTCCACGGGAGTGTATGAAGATTCGCGGGCCAATTGGATCAAAGCGTAGTCGTAGTCCATCGTGCGGCTGTTGTACTGAGGATGCGCGATGATCCGCTTGGGCTTGATCGCCTCGGCGTTTTTTAAATCTGTGCGATTGTGAAGACCAATCACAACTTTACTGACGGTTCCGCCCTTTACACAGTGGGCAGCGGTCAAAACCCAGTCTTTCTTGATCAACGAGCCACCGCAGAAGTGACTGGATCCTTGTTGCAAAGACACGATGAACGGAAATTCGCCGATCGAAGCCTCGGTTCCTCCAACTATTTTTTGCCCAAACTGTGGAGCAGCAAAGGCCGTTGTGGCGGCAAAAAGAGCCCCAGCCACAACCAGGTGGTTTACAAAATTCATATTTTCCCCCTCGGATCTCAGTCCATGAGATCATTGATAAGTGATCTCCCCTCGAAGACCACGAGAGATTTTACCGCCTTTTCTTAGGGCCCACATTTGAAGTTCAATTCGAGAGAGGAAATCCGGACTTCTGTCGTAACCAGTGCAACCTATTTGTAGATCTGGTAAAGAAAGCTGATCAGCGTTCCCGGTTGAAGGGATTTGGAAATAAAATGATTGAAGCCGGATTCAACGCATTTACTTTGTTCTTCATCTTTTGAGCAGGCGCTCAGCGCGACGAGTGGCTTGCGATAGCCCACCGCCACAACGAAACAAGGGTCTTGAATTCTTGAGAATTCAAAGTCTTTGTGCGTTAGGTCGCTTCGGGCTTGAGCGCATCCGCGCCTTTGGCCAAGCTAGCGCTATGAAAAAATCAGATCCTAAAATCATGCTCCTGGGCTCTGGCGAGCTCGGAAAAGAATTCGTGATCTCGGCCCAACGTCTAGGTCTGACCGTGGTCGCCGTTGATCGCTATGCAGGGGCCCCAGCCATGCAGGTCGCCGATCATTTTGAAGTCATCGATATGCTCGACGCCGACGAGCTCGAGCGAGTTGTCAAGCAACACAAGCCCGACATCATCGTTCCTGAGATCGAGGCCATCCGGACCGAGAAGCTCAAAGAATTCGAAGACCATGGAGTGCAAGTCGTTCCGACGGCAAAAGCGGCACACTTGACCATGAACCGTGACGCCATTCGTGATGTGGCCGCCAAAAAGCTGAAGCTCAAGACCGCCCAATTTCGTTATGCCGAGTCTTTTGAAGAGTTGCAAAAAATGAGCGACGAGATCGGTTATCCCAACGTGGTCAAACCCGTGATGTCCTCTTCTGGAAAAGGTCAATCCGTGGTGAAGTCGCCAGCCCAAGTTCGCCAAGCCTGGGACTTTGCCGCTGCAGGAAAGCGCGGCGATCAACAAAGAGTCATCGTCGAGGAGTTTATCAACTTCGAATCCGAGATCACTTTGCTCACGATCAAACAAAAAAAAGGCCCCACCTTGTTTGTCCGGCCCATCGGGCATCGGCAAGAGCGCGGCGACTATCAAGAGTCTTGGCTTCCGGCCCGGGTCTCGCCAGCCAAACTCAAAAAAGCTCAAGTCATGGCCAAGAAGGTGACCGACTATTTGGGCGGCGCTGGTCTTTTTGGCGTCGAATTCTTTTTAACCAAAACAGACATTTTTTTTTCGGAGCTCTCGCCGCGGCCGCATGACACTGGAATGGTCACTCTTGTTTCACAAGACCTGAGTGAGTTTGATCTGCATTTGCGCGCGATTTTAGGTTTGCCGATCCCTCAAATCAGTTATTGGGGAGCCAGCGCTTCGGCCGTGATTTTAGCTTCGTCAGAGAGTGAAGATTTTGAAATCACGGGTCTGCGCGGAGCCCTGGCGGCCAAGCAAACCGACGTGCGCCTGTTTGGTAAGCCGACCACAAAGCCTTACCGCCGGATGGGCGTGGCCTTGGCTCGTGGCAAAGACACCAATGAAGCGCGCCGCAAAGCACGGACAGCTGCGTCCAAAATTAGAGTTCAGGTTTAATGTTTTCGATCAAGGCGTGTGAAGGTTCGTGAGAAGTATGGCAAAGAGTCTTCAAAAAATTGCAATCATTGGCAACACGGGCGGCGGTAAGACGACGCTGGCCCGGCGTCTGGCGAAGCTTCATGGACTTCCGGTCACGCATGTCGACTCGGTTCAGTTCTTGCCCGGTATGAAAATCCGCCCCCACGCTCAATCGATCGAAATTTTGGACGAGGTTCAAACTCAAGACGAGTGGATCATCGACGGCTATGGACCGCTTGATATTCTTGAAGAGCGGCTGGGCCTGGCGGACCAAATTGTCATGCTTGATTTTCCTTTGTGGCATCACGCTTGGTGGTGTACCAAGCGGCAGCTCAAAAACTACTGGTCCCCGCGCGCCGAGCTTCCAGCCGGTTGCAGCGAAACGTCTTGGGCGCAAACGCGCAAGCTCTTTAAAACGCTTAAAACCGTGCACGAGAAAATGCGGCCCGAGATGCTGCGAATTCTTCAGCGTCCTGAACTTGCGCCCAAGGTCATTTACATCAGAAACAAAAAACAATGGAACCAAATCTTCGACGAAGGGCTCCGCGCTTCGATCTGAAGGCCGGGCAAGGTAGCAGACCTTCGGCATTCTCACAACACAATACGCGAGTGACGGGGGCCAGAAACGCCCGTTAGTTTTTCTAGATCAAATGCCATTCGTGCACTACACTGAGCGATTCCCGGTTGTTCTTTTGTCTCGGGTATCGGAAGGCTGTTTTCATGAAGCTCAAACCCCTCATTAAAGTTCATTGGTTGGCCTCGCAAAATCCAATGACGATGGACTTAGCAGGCCTGAAGCGCGTGGTTTTTACGCCGCCCCCTTCCGTGCTCAATGGGGAGTTTTTGGGTGAGCCATCGACCCGGATTGAACTTGCCCCGAAGAGCCGAGTGAAGCCCTTGGTCCCGAGCGATGAAGAAACACGCGAGGTGCGTATCCGCAGCCACTCTTACTCGCGTGAGCTGTATTGGACTCTTTTTTCGGGCCATGATTTAAGTGCGTTCAAAGTTCATCCCACGGCACTGACGCTTTTAGCGCAATCAATTGAACTTCATTTTGATGATGGCGAGTGCCTGTCGCTTGTCGGCGCGGCCAGACGCGCGGGTCTCCCGCTTTTTGTGAATCCGCAATATTATCTGTTGGACCGAAGTGCCAATTGGACCCGTGTTTTAGAGGGGCCCTTTGGTGATGACTTTGTCGCAACCCTTAAAGTTCTTGAGTATCAAAAGCGGCAAGAGGAGTTTCGCAAAACCTGGTTTGTGATTCTCGAGATCCTGGCTTGGTCATTTCAGCGGCAGCGCCAGGTCGGTGACCTCGAGGTTGTGTGGGCCGAAAATTCAGAAAAGCGTGCTGGGTACTCACTTCGGGATCTCGAGTTTCTAAAAGCTCGGCCCGTTGCCGTGACCGTGCAAGCCGATGCAGAGGCTGACAATACGGCGCGGATCACGTTGTGGGAGGGTCTCGCCAAGGACCGGCCTATGAATACCCTTTTACTGCATGCCGTGGGTTCATTCGGCGATTTACAAAGCCAAACCGCCCGGGCCATCACCCCTTCAATCAAAGAATTCGACACGCTCGCCAAGCGCGCCCGCGACGACTGGCAATGGGAGCCTCGGTTTTTGAATAAAGAATCCAACGCCAAAGAAATCGCAAAGACCTTGGCACGCCTAAAGCAAACGGTGGGTTCAGATCATATTTTTTTCGTCGATCATACGTTGATCGCCGGAGCTGATTTTAAACCAGCGCTCAAGCTGCGCGAGTCCGAGGGGACTTTGCAGATGGCGGTGCACTTTGATGTGCCGTCGATGCAAGTTCGGCACGGGAACTTTCCGACCTCCTTGGCACCCGTGCTGGTTCCGTTTTTGGGCGGGCTTGATCGTTTTTTTAATTTGGACCGCAAATTGGCGGCTTCCAACAAGGTGCAGTTTCGCACGAATGATCTTTTGTTTTTGCGTCATCAAGGTCTGACTCTTTTTTGTCTGCTTGAGTTGGTGAATTGGCGTTTAGGCCGCGCCTTGACCTCAGGTGAAGTGATTGCTTACCCCGAGGACCCAGATGCACCCGAACTAGATTGGCAATTCGAACGGGTTCTTAAATATTTGAAAGCTTCAATCCCGGGTCTCGTTGGTAAGCCCGGGGTTCAGTTCGAAAATTTGCTCTCGCCTGAAGTGCGGAGCTTATTTTTGGACTTTGTCGAAAAAATGCATGAAGCGATCAAAGAAGATCATGGACTTGTCTTTCACCAAGGTCATGTCGGTGAAGTCAAAAATGTGCAAAGCCAAAGTCTACCTCTTTTGCGCTTTTTAATTTTGCATTTTGTCGAGGCAACGGGTGGTAAGATTTTGACTCGCGCACAACCACCGATTGGCGAAAAGTTTAAAGCGACCCTTCCTCTGTGGACCGAACCTCGCGTTGAGGACCTTGGCGAGCTTGTGCTTGAACGAGAGCTCCTTTGGGTGGATATCGGGCTTTATAACAAGTCCATTATCTCTTTGCTGTTTGATTTGACCGACCAGGGGGTCGAAGTCGAGTTTAATGGGGCGCCGTTTTTGAACCAGAGCAATCCGTTTGAGTTCATTTTCTCGGTGACGGACGGTGAGCAAAAAGAAGACGCCAACTGGTTTGATCTCCATCCACAAATCTTTTTTAATGGCCGAAAGATCGCGTCTGAAGACGTGCATTTTAACTTTACGCCCGATCAAGTCGGCTTTGTCGAATACCGCGGTCAAATGTACCGCATCGACAAAAAACAGATTCCCACGCTGAAGTCACTCCAGCGGTTTTGGAACCGCATCAAGGGCGATAAGCTCAAGATGAAGCACGACAGCTTCGGCGAAAAAGTGTACCGCCTCGAGAAATCTCAAGCACTCGAGCTCTTAATGCTACGAGCGCAAGGCGTGCAAATAGAGGGTGAAGGCGAGTGGCGCCGCATCTTTGAGTACTTTGACCGAGGTCTCGGGGTCGATAAAGTTGAAGTTCCGGAGCAAATGAAGCAAAGGCTCCTTCCGCATCAGCTCGAAGGCGCGCAGTGGCTGCATGATCTGAATCATTTAGGTCTCGGCGCGATTTTGGCCGATGAAATGGGTTTGGGTAAAACCTTTCAAGTGCTGGCCTTCTTGACCAGCCTGCAGGCACGCGGTGAGCTTAAGAAAAGTCTCATCATCGTTCCCACCTCGCTTGTGTACAACTGGGTCGACGAGAAGAAGAAGTTCGCTCCCGATTTGCCGCTTCGGGTGTTTCAGTCCTCTGAACAAAATCAAATCCGCGAAGAGCTTCAGCAACATTCTTCGATGGTTGTGATTGCCACCTATGGTTTGTTGAATGAAAACACCGAGTTTTTTCAGTCCTATGACTGGAAGACTCTAGTCTTTGACGAAGCCCAGAATTTAAAGAACATCATGTCACTCAGGTCGGTTTCAGCTCGAAAGCTCAAAGCCACCTTCAAGGTTTGCTTGACGGGGACGCCCATGGAGAATCATTACCTCGAGTTTTACTCGTTGTGTGATTTGGTCGTTCCTGGATGCTTGGGCGACGTGGATGCGTTTCGTAAAAAGTACTATAACAATGAGGTCCGTCCCGAAGCTCTTCAAGAGCTGCGCTTGATCTCCAAACCCCTACTTTTACGCCGGACGAAGGCTCAAGTGAAGCTCTCTTTACCTGAGAAAACCGTGCAAAAAGTCTTGCTCCCATTTAGCGGGAAGCAAAAAGACATCTACAAGAAAATGGCGATGACCTTCTCGCGGCAAGTCGAAGATTTGATTCAAGAACAAGGTGAGCGCAAGGCGCAGATCGCGATGTTTTCGGCCCTCATGCGCTTAAGGCAAATTTGTTCGGACCCCGCCGCGATCCCGGGCGTTGTGTATGATGAGCAGCCCGTCAAGGTTGAGCATTTCTTGCAAGCATTGACCGAGCACTTCGAAAATGGCGAGAGCGTGATCGTGTTTACGCAGTTTTTGTCGACTCTTGGTCGCATCGAGCGCGAACTGGCGAAGCTAAAAGTTCCGGCTTATGTGCTCCAAGGGCGAGTCAGTTCAAAAGAGCGGCTGCGCCTGATCTCTGAATTTCAAAACAGCCCCGAGCCCGGCGTGATGCTGATGACTCTGAAAACCGGCGGCGTGGGTTTGAACTTAACCAAAGCCTCGATCGTTTATCACTTGGAGCCCTGGTGGAATCCGGCTGTCGAAAATCAAGCGACAGACCGAGCGCACCGCATGGG
>JBKCUU010000102.1:0-4125 GCA_046318155.1 Bdellovibrio sp. | reverse complement strand
TATTCATCCAACATCGGAACAACTAAAGTGGCTTTTATGCTTGGTGCAGAAAGTTTGCGAAACGCGCTGATGGATTTTGGTTTTGGCTCAAAAAATGGAATTGATTTGCCGGGTGAAGCTCGGGGCGCGCTTTTGCCTTTGCCGTGGCGCCCGCATTTGCTCAGCAATATTTCATTTGGACAGGGGATCACAGCGACGCCGCTTCAGGTTGCGAACGCGTACGCGGTGATTGCTAACGGAGGAGTTTTGAACGAGCCCTATTTGGTGGCGAGTCTGCGCGACCCCGAAACGGGCAAGATTGAACATCATGAAGCCAAAAAACCAAAGCGAGTTTTGACGGCAGAGGACGCTGCGGCCATGCGAATGATGCTCGCGGGAGCAACGTCAGCGGGCGGGACCGGGATGAATGCAAAGGTGGATGGGTTTGTTGTCGCAGGAAAAACCGGAACGGCACAAAAAGTGGACCCCCATGGGCGAGGATATCTCAAGGGCGCCTACATCTCGAGCTTTGCCGGATTTATCCCGGCGAACGACCCCGAATACGTGATTTTTGTCGCAGTTGATCATCCCAAGAAAAATTCTTACTATGGCTCGCAAGTCGCCGCACCTGTGTTTTCACGCGTCGCCTCTTACATCGTCCGGCGAGATGGCCTTGCACCTCTCTCGTTAAGCGAAAAAAATCTGATTCCTCGTGTAAAGCGCGAGTTAGCCGGCGAGCGTGATGTGACTGGTCCGGCTTTTTCGCAAACGGCAAAAACGGCGGCAGATATTCTGGGTCTGCAAAGAGCTCCGATGATGGACGTGATTCCTGATTTGAGTGGCCTGACCGCGCGTCAGGTCTTGCAGAAGTTTTCGGGCCAGCCTGTTCATGTCCAAATCCGCGGCCAGGGCCTAGTTGCCGACGTGATCCCCTCACCCGGAACCCCGATGGTTGACCTCAAACGCATCACCGTCATCCTGCGATGAGACAAGATGCGCTTACTCGCGAATTGTCACAAGGTGCACCTGTTCGGCGCGGCTTCGGAGAGTTTCAATGAGGTGTTGGGATTGTTTTTTTGTGAGGTTTATCAAGATCCACGACAGAGTTTTTTTCAGTTCGGTGCGTGCAACTTCTTTTTTGTCTTTGTATGCCGGGAGTGAGAGCTCCCGCTGCTTGATGGTCCAACCCTCGAGGCTTGCCACGAGTTTGGGGCCACTAAATGTTTTTTCGGTAAGGCCAGCGAATTCCTCGAATTTGGTCAGCAAGAAATCGCGATTCGCGGCGCGTTCCTCCGGGAGCCCGGCCTTATCTTGACAATAAATCTCGATTCGTTTTTCTTGCTCGCGAGTCGTGTCGCCGGTCCAGCCATTGATTTGATTTTCAAGGCGCGAGGCGCATTTACCTTGAGATTCGCGCTTTATTTTGTCGCTCTGTTTGGCGTAGGCCTGACGGAAGGACTCCCAGTTTTGCCACGCGAGAGGCTCCGATGCTATTTGCAGCTCAGGGGTCACGAGAGTCCACGCGTGCAGCAGCAGTTTTTGCCAAAAGAGCTCTTTTTCATCAAAAAACTTGATCGCGGCCGCTTCATCTTGGGGCGGCGTTTTTTCTAAAAACTCAGCCGTTTGCTTCAGCTCTTCAGTGACCAGAGGCAACCACTCTTTGCGCAACTTCTCTTTGGCTTTGGCTAGTTCGGCTTTCACCTTTGCCGGCTGGTCACCCTTAAAATCAAATTGATCATCCAAGTACCAATAGACCGATGTATCGGCAAACCGGTAAGCAAGCGAGATGCGACTGCATCCCGTCAAAACAAACGTCAGTCCAAAGAGGGCAATAAAAAGAATCGATTGCAGACTCTGAGACATCCAACCTCCTATTGGCGAGGGCCCGGCCATTTTGCCTCAACTATGCGCACGACTCGAGTGACTTGAGGTACTCGTTCGTTTTTTGAATCACACTCAGCGGGATTTCGTGTCCCCCTTGAAACGTCATCAAGGAACCTTTAAGTCCGGCGTTCACGAGCATGGTTTCGAGTTGCGCCGCCCCTTTGTGGGCAAGAACAAGATCGTTTTGACCATGCGAGATAAAAAACCGACTGCCAGCACGTTGGTTGGCCAACTCTCGCCACTCGGTTTTATTCACCAGAGCACCCGATAAAACGATCAAGCCCTTGGGTGCTTCGGGGGCGCGCAAAAACAAATCTGTTGCTAGCATCGCACCTTGCGAAAATCCGCCCAAGATAATGCGGTTCCATGGAACTTTAAGCTGAGCAATCATCTCAAAAATACGAGGCATGAGTTTTTCGAAGCCCTCGGGTTTTGACTCGCTCAAGTCACGCGGCATGCCGCTCGCGGCGGCCTTTTGCAAGGCTTCAATATCGATGTTCCACCAAGCTCGGCCGGTCCAGCCGGGGCCGATCGGAACTTCGAGAACGCCTTGGGGAAACAACAGGTGTGTCGGTTTTGGTGTTTTGATCACTTCGGAGAGTGATCTGAGGTCGTAGGCGTCCGCGCCGTAGCCATGAAACAAAATCAAATAATCCGCGTTCGCCTCATCGGAGGGGTTTGCGACGGGAACTTCCAAGCATTGCACTGTGCCGAGTTTTCTCATTCCAACGTCGTACCAGAACGGTTCGAATCTTGAAAGGAATTCTTGATTGTCTTCACCCACCAAGTGCCACAGTATAAAAGGCCAATGAAACTCAAAGAGTTGGTCGAGAGTCTCGACCCCAATCCCATGCAAAAAAACAAGCAGCCGCTTGCTTTTAACCGTCTCGACCCCGTGTGGAGGGATGTTCGAGAAATTCAAGTTGATTCGCGGCTGGTTTTGCCAGACGACATTTTCTTTGCGCTCAAGGGCAGTCAATTTGATTCGCACAATGAGCTTGAATCCGTCTGTCAGCGCGAGCCCGCTGCCGTCGTTGTCGAAAGCCGCGACAAAGTGCCAGCCAGTTACCGGGGCTTAGTTTTACAGGTTCCCTCTTCGAGACGGGCCCTTGCTCAAATGGCCGCGCGATTTAACGACAACCCCTCAATGAGTTTGTTTTGTTTTGGCGTGACCGGGACAAATGGCAAAACTTCTTGTACCTATCTGATGGAGAAAATCTTATCGGTTTTGCATTTGCCAACGGGGATCATCGGAACAATCCAGCACAAACTGCGTGATCAAGTTTGGCCGACTGAAGCCACGACGCCCGGTCCGCTTGAGCTGCAAAAACGAATCCGTGAAATGAAAGAAGCGGGTGCCAAGGCTTTGGCGATCGAAGTGTCGAGCCACGCTTTGGCTCAGTATCGTGCCGATGGCATTCATTTTAACGCGGTCCTCTTTACAAATCTCACGCGTGATCATTTGGATTACCACCAGACCATGGAAAACTATTTCCATGCGAAGCAGCGGCTCTTTACCGACTTGGTCTGGGATTCTCGCAAAGGACCCATCGTTGCGGCCGTTCGCAGTGATGACGAATGGGGGCGACGATTAAAAGTCGCATTTCCGGCCGAGGTGCTGACCTTCGGGCAAAAGCCCGGTGCCGATTTTTTGGCAACTATTAGCGAGATGAGTTTTGCTGAAACAAAGTTTAAACTGCAAACACACATGGGGGCCTTTCAGGGAACGATCCCGCTCTGTGGGCGTTACAATGTGGATAATGTTGTGGGCTGCGTGGCTTCTGCCCTGGCCCTGGGGATCTCTCCGTCATTGAGTCTTCAGGCACTCGAGAATTTTGCGGGAGTGCCGGGCCGTTTGCAGAGGGTCCCCAATAACCGGGGCCTTCATGTCTTTATTGATTATGCCCATACACCGGATGCGCTGGAGAACGTTTTGCTCGCACTTCGAAAAGTCCGCGCAGATTCGAAGTTAGATTCGAAAATCACGCTGGTTTTTGGCTGCGGTGGTGACCGTGATACTGGTAAGCGCCCACTGATGGCTCAGGTGGCCGAGAAGTGGGTCGACCGGATTGTCGTCACCAGTGACAATCCAAGAACTGAAGATCCGGCTTTGGTTCTTAGGCAAATCGAGTCTGGTTTTGCCTCAGGCACGGAACGCCAGTCGATCCTCGACCGGCGCGAGGCGATTGCGGTTGCCATCAAAAACTCGCAAGCGGGTGACGTCGTTGTGATCGCGGGCAAAGGGCACGAAGACTATCAAAT
>JBKCUU010000101.1:0-14105 GCA_046318155.1 Bdellovibrio sp. | reverse complement strand
ACTTTTCTCTTTGATTTTGATGGCAGTTTTGGCGGGCATGGCCCCGGCGCCAGCACTCGCGGAGAAGATGGATTCTGAAACTCAGAACTTAGTCATTGACCGGCTGGACCGCATTTTGACCAACATGGAAACTTCTGACCCCTCGTGGGTCCGCTCGAACTTGCGGATGGCTGACCTTCTGGCCGAGCGCGCTCGTTTGCGCTTTATGAATGAGATCGAAGCGGACTGCAAGGACTGCAAAGGTTCATCGGCCGACCGCCAGCGCGCGATTAAAATTTATCAAGCCATTCAAAAAGAAACGCCCATTCAAACTCAAGGCGTGATCATGTTTCAAATGGCTCACTTATTTGAAATCGCGGGCGATGAAGCCAGAGCGATCTCTTTGTTTGAAAGCATCTTGAAAGCGAAGAAAGGGGTTTACAGCGCTGATGTCGTCACTCGCGCAAGGACAGCCCTTGCCGATATTTTTTTTCAAAAAGGAAAGTTTAAAGAGGCCTTGGCTTCTTACGAAATCGCGATGAAAGATTCGCAAACTTTGAACAAAGGTTTGATCAAGTACCGCATCGCTTGGTGCCAGTTTAACCTGGACCGTTTAGCTCTCGCGATTTGGACTTTACAATCTTTGGCGCAGACGCCCGCTCTGTTAACAAAAGAAACAGCCACTGGCGTCGTCGCGGACGTCGCTTTTCAAGGCGATGTTTTGCGTGATTTGGCCACTTTTTACTCGCGCAGGCCCGTGACCTCAAAAGAGATCGCACAGTTTGTTAAGCTCATTCCAAACAGTCGGCCTCTAGGGCTGGCCTCAAACAGCCAGCGCAAAGAGCTCTTGTTCTTTTTTGCTGGCGAAGTGGACCGCCTAGGTCAAAAACAAGCGGCCTCTGAAATCTACCGTGCGTACTTAAAAACTCCTGGATTGACCAATGATGAACACCTCGAAGTGATGGTGCTCATCGCTCAGACCAATTATGACAAAGGCTCTGCAGACTCGATTGAGGACTTTGCCCTCGCCGCTCAAGCCTATAAGAAAGTGCGCTGCTCTGACGATGCGAAGTGCCTCGAGCTGCAAAAGAAAATGAAGCGTTATGTAACAGAGGTTCACCGCTCGAAAAAGGTCAAACCGGACTCCATCGTTTTGCGCGCGTACGACATCTATGTGAAAACCTTCCCTGAAGAGACCGAGATGGCCGTTCTTGGCGCTCAGGTTGCCGTTGATTTGAACAAACATGAGATAGCAGCCTCGATGTACCACGAAGCTGCTCGAACGGCTAAAGAAGATAAACTACGCGAAATGGCCTTGATGGGCGAAATCGAAGCCGCCGAGAAATCAAAAGACCTCGGGCGCCGTGAGCTTGCTTACAAACATTACCTGAGCTTGATGCCCAAAGGTCCCAACGCTTACAACGTTCGCTATCAATGGGCTCAAGTCGCTTATGACCGCAAAGACTGGTCAGGTTCGGCGGACTCGTTCCGAACTTTAGCTTTGGAAAAAGCGGGACCTGCGGATTTGCGCAAAAAGTCTGCGGATCTCTCTTTGGACGCCTTGGCGATTCAAAAGCGCGATGCGGATCTCGAGACCTGGGCAAATGAGTACGCCCTGGTATTTCCTGCTCACGCGCTCGAGTTCCAACAGATTTCGCGCAAAGCCCTGACCAACCAAGTGGCTCTGACGGCGAATGATACCAGCTCGTCTTCGCGCGAACTCAAAAAGGCACTCGAAAAGATGCAGACGGCGAACCTTGCCGGTGCTTCTGATTCGGAAAAAATGATTCATTACCGAAATATGAGTGTGCTTGCCGAGAAGACCAGTGACGAAAAAGCGCTGCTGGCTTCAATCGCAGGACTCCTGGCGATCAAATCGCTCTCAAGTGAAGACCGTGAACAAGCCTTGGCTCGCCAGGTGGGTTATTTCGAGAAAAAGCTCGAATTCAAGTCGGCTTACGAGACGGCCTTGCGCATGAAGTTCCCCAAACTTAAAACAGCTGAGCGCGAATTAAAATTAGCGACTTTGGCAGACTTGGGCGGCGTTCGTCCTCAGAAACATTACGAGGCCGCTCTTCGAGCCGGCCTTCGTGGTTCGAGCGAACTTTCGGTTCGTAGCCGCTTGGTCTTGCTCGCAGGCAATACGGTCGCTGAACTTAAAAAGCAAGCCAAAGGCCTTTCGCGATCACCCCAAATTTTGAGCGAGACTGTTTTGTTGGTCTACGCTCGTAACCACTCAACACGTGGACTCGAGAGCTTCCTCAATAGCCGTAGCCTCGAGCGCATGGCCGCAATTCAATTCATCAAAAAGCAGCCTTTCTACCAAGCCCACTTGAACTTGGACAAAAAGTTGTCTGCTCATAAGTTAAACACGTCGAATGACCGTCAAATGGGCCGCACGATTCAAGAGCGCGTGAAGCTCTTGAATTCGGCTGAAACGTCATTGTCTGAAGCCATCCGTCTGCGTGATTACACGGCCCAAGTGATGGCACTCACCACGATGAGCCGCGAAAATGAACGCTTTACTCAAGATTTGCTCCAGACACCGATGCCCAAGGGGCTCAAACCCAATGAACAAGTCCGCTATGGCAACTTACTCAAGCAGCAAGCAAAGCCCTTCTTGGTGAAAGCTAAATTTGCCTCGCAAAAGTTGTCAGAGTTCTGGAAAAATCAGCGAGCACTCCAGGCTTTGATCAAGGACTTGATGAAGGCGCGTCCTGAAGTTCACCCTTATTTGGCACAAGAGGCCCGTTTCCTGGCGGCTCTTGCGCCGACTTCAGAGCTGCGCTCCCAACTTGAAAATGCGCTTGAAGCATCGACGCCAAGCACTCGTGATTTGAAGGCGGCTCGCGATTTGGTGAGCGAAAACCCTTCTGATATCGCAGCAATTGAAAAATTGAAAAACCTTGAAACAAAAATTGGCCATCCCTTGATGATTTCATACTTGGATGGCCGCTTAATTCAAACTCAGAAGAGGACAGCACTATGAAGACGATTCTTCTCTTGGCCTGGGCTTTGCTCATGTTCCATGCAGCAAACGCCGCTTCCGGTTCTTCGAATTCGAAGACGAAGGCCCACGCTAGTCCCTCGAGAGATCGAGCAAAACTTGGGACCTCGTTTCGGTTTGATGGAAGTTCGCTCCACGGTAAGTTCCAGAATTCGCCCAGTACAACGGCGACCGTGGAAAATGACAAGTTCCTTGAGGATCTTCTCGGTGCCAGAAAGCACTTTGATGATCGCCTCAAAGAGGACCAAGAGCGGCAGACTTTCTAAGGCACCCCTGGTTTGGGGTGACCAACACCCTGTAAAACGGGTGTGAACCCCGCGCCCTTAACACGGGCGCTACAGAGGTGAGTATGACGGCACGACGACTGATTCTCGAAAACAAACTGGGCCAAAAGGTCCGTGCTTTTCAAGTGGAGTCCAACCTTGGTCAAGCTGAAATGCACGTCATCTACCGCTTGGACAACCGACGTGTTGAAATCCTCTCGGACCTCTCTGGTCTTAATGACTCTCAAATTGATTATCAAATTCTAAAAACCGTCACGATGTCGACTTTAACAAAAGGTTCCGTCTCTCTAACGGGACTTGGCCGCTTGCGCATGGCTGAAGAGCTCGAAAAGATCAACACACCATCTTACGAGCTTGCGGTTGAAGATGACGAAGAACAACTTAAAAACGTGATGAAAAAAACTGCGGTGGGGCACTTGGTTGCCGTTGTATTGATGATCGGTGTTTCGGCGCTTGTTGGTTACTTCACGCAGAAAAAAGATGAGCCTCAACTGGTTACGATCGTGATCCCACAAAAAGAAGTGGCTGTTCGTGAGCGCGTTCAGGTCTCCGAGAAGAAAATCCAGCCGATCAAGGAAAAAACCAAAGCCAAAGTTGCGGACCGCACGACAAAGCCGAAGATCGTCACTCGCAACATCGTTCGCAAAGCTCCACCCGTGACTCCCAAATACCATTCAGCTGTTCGCAATGCTCCCGAGCGTTCACTGGAGCGCGTCGGTGCACTTGCAGCCTTAGGCGGGATCAAGACCGGCGCACGCAATGCCGAAGGCCTTGATTCGAAGTCTCTTAAAAACATTCGATCTGCTGGCGTTGGTTCGGGCGGCGGCGGAGTTGGTGATGCGGGCTCTGGCGGGATCCGCGGAATGATGCCTGGATCTGGCTTGATCGCAGGCTCTGCGGGTGGCGGCGGGCGCGCGCAATCAGCAGGCGGCTACGGCACGAAAGGTGCTGGCGGCGGCAAAGCTGGCTACGGCAAAATCTCGCTGATTGGTGGAACTTCTGGTTTAAGCCTTCCGATGTCTGAAGAAGCCCTTGTCGAAGGCGGCTTAGACCGGGATCAAATCGCGGCGGTCATCAACCGGCATAAAGGTCAGATCATTTACTGCTATGAGCAAGGTCTGCAACGCGAACCCGATTTGCGTGGACGTGTGTCGGTTGATTTCACGATCGGCTCGAATGGACGCATCACTTCAGCCAAGGTGGCTCAGTCTTCTTTAGAATCAAAGTCAGTTGAATCTTGCATGGTCGCTAAAATGCGCACGTGGCAGTTTCCCCGCCCCGTTGGCAGCGTCAATGTGGACGTGTTGTATCCCTTTGAACTCCGCCGCGTGAGCAGCCGGTAAGGAAGGAATGTTTATGAAAACAGTCAATTTCTTAACAACTCTTGGTCTCTCTTTAACAACTTTATCAGTTGTTGTGATGTTAGGTTGCGGCAAATACGAAAAGCACCCCGTTGAGAACATCGACACGTACCGTGACAACGGGCGCAAAGAACTCGAGAAGGGCCCCGAAAAACAAGAGACTCGCACCGAGACCATCATTGTGGAAAAACCGGTGGAAGTCGTGCGTGAGCAAGCAACGATCGATGAAAACGCGTTGATCATCTCTCCTGATCGCCGCCTGGTTTTTACTGAAGGAATGCCTGCCACTTATAAAGTCGGCGCGCGCTCGACAATCGCGGGAGTGAAAGTTCGCTTGAATGCGAAAAATCTTCCCGAAGGTGCGAAGCTCGAGAAATCTCCGACCGAAGCAGATGTCTACCTATTGACTTGGACTCCTAAAATCTACACGGTCCCAGCGAATGATTCTTTAAAAGAAATCGACGTGAAGTTTGGAATCGAAGTGACCGAGACTCCCAGCGAGAAAGTGAAAAAGGCTTTGTTTGGAATCACTCGCGAGCGCGAAGTCACCTTACAAGTCAAACGCACTCAAGCGGTTCCGACGGAACTTGCCATCGAGGGCCTGGGCGCTGAAGTTGCCGAAGGCACCATCACCAAGTTTCAAGTGACCGTTAAAATCCCCGGTATCGATGGACAAGCTCCTCGCAAGCCGATGCTGACGGTCTTTAATGACTTGGGTCAAACAGCTGGCGTCGCTTACCTTGAGCAAGATGGAACTCGCCATGTGATGATCGATCCAACCGCCCGTGAAGCGATTTACGTTGGCGACCTGAAATGGAAGTTCTCGCTGATTTTTGACACGAAAAATATCTCGGCTCGCCCTGATTTGGATAGCCGCGGTCAAACTTTATCGCAGTCGGCGACTTCGAATGTCCGTTTCAACCTGCTTGTCACAAGCCCCTTTGGAACTGTGACACCCCAAATTTTGAAATTGGTCAAAATTGGTCTGAACCGACCCGTGTCAGCTCCCCGCTTTGACTTCGCAGGCTTGACGGGACCCGCTCTTGAGCTCACCCCTGGCGAGAAAATGAAGTTTAACTTCATCGTCAGTTCAGCTGATGCCTCTTCGACAGTTAAGCTCGAGCTCCCCGACCTCAAGACTCTGGTCGGCGCTCCTAAAATCGCCTGCAAGTCGGTCATAAACAAGCCAGCAAAACAAGAATGTGTTCTTGAGTGGAACGTTCCTTGCGCAGCGACCGATGCCGAGCTCAAACAAGAGATTTCGATGTCAGCAACGGCCGTGATTGCTGGCCGCAACTCCGAACCCGTTCAACAAGTTTTGAACACGGTTCGCTCAAAAAAAGAAAAAGTGGGATGCGCGGCTCCTCAAGCCGTTCGTCCTCAACAAGTAGGTGCACGATGAAACTTCAATCTGTCAGCCTTTTGACTCTGACAATACTCTTAGCGAGTTCGGTCGGCTTTGCGAAACCCGTAAAATCAACGCCGCGTCCGACTGCTAAGAAGACTGTAGCTCAACAATCACCAAAGAAGAATATCGAGAAAAAGATCAATGTCGCCCAAGACGTTGATACTCTTGGTGGCAACGAAGCTCTTTTTCAAATGGCCAGCTCGATGGATCCAGATAACCGCGCGCGCATCGTACAAAGTCGACTGGTTGATCGGTACAACCGCTTTGAGCTTGGCGTAAGCTATGGCGGCGTGGCTGGTGGCGATGCTTACATGAAGACTCAAAGCTTAGGTGCTTCGATTGACTTTCACTTCACTCCACGCTGGTCCCTCGGTGTTCGTTACTATGACTATGGCAATGATTTGACGCCCGAAGGACGCCGTTCATTTGAACAGGCGAAAGCGGCGTACGAAGCTGGCGGTCGTAGCTACCAGATTCCAGACATTGACTATCCTTTGAATTCGGCGATGGCGATTTTGAATTGGTACCCTATTTACGGAAAAACCAATTTGATGGACTGGGGCATTGCCCAATTTGACATGTACTTGCTCGCTGGTGGTGGACAAATTCAGATGTCATCAGGCTCTGCTCCTATCTTGACAGGCGGTGCGGGCTTGGGCGTCTGGATGACCAAACATCTTTCGGCCCGAGCTGAAATCCGGTACCAAAACTACAAAGACCAAATCATCACCGGTTCGCGCAATATCGACACGGTTGTTGGAACATTTGGTTTGGGATTCTTACTATGATCCCAAGACTAGGTTCGCCCCTCTTCATCTTCGCGTTTGTTTTTGGTACGGCGACAACAAGCCGGGCCGAGACCTTCTCGGTGAAGGCTTGGTCGAAAGACCTCGCTGTCGCTTTGGCATCAAAACCCAAGCAAGCCGACGCCCTCCTTGATTTTGATAAAATCACCAAGCGCACTCTGAACCAAGAAAAAACTGCCGCCCGCGATTCAATGAATCAGGCTCGGTCCCTCTTTGCTGCGAACAAGCTCGATCAAGCTTTGGTGAAGTACAACGAAGTTCCCAAAGGCTCTGATTGGTGGCTCGAGGCCGTTGAAGAGAAAGGTTGGGCCTACCATCGCGAAAAGGACTTTGAGAAAGCTTTGGCTCAAACTAAAACTCTCTTAAGTGCTCCCTTTTTGTCGATCGTAGGCTCAGAGCCCTTTTTCTTGCAATCGCTCTCGCAATTGAAAATTTGCGACTACAAAGGAATCCTCGAGACGCACAAACTTTTCAAAGAGACGCAAAAGCAACGTCTGGTTGATCTTCAAAGATTGTCAGAGTCGGGTAAATCGGAAGCCTTGGCAAAATTGTTGGAAAAAGCAGATCAGTTTCCCTTGAGTTTTGATCAAGCCGGCAAGTTTGCGAAAAGCATGCCCCGTCTCTTTTTTCGGGACGTCAAATTTCAGCGCGCAGTGCTTGAAATGAAGTTGGCAGCGACCGCGATCCCCGTGCTAGAAGCTCAGCCGAAGTTATCAGCAAAGGCCAAGTCAGCCTTGTCTCAGTTGCAAAAAATCGCGGCCCGCGGACAAAGTTCGGCAGAAACTCGTTTGAAGCAATTGGCGACTCGCGAGAACGAGCAGAACTTTAAAATTTTGCAAAAGCTCAACTTGATTGAAGTTGAAACCATTCAGCGCATCCACTCAGACCGCCAAATGGACCGCGAATCTTTTCATAAGGGTCAGTTTGCTCAAGTCGGTGCAGACCAATTGGTGTTCCCGGATGATGGCCACCCTTGGATGGACGAGCTCGATAAGTACCAAGTCAAAGTGAATTCTTGCCCGCAAAATATTCGGAGGAGAATGTGAAACACCTAATTCTACCCATTATGGCGATGACGCTTCTGGCCGCCTGCAGCCCAGAAACAGCGACCGTACAGGGTCGTCGGGACGTTCCACCGCCACAAAAACCAATCATTCCAAAATACGACCCGATTCCGGCGGATCAAATTCGTTGGATCACCCTGGATGGCGGTCAAAGCGAATTGGATTTTAATCCTAAAGTGGACATTTTGTTTGTTTCGGACAACTCTGAGTCGATGAAGAGCGCTCAAGAGAACTTGAGCCGTAATATTAATCGCTTTGTTGATGCATTTCAAAAAAACAAGATGATTGATTACCACATCGGTGTTGTGTCGGTCTGGGACTCCTCAGAGCGCTTCGTCAAAACCAAAAAAGATGGGTATGCCATTGGCGAGCTTCGCAAATTGAAGAACGCCAGCGGCCAAATCTCAAAAAGCCGCTTCGTTTCTCGCTTTCAAGGGGCCTCCGAAGTTTTAGCCGCCACGTTAAAAATTGGGATCGCCCCTTATGCCGAGGGTGGACCTGAGAGGGAAGAAATGTTCTCACCCTTGTTAGCGACGTTGAAAAACACCGCGGACAACCCCGATACAAAGGACTTTTTTCGAGAAGACGCCCAACTGGTGGTCGTGATGATTTCTGATGCGGATGACTCGACAGCCTCGATCACTCCCGAACAAATGGCTCAAGAGTTGATTAACTTTAAAGCTGGCAAACGCGAGAAAGTGTCGGCTTACGGCGCTTTGGTCAAAAAATCAGATCCCGAGGATAAAAAAGACTGGGGTCTTCGTGTTCACGAAAGATACCATCCTGAGTGCTTCGACTTTGTTCAAGCCACGGGTCGCAATGGTCGCAAGGTGACGACGGCTAAGAACAACGGTCAGTGCAAAGAGGGCTTTGGTCCTGACCGTCTCGAGAATTTTATCTTGGCAGCGAATGAAGGCCAAGGTTCGCCCTCAGATATTCGCGCTCAGCACATTATGAGCCTTGTCCAGACTGACTTCGGCAAGGACTTGGCAAAAATTGGGGCGGACATCTCGATCAAAACTTTGGCGAAAGACATCCGTTTGCCTCAGCGACCTCGTCAAGATGCCAATGGCACTTTGATGTTGCGTGTTCGCTACGGAAGTCCCGAAGTTTTGGCGCAGGGAAAAGGTCAGATCATCGCTCAATCACAGAAAGGTGGCTGGCTGTATGATCCCGATAACAACTCGGTCAAATTGTCTGGTGACGTTGAATACAACTACCAACAAGGTGCACGGTTCGCGATCGACATGGTTCCCGTCACAATCCGTCAGTAATCCGCCCTCTCGTTGGACGTCATTTACCCAACAATCCGCCATAAACTGACGGATTCTTGATCCGAACTTGACCTCGTGGACCTACATTACTATTGGTTTAGAGCGCGTCAGCAAATGCGGGGTAACTTGCGGCCTCGAGAGTCGACTCGGCGAGATTGTTTTTTTGAACCGAGATCACGTTTTCCCAAATCCGGCGGCTGATGGGACCGGGTAAAGCCTGCTCGATGCGGCCTGCACTCGCCGGATCAAGCGAAGACCAGTAGTAGAGCACCTCAGCTTTGACACCGGCAAGGTCACGTTTGGTTACCATATCCGTCGCCTCATTTTCAATCTGCCCGTCGCTGACAACTTCAGCTAAAACCTCGACGCCGGGGCTCGCTTGGTCGGCACGAAGAGACTCGAACAAAACGTCCAGCGCGGCATCTTGCGTTTGCTTCATCTCGGTACTCTGACCGGCTCCGACTTTTAAAAGGCCAGCCAACGACTTTAGAAAATCTTTGCTCTCGAGCAACTCGCGCTTAGTTCTGCGTTCCTCGTCGCTGAGAAAGACTTTTTTGCTGAGCGATCGAAAACTTTCAATTTGATCGCGGTAGGCATAAGCCTCAAGGACTTCATGTTTGAGGGGCACCGCCCGCGGCCCTTGGACTTTCTCCAGATCGCTGGAATCGGTCACTGCCGAAGCGATTTCCCCAAGCTTATCCTGAGAGATGAGCACGGGATTTTTACTGGCAACAGAGCCTTTCACCTTGAACGGAGAAAGTGGCCCAGCCTCCTTGCCGGGACTTTGTGGATGATTCCAACCGACGAATCCAAAAATCGTTCCGATGCCGGCAACTATCAACAGCGAGCGAAAAATCATCGTTTTCATTTTTCAAGAACTCCTCGAACAAGTTTCTGGCGGAACAGGTCGCGGTTCATATTTTTAGCGCCCTCATTTTGATAAAATGCCGTCCCGTTCAAGTATCCATTTGTGACCACGATGTTTTTATGCAAATCGGCCGACTTCACGAAAACGTTGTAGACCTTGCCAAAATGCTTGCCTGGCGTGATCGACAAGATCTGATCGCCCTGACCGCCCACTCGGACCAGGGACTGACCGACCTTAAACTCGCGAGCCATGACCATTTGACCATCGCCCGAGACAAGTGGGTGGTTTGGCGTCACTTTAAGTTGTCCACCTGACTTCATTTTGAAAATCAAGATGTCATGTTCGGTGTCCAAAAGCTCGGTCACCCAATTCTCAACGCGAGTTTTCTGGAGGTCTTTGCTACTGATCGAACTGCTGCTTTGTAAAGTCATGACGAAATCATGCTTTTGAGTCAATGCTTCGATAAAGGTTGAGTACTTCATTCTCTCACTCTTGACCTGCGTCAGAATCTGCTGCTCAGGAGTCGCACATGAAGACACACAGACGGCCGCAACGTAAACGCTAGAGGGAACAGTGCAGCTTCCGGCTTCTCCTTTAGGAGCAATCCACGCTTTTTCAGGCATTTTCGAGCGGTCCATAAAGGTGGGGTACAAGAAGCGACTACCTTCGTCGATACCGTAATGCCCTTTTTTCTTCGTCTCGACACTCACATCATCAAACTTTGTCAGAAACTCTTCGATCAAGGGAACTTGAGAGCGGCACTTCTGCATCCATTTGTAGCGACCCTTGGCTTCGGTATTGCTCAAGCTGTCATGATTACAACGGTTCGGAACGTAATTGCGGCAGTAATTTTCAGTCGTCCAAGCACCGTAAGTCGTTTGCGTCCCGGCCAATTGCACCGAGTGCTCAATGCAGGCATAAGACTTGATCAAAGTCACATCACGCTTGTTGATGATGACACCGATCTGGTTGGCCGGGCACAGGTTCGAGGCGCCGGCTTCCTCGACAGACGTCTCACGGTCTTCGCGCGCGACCGCAGCTGGATTTGCATCGCACAGACGCTCGTCAGAGGGTGCAGCTCCAACACAGCGGTCACTGCTAACGACGTCCCCTAAGTTGCTTTGACATTGAAAGATTCGTGTTTGCTTGCCGCCGCAATTGTCCGAACACTCAGACCAAACATCTGTTCCAACATGCGAATACGTCGGGCAAGAACCTGCCGTTTTTAAGTCTCCTTGGCGCGTGTTCGTCGTTTGGATCTGCCCGTTTTGGCACGTTTGATCCGAAACCTGGTGGAACAAGTTGAAGAATCCTTGTTCGCCAAACCCACAAGTGAGCGAGACTTTAATCTCGCCAGTTGTGACTCCAGTCTTAACCGTTCCGTGCAAGCCAAAACCTTCGCAGCCATTGTTACAGTTCAAAAATTGGTGCGCGCTTGATCCACCGAGCTGGCCATTTGCGCAGCTGCGGGATTCAGAAACTGACGCACATGATCCGGTCGGTGAAGTCGAAGAGAAGAACGTCTTGCTTGCTCCATCCAAAAGGTAGTACTTGCCATTAATCAAGGAAAAACCCGCACCTTGGGGATCGACTCCAGACAGCGAGGCCGCAGGAACTTCGCAAGCTAAGCCTTGGCAGGCACCTTCGCTTTGAAGTTCCTTGTTTTTAGAAACTTCGATCCATTTTAAAATTCCACTTTGATTGCGGCACTCATCAACCACAACGTCACGGAAGGACTTGATCTTGGTTCCGTTCACACCGCAAGCTTCAGTCTCTGAATAAAGATCGCTTTTGCCTTGGCGCTGTTGTCCCGCTAAGGGGCATTCGTTTAAATCTGGCGTGGGCCCAGGAGTCGGCGTGGGTGATGGTACTTCGATTTTAGCAATCACATTTACTCTGTGAGTGAGCGTCACCCATGGATTTGTCGTTGAAGTCGTAAACAGCTGAACAGTCACGGTCGATGCGCCGATTTCTGTAAAAGTGTGTTCAACAGTTTGGTTTGAAGCCAAAGGCGACTGGTCACCAAAGTTCCAGCTGATCGCGGTGACCTTGGAAGAGACACACGAGGGAATAAAAACTGACATCAAGACCGGCTGTCCCACCGTCACTTCATAAGGTCCCGAAACTCCAAGCTGGTAAACGCATTCCTGTCCATCCTGCAAAGGCAAGACAAGCAGGCTGCGATTCAGTGTCGTGACCGAACCCGCGCCATCTTTAATCATCACTGACATCTGATAGGTTCCGGCCCTGCCGTAGGTGTGCGTGAGCGGTCCAAGACTGTTTTGAACGGCGGACCCGTCGCCAAAGTTCCAGTCGACTGAGGCAACGTCCATGTTGCTCGGAATACCGAGGTCAAAATTGTTCTCTACACCAACCATCGTGATTTGCGGACCAATCAAAGTGGGAGCATCATTGATGACGGTCGTTTTAAAAGACAATTCATAGGGGATCGTTGATTTTGCCGTGAGCACTTGCGCGCTGATGACATAATTCCCGACTTTATTAAAGGTCGAATTCATTTCTGAACCGATGCGATTCGATCCCGCAACGGCGACCGTCTTCCAGATAACCTTTTGGCTGTTCGAGCAACTGAGGTCCTGGCTGAGTTGATAGTGAGCGGTCTCGCCTTTTTGAAGCGCGACCGTTCCGCGAATTTCAAGCTCACTAGGATCGACGGGCCCGGTCCCGGACTTACAATTGATTGCGCTGTTCATGCCCTCTTCGAGGCTTGGGCTCGAATTTGGCGCTTGATTACAGCCAGCCAGTAGTACCAATAGTCCTGAGACCAGTAAGAGGTTCGTTCTCTTTTGACTCATAACGGAGTCCTCCCGTTTGTGACATCCATTTACTCACTCCATTTTGGCAAATGATGAAAAAAGGTGTTAGAAACTTGAGGACTTTGGATCAGGTTGGAATGGTCGACTATCAAAAAAAACGACGATAAATCAAGCCTTTAGGAAAGCCGAGTTTATCGCCTAACTCTTCACCACTGAACTGTCGATGAAGTCAGCGATCTAGCCGTTTTTGAAAATGCTATTGTTTGCGGGTTTCGCAGGACGGCGCCCACCAAATCTCTGGGGTTGATCGCTCGTGTCTCTCTGGTCCGGGCGAGCCGAGCGCGCCTCAGCTCCGCGAGGACGCTCATAGCCACGTTTTTCGGCGACGGATTTATAGCCATTGCGGTTTGATCCAAAGGCGCCGGTGCGGCTCTTCTCAGAGCGGGTGTTTTGGTTCAGTGATCGATCCGGTTGAAAACGCTCAGGTTGATCTTTCAGGTGCGGGTTCATCAGGCGCTCAATGGCTTTCCATAAACCACGCTCGTGCGAGGTGATGAAAGAGATCGCCTGTCCTGACTTTCCGTTCCTTCCGGTACGACCAATGCGGTGAACGTAATCTTCAGCAACCTCAGGGAGGTCGTAATTGATCACGTGCTCGACGTGAGGAACGTCTAAGCCTCGTGCCGCGACATCTGTTGCGACAAGAACGCGAGTCAGACCATCACGAAACTGCTGCAAAGCACGCGAGCGCTGAGCTTGCGAACGCCCACCATGAATAATCGAAACGTCGCTCCCGGCATCAAGCAAGTAATTGCCAATTTTTTCGGTGTTGCGCTGAGTGCGAACAAACACCAGAAGAGTGCCTTGGCGCTTGTCCAGCTCATTAAGAAGGGCCGCTGGTTTTTGATCCGGACGCAGATCCAAAGTCTTTTGCGTGATTTGCCGGGGCGATGCTTGCTCACCCTTGACCGCAATACGTGTGGGCTCGTGCATAAATTCACGCGTGAGCTTGATCAGTGCGGCGGGAAAAGTTGCCGAGAACAGCAAATTCTGCCGTTTTCTCGGCAAATGATTCACGACTTCGCGCAACTGCGGAGCAAATCCCATATCCAACATACGATCAGCTTCATCCAAAATTAAATATTTTGTTTCAGCAAGTGAAATTCTACCTCTATCAAACATATCAATTAATCTACCTGGAGTTGCAATTAAAAAATCACAACCTTTTTCAAGTTCACGAAATTGAGGGCTAATTTCAGCACCACCATAAATAACAC
>JBKCUU010000100.1:0-4956 GCA_046318155.1 Bdellovibrio sp. | reverse complement strand
ATTCAACTATCTAGCGTCGTGAACCCGAGTAGCTTAATCCTGCCAAAACACCAGAGATTGAACCACCATAATTAATATGAAGACTTCCTCCACCATTTTCAGAGAATGTCACCAGGGCGCCGTTTCGATCTTGCCGGCAAGAACCAACCACAGTCCAAGTTCCGTTTCGCTGAGAAACTGTCACATTGACTTGATCACGGCCAGTCTGAACTAAAGTAACTGTCACGTCTCGACCACCTTTCCAATTCCAGATTCCAGAATAGAACCCTTGGCAAAGATTTTCAAATCGAGGTGGTTGCGGCTCTGGATAAATTGGGGGGTGTGGATAGATCGGGGGCGGTGGCGGCTGCGGAGGATAGATGGGCGGCGCTTGAACTCCAGCCATTTGACCGTTGTAAGCTAAACCTTGAACCACTCCTGAGACTCGGCCATTAATCCCAATCGACAAACTTCCATTGGATTGACCATTGAAAGTCACAAAAGCCCCACCAGTTCGAGAGTCATACTGACAAGTTCCGGGTGATGATGTCGACCCATTTCTTTGTGACGTGATCACTTCAATTTGATTGTAGCCACGAGCAGAAATTGTAATAGAAAGATGTCGTCCACCTTTCCAATTCCAAATGCCTTGAATCAAACCTTGGCACAGTCTTGATTCGCCATAGCCTCTGCGGTTATGGTCACGAAAACCATGGTCATAACCTGGTCCTCTTTCTCTGTATTGAGCCTGTGCCAGTAGAGACAAAGAGCTCAGGGCCATAATCAACAAACTCGATCCTATCAGTGTTTTCTTCATCTGCGTTCCTTTTTTGTAAGGGTCAATATAAAGACGATTCAGTCGTCAGTTAGCACAGACAGTGCCACAATTTTTTTTGCCAACAGAAACCAATTGAAGATGAAAAGATTAAATTGAGATCTTACTGAAAAAATCACAGGATTGAATAAATCTCCAATAGCAAAGGGATTTTGCGCCTAGAAAATGACAGAGGGCTTTCACCTCAGGCAGCGTGAGATTTTTGAGAACATGATTTGGCTTGTAACCTGCTTTGCAACAAATCGCGCCAGAGAGTCTCCGTCAGTAACAAACAAGTAAGGACCTTTTGCGATCTCTATTTATTTTGAACGTTTCAACTTAAGGTGATTTATTTTGCGAACTCGTTGCCAATGAACAACTCAGTAAAATCAATCACTTCCCTCCTGCTCGAGTGGCACCAAAAGACGATGATTTCAGGCGACCGCCTTGACGTGACTTTTTGAGTCCCCAAGTTTGCCAGAACAAGCGCATCTTCAAGTCGAAGTACGCTAAGGAGACAGCATGAATCATCCCCAAGGACGCCTTCCGATTATCGCGCTGAAAAACACGGTTATTTTTCCTGGACTCACCCAAGTTGTAAAGGTGGGCCGAGAACGCAGCATCTATGCCCTCGAAGAAGCACAAAAGAATGGCTTCTGGATCGTTGCTGTTCAGCAAAGAACAAACTCAGAATCTAAAATTGTCGAAGCTGAAGACGTCTATACTGTCGGAACGCTTTGCCGGATTGATTCCGTGCGCGGAACGAGCGAGTCTGGCTTTCACGTTGTCCTCAGAGGCATGACGCGAATGCAGTTAACAGACACCAAACTGGACGCCTCAGGTAAATACTTGAGCTCGGATGCGGGTGACCTCCCCGACTTGCAAGACGTGAGCGAGAGCACCGCGCAAGCTTTGCGTGAGAGTCTTAAAACTTTGTCGGCCCAAATTTTAGGTCTGATCCCGACCAAGACCGAGCAAATCGAAGAGTTGATTAAAGGTGTTGAGGACCTCGCCTTTTTAACTCACCTCTGCGCGGGACATTTGGATGTGGCGGCGACTGAAAAGCAAAGTTTACTCGAGCTCTTAAGCGTTCGCGCCCGCTCACTGAAGCTCCTGAATTTGATGAAAGAATTTAAAGAAGCCCTTGAACTGCAAAATGAAATTCGCTCAAAATTGCACCAAAAAATGGGCCATTCACAGCGCGAATCGATTTTAAGAGAGCAAATGAAGACCATTAAAGAGGAGCTCGGCGAAGGTGAGACCGAAGCCCAGGCCGACAAGATTCGCAAAAAGCTGGATGAGGCTGGACTGCCACCAGAAGTCAAAGACGTGGTGGACCAAGAGTGGCGGCGCTTTAGTGACATGGGATCGCAATCCCCAGAGTCGCATATGCTTCGCAATTACTTCGAAACGGTGGCGGCACTTCCCTGGTCAAAATCAGCTCCCGAAAAAGAAATCAACCTCCAAGAAGCTGAAAACATTTTGAATGAAGATCACTATGGTCTTGATAAGATTAAGAAAAGAATTTTACAACAACTGGCGGTCTTGAAACTTAAGAAAGAAAGCAAAGGGACTTTACTTCTTCTTGTCGGACCTCCCGGGGTCGGCAAAACCTCACTGGCCCAAAGTGTGGCCAAGGCCTTGGGACGCAAGTTTGTCCGCGCAAGCCTTGGCGGCGTGCGCGATGAGTCGGATATCCGCGGTCACCGCAGAACTTACATTGGTTCGATGCCTGGCCGAATCATTCAATCGCTGAAACGTGTCCAAGAAAACAACCCCGTCTTCTTGCTCGATGAGATCGACAAAATGGGACGCGGCTTTCATGGCGACCCAGGCGCAGCCTTGCTTGAGGTCCTGGATCCCGAACAAAACAACACCTTCGTGGATCACTATTTGGATTTGCCTTTTGATTTGTCGAAGGTCATTTTCTTAGCCACGGCCAACTCGCTGGAGGGAATCCCCACCCCCTTGCTCGACCGGATGGAATTGATCGAGCTCACGGGTTACACCAGCGCCGAAAAATTGAATATCGCCAGACGCCACTTGCTCCCGAAGCAAATCAAGGAATTGGGGCTTGAAAATTACAAGGTGCAAATTTCGGATGAAGCCTTGCTTCGAGTGATTACACACTACACGCGAGAAGCGGGCGTTCGGGACTTACAACGCAAAATCACGACTCTCCTGAGATCCGTTTCAGAAAAAGTGGTCCGCATCGAAGAATCCGGGCGCGAGGACGGCATGGTCCGCATCGAAATGGATTCTCTCGAGGATGTCTTAGGTTCAGAGCGCTACTTTCCAGAAATGGCACCAGGCCTGCACCCTCCAGGGGTTGTCACAGGTCTGGCCTGGTCACCCGTGGGCGGCGATTTGCTCTTTATCGAATCAACCGCGATGTCTGGAATGGGTGAGTTGATGATTACCGGGCAACTGGGTGAGATCATGCGTGAATCCGCGCAGATCGCGCAAAGTTTGATTCGCAGTCACCTGCCGGACTTGAGCGTTCCCATTGATCTGAAAAAGTACGACCTGCACATTCACGTACCCGCGGGGGCCACACCAAAGGATGGCCCAAGTGCCGGGGTTTCGATCTTGACCTCGATGGTTTCACTCTTAACCAAGCGCTCAGTCTCGCCAACGCTTGCGATGACTGGCGAGATCACCCTGAGGGGCGCCGTCATGCCTGTCGGAGGCATCAAAGAAAAGGTCATTGCCGCTCACCGCGGAGGCATGACGGATGTCATTTTGCCCGAGAGAAACCGAGCGGATCTTAAAGAAGTTCCGCAAGAAGTTCTGTCGCAATTGAAGATTCACTTTGTGTCTCGAGTTGAAGCACTGCTGAACTTAGTCCTGGGACTTGAACTCAAGCAATGGGAGCCGCAGTTCTTGGTCGAGCCGCCAGCGCCGCAGCTTGTACAGGAGACTCAGTAAGGGCAGACTACATGAATGCGTGGTCTTGTATTATCGGGCGGCGGAGCTCGCGGCGCTTACCAAGTCGGTGTTCTTCGAGCCGTTGGACATCTTTGCAAAGAACTGGGGATTGAAAACCCCTTTCCCATCATCAATGGCGTGAGCGCGGGTGCGATTAACGCCGGCAAAATTGCCGAGAACTGTCACAACTTTCCGCTGGCAACGGAAGATCTCGCCCAACTCTGGAGCAATCTTCACTCTGAAAATATTTTTAAAACAGATCCGGTCTCGATGGGACGGATTGGTTTGCAGTGGCTCGGTGAGCTTTCAATCGGAGGCCTCACCGGCTCGACGGGCGGCCGCTCGCTCTTGGACACAAGTCCTTTAAGTAAACTGATTCAAGACAACCTCGACTTTTCGAAAGTTGAGGACCGGATTCGCGAAGGCGCACTTTACGCTTTGGCGATTACCGCCATGGACTATCGCAACTCAACAACCGTGACTTTTGTCCAAGGCAGCGAGAAGATCGCCACGTGGGAGCGCTCGCGCCGCAAGTCCGAAAAAGCCAAAATGCGCGTTGAACATATTCTGGCAAGCTCCGCAATTCCTTTACTATTTCCACCCGTCGCCCTCGATCATCGGTACTTCGGTGATGGCTGCATTCGAAATCATGCACCCTGTTCGCCGACACTGCATCTGGGGGCGGATAAGTTACTTGTCATCGGGGTCCGGAAGCAAGGCATGAACGCCGATGAAAAAGCGGCTGTTAAAACGCCCGGAGCACCAAGCGTTGCACGCGTGGCGAATGTCCTGTTGAATTCAGTCATGCTCGACAGTATCGAGATGGATATCGAGCGCCTGGGCCGCATCAATGAGTTTTTGGATAAGGTTCCCGAAGCGCACCGGGATCAACTTAATTTTCGCGCCGTCCCTTTTGTTTTTATTTCGCCCTCCGCCGATATTGGTCAGATTGCTTCAAAGCTTTCGAGCAAACTGCCTCGAGTGGTGCGTTATCTTTTGAAGGGTTTAGGCCCACTCGAGGATGCCGCTGAACTTGTCTCTTATCTTCTTTTTGAACCCGAGTTTTGCCGCGCCCTCATTGACCTCGGTTACCAGGATGGAATGGCCAAAAGAGAGGACCTCATCCGTTTCTTTGCGCTCCCCTAGACTCTCGTCTAGGCCGCATCTGAATTTGATCTCTTTCAGGTTAGCCAGAATTTGTTTGCCGACAAAAATAAGAAAGTGAGACGATGGGC
>JBKCUU010000099.1:0-2033 GCA_046318155.1 Bdellovibrio sp. | reverse complement strand
TGTTGATACTCAAAATAGATCGGGCTCAAAGAAAATGAGCTTTGATGATTTGCTTGAAAACCTCGAAACGCGACTTGAACAGCTGTTGAACTCTGAAAAAGTATTAGCCGAAATTAGACAACAAAGATTCAGGCAGTGACGACTTGTTGAGGTCTTGAGTGACAGAGTTTGATACAGAATTGGCTCACGGCAACCTCTCCAGCGGAGGCGTGCCTAGCGACAGCTCAGCTGGAAAAAAGAGCAACGGAGATCCAGGCACGGTGTCGAATTCCTTTTCTATTTTTATTCTCAAGATCAAACCCGATTCGCTGAAGCAGGCGCAGGCGTTCTTGGTTAATCGTGGCTGGACTGTCGGCAGTGGTACGAGTCTGCGCGAAGCGATGGCCTATATGATTCAGAAAAAGCCCGAGTTTATCTTGATCGCGGCCGATCATCCGAACAAAAAAGTGAAGCTTCTTCCGAAACTTCTCGCGCAAGCGTTTTCTGTCAAAATTGTGACGTTTGCCGAGTCTCAAAGCGGGCACGCCATTTCGTCGCTCCACGAAATGGGCGCTGAGTATACGCTCTTTCCGCCGGTTTCGGGCCCTTCGATCGAACGTATTGTCTTGAAGATGAAGCTCGACGAAGAAAAAGTCGCTGAAGAAAAAAAACAACGAATCGCGCGTGGTGACACGAACTTAGCTGACAGCGGCGTGGTCCGCCTCAAAGGCGAAAGCGGCAGCGAACAAGACGCCAATAACATTTTTGAACAAGCGCGTGCAGCTCTCAATCAACTGATTTCAAACGATCAAGATGATCAACAGGAAGGCGGCACCTTTGTCGACAAGGGTCAGTCGGTCGACATGAAAAGCAGTGGTCTCGGGCAACCCGGACCCACAGGCGGCCGCGCCAGTCATGATCAGGGCCCGCGCGAGGGAGAAAGTTTTGCTCAATGGGAAGAGCGCACCAGAACTGCGCCTCCCGCAGGCATGGCTCCAACCCAGGGCGAGGACCCTCCAGGATCGCAGAGTCATCAGGGAGGTTTTGATGACACGTCTGACTGGAGTGGGCTTGAAAAAGGTACAGGTATGGGGACTTCGCTCCGCACAGATGCTCCCCAGCCAGGTCATTCCGCAAAGCCACTTGCTGTCATTGACACCGGGCACGCTCCGAAAAAGCCAAAGCTCATGCCTCGGTACAAGCGTGGCGATTGGGATAAAAATCCAGACTCTGACTCGATCATCATAAAAGGAACACAAGCGGCTCTTGAAGAAACAGTCATAGTTCGAGATGATATTGACGATTACACCGAAATCGATAAAGCCTCGCATTGCGCTTGCATCATTGTTGAGTCCGAGAGATTTTCGGGCTACCTCGTCGCTGCCTTAGGAAAAAACCGCAAAGTCGATCGAAGTTTCATTGAGCAAGTTAAAAATCGCCTGTTTTCATTTTTAAAAATTCACGGCGAAATCGTCAAAGAAGAAGACTCGATGAATGTGAAAATTGAAGAAGTGGCTTTTGAGGATTGGGCCCTTGAACAAGCGGAGTTCTTGCGCAAATCGATTCATGACGGTGACGAAGTTGCGATGGCCTTTTTTCCAACAAAGGACACCGCCACGAAACTTGAACAAAGCGTATCAGAAAAAATGCTCATGATGGAGATCTCGGAGCTGAAGGAAGATACCACCGTTGAATTTGACCTTTATATTTACATGCCCCAGAACAACAAGTATCTGCTTTACACACCTCAAGGAAAGACCTTATATAGTAGGCAGCACAAGCGCCTGACTGACAATGGGGTCACGCACATGCATTTGCGCAAAGACTCTGTTCACAACCTCAAGAAATACCGGGCTCAGAACTACCTCAACGAGAAAATCGAAGTCTTTAAAGCCAAGAACTCGAAACGATAGGGATGGAATGGCCAAAAGAGAGGACCTCATCCGTTTCTTTGCGCTCCCCTAGACTCTCGTCTAGGCCGCATCTGAATTTGATCTCTTTCAGGTTAGCCAGAATTTGTTTGCCGACAAAAATAAGAAAGTGAGACGATGGGC
>JBKCUU010000098.1:0-6376 GCA_046318155.1 Bdellovibrio sp. | reverse complement strand
AACGAGAAATGTGCAAATTCCACCCGTCACCAGCTCAGCTCGGACAAGGGTGCCGGGTGGAATTTGCACATTTCTCGTTCGCGTGATGAGCTTCGGCCCAGAGAGCTTGAGCGGAGCCCCCGAATTAGATGCGCGGCGATTCTGATCAAACTGCTTCGCATTCTCGGTTCGGGAATAATTGCCTTTTAGAGGATCTAATTGCTCTTGACCCACAGAAGGAATCGACATTGGCGGAGAAGCTGCCACTGGCTTTTCAGGCCCGCCTCGAAAGAAGGAAATACCAATGGCAACAAAAACCATCAGCCCACCGGCGATCTTGTATTTCCTTCCTTGGTTCGCCTCGCGACGGATGTAGCTGAAATTTTCAAGAAAGGTCTTCTTTGCCTTGCCCTCCGAGATCATTTCAACGGTTTCGATTTTGTCAGACTTCATTTTTTTCCCTTTCGCATTTTGGGCGGCGGAGAATTGTTGGGCTTAGGCTCAATGGCATCTAGCACCCGAATCACAGGGCTTCCGCCCTGGGCCGAGGTGATCAGGTCGAAGCTGAATCGCCGTCCGAAAAGATAAACGAACAAGTTTGAACGGGCGGCGATGTTGAGAGGCGAAATCGCTAGATCGCTTTCGACATACTCGATACCGAATGTTCCTGCCCGTCCAAGAATCACCTTCGTGGGCTTGATCGGGAAACTTAGGACCGTTCCCCGCGTCGAAATCAAAACCTTTCCGATGGTTTTTTCATCAAGCCGAATTACCTTTACCTCGTCGGCGAAGGCGTTGAAAGTGAAGGCCATAAGCACGACAAAGATGAGTGCGAAGAAAAATAAATCAGATTTTTTTTGGTTACTTGCCATCTTTTTTCTCCTCTGCCTTGATTGGAGCCACGCGCAGAACGACGAGGCCATATGGATTACCGCTTGTGCGTGTAGTTTGCGAGATGGTGACAGTCATTGGTATCGGAAATGCTGATCTGATTTTTCCCACGGACAAAATACGGTCTGCATCGACAAGATAGCCATCACTCTGCTTCGTAACCGAGTTCACAACGACTCGTTGTTTGATTTCCCGTCGCGCGAGTTCCGTTTGCTCTGCATCGCGGGCTTTCAATTCTTCAAGAGCGAAATAGTCGCCGACGACGACAGCGCCAGAATTGAATCGCTCCGAGACGGCCTCAGACAAAAATGCCTCAATTTCCTGTGCGGTTTGTGTTTGCGACTGAGAGGCTGCAATCGTAGAGAAGCACCCGCGATCAATCACTAGCGGCTCTTTGAAAGCAAATTTCAAAGCGATCATCAGAACGACGACGCAAACAAAAGTGACGCCGATCACGGCGATCCGAAGCACATTGTTTTGTTTCGCAATATCGGCCCAGGCTTGAGATAAACGCATAGACTTCCTTTCAACTTAAAATGCAAAAATCATATTTAGATCCAGGGTGGCGCTTAGACGCCTTTTGGTTTCGATGATCTTTTGTCTTCGGGGCGAGGGAATCCACCAGCTGCACCTTTACCAGCAGCGACACCAGCAGAAACACTTTTCCTTGCAACAAGGGTTGGGCTGAAAGTTGCCGCCATTGCCGCTGTTCCTATTGCAGAGCTGGCCATCGACGACATTCCCTTGGATGCAAGGGCACTGACGACGATAGGTGTTGCAAGAAGCGAGAGTGCCAGAATCAGGTTGAATGAAATAACGGTAAGAAAATTGATGTCGGTTTTATTCATGTCGCTGAGAGCGCTACTCCAAAGCAGAGCCGCAAGCGTTGCCCACACAATTTTCCACATGCAGACTTCAATCAAAGAACGGTAAAGCGCCTTGGTCGCGCCCGCCGTCGCGGGTAGAATAAAAAACGCAATCAAGACCGGTGAGAACACATAAAGAATCGTCCAAACGTAAATGACTCCTGCATTGGTGATAAAAACTGAAATGTAGAGAATGAAAAACGTCACGAACGAAAATAGCATGACGATACTGTCCTTCACCGCCGTCCAACTCCAAACCATGGCATCGAGCTTGTCTTTCATCCTCGTGGTGACAAGATTAAAATTATTAAAATCGCCAATGCGAGAAGCAATTGCGTCGGTTACTTCGCTCAAAGTGTTTGTCACTTCCGCGTAGCTGTGAAGCAAGAATGCAGCGATGAGCACTCGGCCCACGAGCTCCGGTGTGAACGCCATTCCACCAAGCGGGAGCTTGAAGTATTCCGCAATCACTCCCACCAGCACGAGAACGATGGCTAAGCCATAAAACATCGACTCGAAGACAGCGTGGATATTCCGCGCCTCTTGAGCGAGCCACGATAAATCAGTCATACTCAAAACCTCGGTAGTTTGTAGTCAGGACTCTGGGTCTTTAGGGACTCTCCGAGCTGGCCCGAAACATCCATCATGTGACGGGTCATTTCTTTGTCGCGGTGGTTCTGGAGCGCCAGCGCTTGCGCCTGGATCTTGAGGCCCGTCGCCTGGGTGCGGAGGCTTTGGTTCATCACGGTCAGCATCACGCCGAGACTTTCTGCGGTGAGCTTCTGCGCGCCGCCCGGAGACACCGCGTGGCTGTATTGTTTGATGGCCTCACCGATTTGGTCGATATCGGCAGTGTATTTGTAGATCGAGTTATTGAGCGAGATCGCCTCGGCAACGCTTTGATCCGTGTCTTTCTGCACTCTCGCGTCCTGAGAGGGCGTGACAGCCCCGTAAATCTGCTCCAGGCCTCGCATGGCTTGGTCGAACTTGTCCCAATTCTTATAAATTCCGGGGTCAATGTTGGGATAGATGGTTCTCACGATCCCAAGCGAATCATTGATTCCTCTGTTGATGTCTCGCAAGAGTCCAAGGGTATCAGCCCCATTTCCGACGATCTCTTTGAGCTGAATGAGCTGCTGGGCCGTATTCGTCACGATCTGAATAAGAAGCGGAATATCGCCGCCCCAAAAATCCGCGCGGCTTGCCGTTGGAGTCAGTGCCAATGCCAGAGCCATCAGGTGAATTAAAATGACCTTTCTAATTTTTTTCACGAAGCCCTCTCTTTCTCAAATGCAGCAACTCCATGCGGGTATTTATCCGCAAGCTGCTGAAGCCGTTGTAGGTGGGATTGCTCGGGGGAATGAGCCACGAGTTCGTCGACCATTGCCAAATCCTTGGGGTCAGTGGTGGCAATCCAGTATTCAAGCGGCGTCGACTCGACGACAGCGACAATGCGATTTTTTTGCGCTAGCAGGAAGGCTTGCGAAAGCCGCCCTTTTTCTTGATAGAGCGACTTCACCATTTGCACTTCGTTGTCATTGAGGTCTAGGACTTCCTTGAGCCTTTCACCGTCCACCTGTTGCTGGAGCAAGAGCCACTTGATCGAGCAGTTCGGCAGCAAAGCCCCAGCGATCCGTGATTTGGCGAAGTCGTCGATGTCTTGAGAGATCGCAATGGCCGAAGCCTTGTATTTACGGAAGGTTCTGAAAACCTCTTCGATGAACACGACTCCTGATTCGCTCTTGAGGAGCTTCCAGCACTCGTCAAAGCAAAGAAATTTCTTTGTGAGGCGATCTTTTTGAACTTCGCGCCAAACGAGATCGGTAATGAGGAATAGGCAAACGGCTTGAAGTTCGGGGTATGTTTCCATTCCCTTCAGGTCAAAGGCGACCACTTGTTTATCGAGGCTGATGTTGGTTTTCTGATCCAGAAACTTTCCAAAAAGCGAATCCCCGCACCAGGGCGCAAGAATTTTTCCGAAGCGGTTGATGCTCGGGTCTTTGTGATTGAGCAAAATTGTCTTAAGATCCGAAAGTCGCGGTGTCTTTGATGTTGCGTACACTTGACGAATGGCATCTTCCACTTCGGCCCGCTCAAGTTTTGGCAGACGTGAAACCTCATCCTCCTTCGCCATGAGTTCGATCAGACCCACCAGAAATTTTATTTTTTGGTTCGAGGCCACCTCTTCACCTGGGGCAAGATCAAAGGGGTTGATTGAAATTCCCTCAGAAACGCCAAGCGGAAGGTATTGTCCTTCTAGGTTTTCACACAGCTTTTTGTAGCTCCCGCCGATATCAACAAAGAAAATCTTAGGATTATCTTTTAGCATTTGCATGAGGATGATGTTCGTGAGGAAAGACTTTCCGCTGCCAGAACCGCCAGAGATCAGCATATTCGAGTTTGTAAATTCAGAATCGAAGGGGTCGAACTTCAAAAGGGCACCCGAGCCACTTCGCAAAAGAACACTAGGCTCAGTGGTGCCAGCCCAAGCGCCATAGATCGGAAGAAGATCGGCGAGGTTCGAGGTTTTCACTCGCTTTGACCGCTCCGGTGCCCGCGCATTTGGGAGTGCCATTTGCGAGAAAATATCAAAGGCCGCAATCGTCTCCTGCATGGCCTCACCACTTCCAAGACTTCGGACAGCAATGAGAGCCTGGTTCACCTTATCGTCCAGCTCTTCAAGATTTTCGGATTTCAGAACAATATTGAGACTCAAACGGAAGACTTTTTCGCCACTAGCAATCATCTGCTCCAGCAGCGTTTCTAGGTCTTGCAGTTTTGCCTCAGATTCGATGTCAGAAACTCCATTTCGTTTTCCACGCGCCATCGAAAAAGCGATGCGCCTTTGTGTTTTTAAACCTTCGAGCTCTTTGGTCTGATCTGGCACATGAACTGAAAAGAACAGCCTTGATCCAAAAGGAAGGCCTTGAAGGATGCTGCCCAGACAAGAATACGTCGCCTCTGGCAAAATCTTGAGGGACAAAACCCTGTGATGGACGTTGCCGATGCAAAAGCCTTCCTGAGAAATCGCGATGTCTGTCAAGCATAGCGACTCGCGCAGGTCTTCGGGATCATACTGCCCAAGTCCGATTTTCCGTGTCGGATTCCATTGTCTATACACGAGCTTTAAAATTTCATCCGGCGTAAGAACACGGGCACTCAATCCGAGCGACTTAATACCCTGAAGCAGGTCTTCCAGCGTGCGTTCAAAAAAGGCCAACTCTCTTTTCAATCGGTCTTCCGTCACCTCTTGAAATTTCGGTTTAATTGAAAAGAATTTTGTCTTGTCAGCGAGCCGCTGCGAAAATGCCTTTCGCACGAAAATATGAAGGTCATACTTTGGGATGAATCCCTGTTGGTCAAACTTACGGAACATAGACGCTCGCCCGAGGGCAAGCGCCTTTGCTGCCTCATTGGTGGAGGCCATCGCTGCGCTTTCGAAAACACAAATTTGATCTTCGTTGCCGTCTCGGATATCGCAGACGAATTGGATGTCTAGGCCGCTTGGTAGACTGTTCAGGAACTGAATCAAACTTCCCGCGAGCGCGTTTTTGCCCTCGTCGGCGTAGGCGACCACATCAAGTGGCGATACCTTAATAGCAGCACCCACAGAGCCGTCCTCAAAAATCATTCGATCTTGTTCAAAACCCCAGAGCTGAAGCTCGTCGGTCAAAATGTCAGTTTTCATTATACCCCCTTACGTTTGAAGTGCGGCGGATCTTGAAAATTCTTTGATTCAGGGAAGGCCCAAAGAGCTTTCGGCCTTGCCCAAAACTTTCCCAGGTGCAGAAGGTAGTTATCGGGCTTACCGCGTTTCCCGATTCGGATGGTGAGAGCCACGGCCAAAGTGGGAAACCACACAAAAAACAATTTTCCGGGCATCGCACCGAAGAGAAAATTTAGAATCGAGAGCAAAAAGAAAATGAACAGCAAGTCGGGGATTTCATAACCCATGACTTGCAATTTTTTTTCCAAACACTGACTGACCGGCGTTACTTTTAAAGCCATTTGTGAACTCCAATTGAAAAACGGCCACCGCCCAGAGGAAGAAGTCCCCCGAGCGGCGGCAAAAGGGACCTTTAGTGGATAAGTGTCTGGACAAATTCGATGATGGAAGGTGCGCCAAATCCTACGACGGCCCCCATGATCGCCAGAATTAGGTGCGAGCGAGCGTTCTGTGAACCCGTGAAGAATGAAAAGGCTGCGAATACCAGCCCCAAAATCCCCACGAGCGGAAGAACGGTGTTGATAAGCTTTGACTGCACAGCCATCAAACTTGATTCAACACTAGCAGCCGCCATCACTGGCGCGAGAAGCATCCCTGCCGAGCTGCCCATGACAGCCCAAAACTTTCTGATTTTCATATAACCCCTTTTCAGAATAGAAAGCCCCTTAAGCGGACTTTTGTAGTGGCGGGGTTCAATTGACTGAGGCACGGTGCCGAGCCTCAGTTGCTCGGATAAATTGACATGTAAACTTTCTGTTTCGGAAGGCGAAGGTTGACCTCTAGATACTCTTTCAAGTCACCACGCAGAACCGCGTAGCCAACTGGATTCTGAAAATGTTCACCGCTCTCGTTTTCAACCTTCTTGGTGAAGATCGTAAATTTGTCTGACGAATCACGATTCATACTCAGATAG
>JBKCUU010000097.1:0-20590 GCA_046318155.1 Bdellovibrio sp. | reverse complement strand
TAATAGCTGTTCAGGTGTGTTGATTAAAACAAACGACCCCTTCAGGCAACGGCGCCGCTGCTCGACGGGGCGCAGCGGGCTTTAGAAACGCCCCGGGGGGGGGGCGGAATTCCCGGTAGGGGTCGTCCGAGAACGAGGGGTCTTTTGACTTGAATCAACTATCTGGATCTTTACTCGAATTTGGAGTCATCGCCCACAGACCGATGAGCTCTTAGGCCCGCCCTCGGGACGTCAGAGTCCCGAGGGTTTTTTTTCCGGAGCTGCGCAGACGCGGTCATCTCCGGCGTTCTCGGGCCGGTCCCTCCCTGCGACGCTCAGTAGGGCGCCTCAGTCGCGACCGGCCCTGCGGCCTTGGAGCTGACTGCTTCTGCGCAGCTCCTCGATCTCGGTGGGAATTTTTTTCGGCGAGCTTCGCCGCCTTCTTTGCTTCTCACTCTCTTCTTAACTTTCAAACTTGGGTTTGTCTGGGTTCTGGGGCTTTTTCTCTGGAATCTGATTCGTTTGTTTTATTTGAAATAAAAAAGGCGACACTGGGTGTGTCGCCTTTTTGAATTTGATGCTTTGGTTTTTTGCTACAGGACTTTGAGGGCTTGGTACAGAGCTTGGTATTGGGTTCGGTTGGTGTCGAACGTCGCTTTGGCTGACGCTAGACGGACTAAAATTTCGGATTCGGTTTTGTAGTAGGCCGCTAGTTGGGCCGTCAAGGCATTCAGCTTGTTCAGGGCGGCGTCTCTTGGGGGGAGGCTGGCGTCATAGCGTTTTTGGGCGCTGGCGACCGAGTCTGTTTGAGCCTTGATGAATGACGGCAATTCTTTTACTCGCTGATCTGCTTTTGCCAAGTTGGATTGAGCGGTTTCTCTTGTTGATTTGGCTGTCATGTATTCGCCTCGGATGCGGGCCCAGTCGAGTTGGCCTCGCAAATTGTCGCGCGCCTCGATGGCTGCAGCTAATTTGTTTTGTGCATCGCCGAGGTAACCTTGAGCTGAGCGGACTCGGGCTTCGGCACTGCGGATGTCGCTTTCGGTTCTTGGGATTTCGAAATCGATATTGCGGATTTCGGATTCGAGATTTGAGATGTTGCGCTGAATTTGCGAGAGATTGTTCGCGATATCATTGCGTCGACGTAGCAAGTTTTGTTGGCCTGAACGTGCGCTCCAATCTGCTTGGCGCTCTTCTTGGGAGATGGTGTTGTTGGCTTCGTTCAAAGTGGTTTGCAGTTGCTGCACTTGCGCGGCCGCTTGTTGTACGATGCCGCTTTGATTGTTCACTTGTCCTTGAAGAGCGCTACAATCAGCACCTGCCGTTGCTTGGCATGATGACAACTGTGATTGCAACGATGACAGCGTACCTTGCGCCGAACTTAAATTGGACTGGGCGCTGGGGAGTGACGATTGAGCCGAGTTGCGCTGATTGATCGCATTGCGGTAGTTAAAATTGCGGTCCAGGTAGTCACGGCGCTCCCGGTCGATGTCGTACCGGCGCAGCTCCCATTCCGCGCGGTTCAAATCTCTTTCGAGACTTCGCTCTCGAGATTCATCCGAAGAGAGTTCATGTCTTGCCGAGCTTAAGCGACTTCGAAGCTGGCTCAGACGACTTTCGCCTGTGGCCACATCTTGGCGTGCGCTCGATAAGTCATGACGGGCATCAGATACGCGGTCTTCTTGACGTTCGACTTCAGCATCCAGGGGAGCCAATTGTTTGCGAAGAGGTTCATAGATCGCGAGTTTTTCGACTTCGATTTGTTTTAAAGTTTCGATTTGAGCAACGGTCCCAGGACGGTCGGCTTGAAGCTTTGCAACTTCATCGGTTAAGGACTTGAGCTTGGTTTGACGGTTTTGCAATGTTGCGAACAGGTCATCCGTGTTTTTTTGAAGCTCATTGTAGGCGCTACGTGCGTTCTTTTCCTCGTTTAAAAGTTTCGCAAATTGTTTTTTCAAGTTGGCCAGAGCCAGGTTGTCAGCGCCGGCAGCGAGGCTTGCCGAGTACGCTTTTTCAGTTGCTTCTATCAGTGCGACCATGCTGATGTCGCTCAAAGAAACATTTGAGAGATCGACGGCGGTGTTTAGACCTTTGAGAAACTCCATTGGAAGAAGTGCATTTTTACCAGCGCATTTTTGCATTTGATCAAGGCTCGCCGAGGAACCTTTTAAAGAGATGCGAAGCAAAGTGGGAACAGGTGTGGCGGCATCAAGGAAGACCGACAATGTATTCTGGCTTCGGATCAATTCAAGGACGGTCGACAGCTGCAGCGGGGCTGATTGGTAGACATCGAACTGAGCAGGATCGGTGGCGGCACGAACCAAAAACATCAAATGGCTTTCTTTCGAGCTGATTCGAACCAAGGCGACACTTGAGTTTGTGGTCTCAGCAGGAAGACGGAGTTGAAGGGCGGGAAGATTCTTGGCGTCTGCAGCGAAGGAGAGAGAAAGTTCACCGGCGACGGGGATCGGCTGAGCAGGAGCGGCAGGAACTAGAGACATCACCGAGGTGCGGGTCTGGCAAGTCACGCGCAAGGATTGGGGATCAACGATCTGAACCGAGCGCCAGTCACCTTTGATGATCTCGGGCGGTGGGGCCGAAGGCGGCGGGGATTGCGCCCAAGCAGAACCAACATTCAGAAGAAGGGGGAGCGCTGCAGCTAAGAGTGGTCGCACTGAAAAAACAAAATTTGGTGTCATTGTGTCCTCTTTTTAGGTGAAGAATCGATCTTAAAGGACGCTAAGCAGAGTTTATGCCACCGATTTTGATGGTGATCGTGGCAACTTTGACACTTGTTGCTCAAGCACCATTGACGCTAAATCGATTTGTGGCCGTGCGCGAAAATAGAGGCATCACCTTCAAAAAGATGAACAAGAACGACTGTTCTTTTTGCGTTATTTGCCATGGTGACATAACCACCTATCATGGCCTTGTAAGTAAACGAGACCAAGAAACGGTGTGTACGCTGGAGCGACTCCGCGACGGGTAATGCGGTGGCAGCGGTCGACGCGGCTGAGGCCTGACCTGCGATTAAAGTAGTCACAATTTAAAAAAAACAGAATTTGTTTCACGTGTTTTCTCCATGGGCGGCTTATCAAGAGGATTGCCTAATCATATTCAGTCACAGGGTTGAACTCCCTCTCTCTCTCCCCCTCTCTCTCTCCCCCTCTCTCTCTCTCTCTCTCGAGGAGAATTTTGCATCTTCAGAGGAGAAATTGGGTTCCTCGACTCGCAATAAGTCTGCACAGACTCAAGTCGTCTCTCGCTTAGTCGGGGCAGACCTCGCCTCGACAAACATCTTTCCTAGACTTTGATCCTGAAAAACGCCCGTCGAAGGTCTCTATTTCAACACCAAAGTCTAGTTGTTACTAGCCTATGGTCCAGATTCGCTCGACTAGGCTCAAGCCTCGCAAGACCTCGCCGATGAGCTAGCCAGATTGTTGATCGGTCCTGGACGCTAAGCAGATCGAGAGACTTCAGAAGGTGTGACAGCTAACTGAGGGATCGCTACCAGATCTACAAGGCAAAAGGGAACAGTCTACAACGTGTGTTAACTAAACCCAGCGGCAAGGAATGCTGCGACCGGCACTGAGAAGAGTAGGTTTCTTCCGTTCGCTGTGTAGCGCCACGATGATGCAAAACCTGGAGGTCCCTATGGGAATGAGAATTTCTACGAACGTCGCTTCGATCAATGCACAGAGAACTCTGTCGACTTCACAACGTGAAATCGGCAAGAGCATGGCTCAGTTGTCGTCTGGTTCACGGATTACGAAAGCCGCGGACGATGCCGCTGGTCTTGGTATCTCTGAAAATTTAAAATCTCAAATTAGAAGTTACGCGCAAGCTTCACGCAATGCGAATGACGGGATCTCCATGGTCCAGGTCGCAGAGGGTGGGCTCGGCGAAATCTCGAATATCTTAACTCGTATGCGTGAACTTGGTGTCCAGTCCGCTTCTGATACACTTGGCGATAAAGAGCGAAGCTATCTTAACGTGGAAGTTCAGCAATTAAAATCAGAAATGGAACGAATCGCAAAAACCACACGATTCGGCACTCAAAGTCTTTTGGATGGTACGGGTAAAGAATTCGAAATCCAAGTTGGTATCAATAACAATAAAGGAGAAGATCGCATCTCGTTTGACTCTTCGACTTTGAATGCAACGCTTGATGAACTCGGAGTTGGTTCAGTGGACTTTGGATCTAAAGAAGGAGCGCATGAAGCTTTGTCTTTGGTGGATGACGCTCAGTCCAAAGTTGCCAGCTTTCGCGCCAACATCGGTGCCTTGCAAAATCGCTTTCAATCAACAGTTGAAAACTTGGGCGTCCAGCACGAGAACTTGGCAGCAGCGAACTCACGCATCCGTGACGCTGACATCGCGGCGAGCTCAGCAGAAATGGCGCGCAACAGTGTCTTGCTGAATGCTTCGACGTCGACTCTCGCACAAGCTAATATGCAACCGCAATTGGCTATGAAATTGATCGGTTAATGAGTGAGGAGGAGAGATCCTCTAATCTCTTCCGGTACTAACCTACCCCGAGCGAGCTCACGCTCTCTCGGGGGTACTTGGCTAAAAACTGGAAGATGCGATCTCAGATCAGTGAAATCCCATGACTAGACGTCAGACTTAAAATGGACGAGTCGAGTGCAGCGATGCAACGACTTTTCCGATAACGAGTTATGGATATCAAAAACGTCTTGAAAGGAATCATTCCCATCGAGCCTAAAGTGATTGATCGTCTTGACAGGACGATCAAATCCGATGCGGCTAGTGATCGTGACGGCAATGGACAAACACCTTATGGCGAGCAGAATCAGCAAGACCACGGACCCATGTCTGATGAACAACTGCAAAAGTGCCTCGAACATTTGCAGAATCTGCCCTCGGTTAAAGAACACAGTTGGACCGCCGAGCTCGTTAAAATTGAAGGGCGAAATTTTGTTCTTCTCAAGGACGCCGAAGGCAAAACAATAAGACGGATTCAAGAATCTGAACTTTGGTCTTTGCAGTCGGCAGGCAAAACCGACAAGGGTCAGGTGCTACGTAAAACTGCTTGATTCTCCTTTGAAATTCCAAATATTGAGCCCTAGGACCAGTCAAGATCCTGGCTTAATTTGAGCTCGAAGTGCCGGATTTCCGCGGTTCTCCCGGTCGAGGCCAGACATTTAATTGACTCACAGTTTCCTGCTCAATTTGAGATGCTTAGTCCATGAGCGCAATTCGTTTTTCAGGCATGGCATCAGGGCTACCGCCCAATATCGTCGAGCAGATCATGGAAGCTGAACGCATGCCCGTGAAGCAGATGACAGATAAGAAAGCCATGGACGAAGACAAGCTCAAACTCGTTTCTGATCTTGAATCAAAAATTTCTGAAATCCCTAAGTCACTCTCTGAGCTTGTCGGGACACGCGGTTTTCAAAACAACAAACTGATTTCGGGAGATCCTAATATTCTGAATGGAGTTGTCGATCCCGAGACCGCCGTACCTGGCAGCTGGCAAGTCGAAGTTTTGCAGTTGGCGCAAAAGCCTGGCGCCATCTCGAATGGATTTCCAGATAAAGACAAAGCCGAGATTGGCGTTGGTTATCTCAAATTCAATACTCCTGATGGAGTTAAAGAAGTTTATGTCGGCAGTGGCGAAAAAGGGGCGACGCTTGATGGCGTTGCCAATGCGATCAATCGAACCAACTTTGGCGTGCGCGCCTCAATACTGAATGACCGTGCCGACAAAGAAAATCCTTTTAAGCTGATGATCACTGGCCTTGCGACGGGCGATGATAAGCAAATCGAGTTTCCCACGGTTTATCTGCTCGATGGCGATCAAGATTTTCATTTTGATAAATCGCATCCCGCACAAAATGCAAAGATCAAACTCGATGGCTTTGAAATTGAGCTTCCAGACAACACCGCCAAAGATGTTATTCCGGGAGTTAACTTAGAGCTCAAGCAGGCCGCACCCGGCAAAGGTATCGCCGTCACGGTCAAAGAAGATTATGAAGTGATCAGCGGAAAAATCAAAACTTTCGTTGATGCTTACAACGGAGCACTTGGTTGGATTCAAGGTCAGGCCAAGTTGCAAAAAGACCGTGCGGGCCGTGAGCGCTTAGGGCCAATGGGCGGCGATGGAATGCTTCGAACGGTGGAGAATGCGCTTCGCCGGACGATTCAGAATCCACAGATGGGAACGGGCAGCACCGTGCAGCGCGCCAATGAATTGGGCATCGAGTTCAATCGAAACGGAACTTTAAATTTTAGCCAAGATAAATTTAACAAAGCCCTCACTTCGGATCCCCAAGCGGTTGGTCAATTCTTGCGAGGCGATAACTTCTCGACGGGTTTTGTGCCCTCGATTCGCCGTGAGATAGGCAATATTACCAACGCCGCTTACGGCCCTCTCTCGGTTCGTAAACGAGGGATTCAGCAGCGGATCAAGTCAGCGGATCAGCGGATTGAGCGCAAGGAAGTTGAGCTTGTTAAAAAAGAAGAAAGTTTAAGACGTAAGTTCGCGGACCTAGAAACCAAAATGTCCAAGCTGCAGTCGCAAGGGGCTGCACTTGGTGGAATGGCGCAAAAGGCGCCTCAACAAGGGTAAGGGAGTAGGGACACATGAGTAATCCATATCAGAAGTACAAGCAGACCCAGGTCGTTAGCGCCAGCCGTGAACGGCTTTTGTTGATGATGTACGAAGGCGCAATTAAGTTTACCAAACTTGCGATTCGTGCAGCCGAAGAAAAAAATGTGCATGACCGTTGCATGAACTTAGGCAGAGCTTACGATATCGTGATGGAACTCAATAATACTCTTGATCATAATGTGGGCGGCGATATTTCGCGTCAGCTCGAACAGCTTTATATGTTTATTACCGATCAGTACACGCAGGCCAACCTCACCGGTAACCCTGAGCCCTTGAAGAATGCGCTCAAGGTTCTGGATACTTTGTTCGAGGGCTGGAAGGGTGCAGTCGATAAGTTGAAAAAAAATAATGAAGGTGCGGCTTAGGAGGAAAGATGTTAAGAATCATCACATTGTTAAACCAGAAGAACCATTATCTCGAGAAGTTTTACTCTCTGAATGAGAATGCGTTGCTTGATTTTTCGACCGGGAACTTCGATCAGCTCGAAGATTTTTACCAGACTCGGGAGAAAATTCTTAAGATGGTCAAATACCTCGATCAAGAACTCGATAAAGCGCAAAATCTAGTGACGCACCAGGTATCGGTTGAAAATCGCCGTGATTTGCGAGAGGCGCTCGCGGTGAAAGACGAATACGTGAATCGTATCTTGTCGCAGGACCTCGAAATCTTGTCGTGCATCGAGACCGCGAAATCAAATATCATTCGTGAATTACAGGATATCCGAAAAACGAAGCGGGCGGTCAGTGGCTACAAGGCTAATCTTAAAGATTACCGGCTCGACGAAGAAGCTTAACGGCCGCGGCTCTTCTTCTCGTCTTGTTTTTCTCAAAGGCGACCCATGGGTTCGCCTTTTTAGACTTACATACAAACCCTTCAATCTTTTAAAACACAAACTTAATCTTTTGCAATTTAGTCTGGTTTTGTTCACACTGTTGGAACTATGAAAAAAAATATTATTGTTTTGATGACATTAGCTGGATTCTTGTTGTTGAGCGCGTGTCAAAGCCCGACAGCGAAACCTGAATCTGGGACCGAGGCTGATCCCAATTTGCCGGCCTCGATGCAAAGTTTAAAATTGCAGATGGATCAAATGCTACCGTTGCTGGTTGAAGCTCGTGCCTTTAAGGCGCCCGAGAACAAGGCCAATATCGCCGCTCGCCTTCGTACGCTTGAACGCATTTCGCAAAATGTGACTCACTCCGGGGCTATGAAAAACCAAGATCCAACTTTGGATCTGCTCTCGCGGGGCTTTCATGACGATATTCGCCGCTCGCGCGAAGCGTTTGATCAAGGCAAGTTCGACTATGCCAGATCCAATTTGATTTCGACCGGTGGCTACTGCATCGAGTGCCACACTCGAACAAACTCAGGTCCCAGCTTTCAAAACAATGAGTTTCAGCAAGTGCTGACAAGCTTAGGTCCTCTTGACCGAGCCGAGTACCTGCTGGCAACCCGGCAGTATGATGCGGCCCTCAAAGAGTTTGACACAATCCTCAAAAATGGCGTGAAAGAAGGAACGACGGTTTTTGATCTCGACAAAGCGGCGCAGCTCGCTCTTCAGATTACCGTTCGTTATCAAGCCAACCCGGATAACGCGCTAATGGTCGTGAATGATATTCTAAACGCCAAAGATGTCCCTTACTATCTCAAGGCAAATGCGCGTCTTTGGAGATCAAGCTTGCAGCAGTGGAAAAAAGAGAAACCAACACGCGATCCCCTGAAGAAAAGCCGTGAACTCGTAAAGCAAGCCCAAGAAACACAAAAAAGCCGTGATGACCGTGCTGGCGATATCGAAATGATGCGCGCACAAGCCTTGTTAGGCCCCCTCTTGGGCGCCGAGAAAAAAGAAGAGCGCCGAGGTGAGGCATTGTTTCTCATGGCCCAGACTTATGAGTCGGTCCACGACCTCGCAATTTCATCCATGCATGAAGATTATTACGAGGCCTGCGTGCGTCAGGTTCCTCATAGCCCGTGGTCAAAGCGTTGCTTTGAGGGACTCGAGATCTCGGTTCGTCAAGGATTCACCGGCAGTGGCGGGACATCGATCCCCGGCGATGTTCAGCAAAAGCTGAGCGAGCTCAAAAAGCTAGCCCTTTAGCGAGGGGACTTGCCTCTTGAGTCAAAAGCTTGACGGTTTTTTCTAAAATTCGTCAAGCTTTCGCCAACGGTGCAACTGAACGCCGTCTATTTTCTCGCTCGCCGAATTTTGCTGATGGCATCATGGTTGCTCTTTCACGAATTGCACACTCGTGAAGGAGTCACAATACGCATGCAAGAATTCAATTCAGGACTTCAGTCGAACCGATTCAATCTTCGAGAAACACCCGAGGCGGTTCAGTCCACAAAGTGCCAAGAGAAGTTTCTGATTCGACCTGAAAATCCCACAGAGCGGGCCAAGGCCATCTTTGCTTTTGATCAAGAACATCAGCGGCAAAAGAGTGCTCTGCAGGCAAGGACCGCGAGTGTTGCTCGTCCACCCGTCGCGGCCAAAGACAATGGTGGTCGCCCGGACCTGGCAACTTTGCTTGTTAATGCTGAAGTGCTTTTAAGAAATAACGAGAAGTCGGCAGCAGCCCACCTCATTCGTCAGGCCTTGTTCTTGGACTCACGCAATCCCGAAGCGATCCGTAAGATGATTCGCTGCCTGGGCAATCAAGAGTGGGAGGTTTCTCAATGCAAAGCTCTGCACGAGGCACTCGTTGATATTGAACCCAGCTTTCAAAATTTTTGTGACTATGGAAAAATACTCGTTGATTCAGGTGACCTTGATGGCGCGCTGGAAGCTTTTTTTGAAGCAAACATGCGCGTTTCAGATGAGGGCGAGTCTTTGTTCGAAGTCTTTAAACAAATGGGCAATATTTACGTCCGCAAAGCTGATTTCGAATCGGCCGAAGAATTTTATCACAAGGCGTTCACGCTAAATCCCGATTCAGATGTTTTGCAAGTCAACTTGGGAACGCTTTCGGTTCAACAGCAAGACTGGGGTCGCGCGATGGAGCGCTTTAGAAACGCACTCGAAATCAACCCCCTGAATGATAAAGCGTGGGTCGGTTTGGGTCTTTGCTACCAACAAGTCGGTGATAGCCACTTGGCTCAAGCGACACTTGAAAATGCGTTGGATATTGCGCCAGCCAATCGTACGGCGGTTCACTTGATGGCGAGCTGGTCATTCAATCACGGCAGCGTTTCGGGTGCCGTTTCTCGAATGCAAGATTACCTGGCGACTCAAGAATCAGACGTCGAGATGTCACTCGTTCTGATTCACCTGTTTTGTCAAGAGCGAAAATACTCGATGGCCGAAATTGAACTTGAACGGGCCTTGTGCTGGGCTCCTGGCCGTGAAGATCTTGTCGAACTTAAAACTCGTATTCACGAACTTCAGGAGCAAAATTGACTGAGTGGATACTGAACGATCAATCGTTTGTTTGGGCACGTCGTGATGGACGAGCCCTTTGTTCGTCTCGAGATCCGCTCTCAGAGGCGCAGAAATGGGCAGATTCGCTGAGGCTCACGGGACGAGAAACCGAGATTGGGATTGTGGGAGTTGGAGCGGGTCAACACCTGCTCGAGGTCCGCAAGCGTTTGCCAGGAGCACGTCTACTTATCTTCGACAGCCACGCGATTGACTTTTTTGCCGCGCCTTTAGAAATCCGTCAAGGTTGGGCTGACTTGTGTGAATCCAATGTGCAATTGCATCAAGGTGCAGAGGCTTTGGAGTGGGCTCGCTTCACAGTAGTTAAAGGACCGATCTTTTGTTTTCGTTCGGCTTGTACCGAAATAGATCTTGAAATTTACGACATTCTCTTGTGTCAAAATCCTGAGGTTTTTAGCCAAGCTTGTAACCGAGCAGGGCTCTTGGGTCTTAAGGCAAAAGCTTCAAAGATCCCATCCGGGATTGCCGTAAACTTAAAAAGTTTAAGTCAGGCCGAGGCGAGCTGGCACGGTCATGAGGGCTCTCAGCTAGGTCCGGCGAGCACTGACGAAAAGCTTTTGAGTGTCTTGCGGGAGCTGGTGAAGTGAAGACGCTCGTTGTTTCTCTTTTAAGAATGGGCGATTTCTTTCAGCAAATCCAATTGCTGCGTCAACTGAGCGAAACAACTCAGGTCCATGTTCTTCTCAATGAGAGTCTTCGTGAGGCGGCTGCAATATTTCCAGAATTTGAGTACAGATTTTTTCCCCGCCAACAGTTGCAAGATCTTTTGACATCGAGCCAAGCAAATACGCTTGCTGCATTTGAGACATTGCAAAACTTTTGCTCCGGTCTGAATCAAGAAGGCTACAGCGAGATTCAAAATTGGACACACAATTTTTTGTCTGCGCGCTTAATTGATTTGCTCGAGGCCCCCAAAAAAACAGGCTGCCGTTTTGAGCAGGGGCAGGCCGTCAAAATGCGGTGTGCTGAAGTTTACCTGAATGAAGTTTGGGGACCGTCTCGTCGTCCCAGTTTTCATTGGATGGACGCCGTTCAAATGTCACTCGGGGTTTCTCGTGCGGCCTTGATGAAGGCGGACCAGCATCGACATGGTCCCACTTATTTACAAATTTTTACGAGCGACGAAAAGAAGAATTGGCCACAAGTTCAGTGGCTCGAGGTCGCCGCCAGAATTCGTGATCTCGGTGAGGACGTGCGCATCCTGTGTGCGCCCTTCGAGCTCGAAAAACTAAAGACTGAATTTTATGCTTATCGCATTGAAGTCTTAGGTCTCGCCGATCTCCGCGATACTTTAACCAAGGCCAAGCTGGTGATCTCGGGTGATACCGCAATTATTCACTTGGCGGCATTGACTCGAACGCCTGTCCTGGGACTTTACCTGGGGTCGGCAGATCCCTTCAAGACGGGGCCTCAGCAGCACTTGGCAAGAGTGCTTTGGCCCGAAGTCGACTGCTCGCCTTGCCGACATGCCAAAGCCTGCGATCAACGCAGTCACTTGTGTGCTGAATCTCTAAAACCCGAAGACGTCTTGAGCGAGGTGGAATCAATGATGGGACACGGAGTAAAATCAAATAGAGCATCCAATCTACGCGCCTTTGGAGTTCTGCCCGGGCCCACTGGCCGCACACTTTTAAGTGAGATGGGCCAAGGGCAGGATCAAGCCTGGGCCCAGCTGGTTTGGGAGTTTTATCTGAATCGTGATCACGAGCAAAACGTAGCCCCCTACGGCAGTGCTGCCCGCTTGATGAGTCAGCAAATAATTTGTCGCAAGTCAGGCCGATCCTGGATCGAGATCTTAAAGGTAAAAGTCCAAAAGACCGAAGTGATACTCGAGGATCTTAGCTTTCTAATTTGGAAGGATCTCAAATCATTGAATGCGGGTCAGAGGCAAGATAGTTCGGACGCACAAATGCGATTGCTCACCGAAAGTCTTCGTGTGTTGTGGCCGCGAGCTGATTTTTTTAACCGTTTGGTTGAGTCTATGCATGTCGGAGACGAAAACCCGTTTTTAAAACTAAAGACCCGTAAAGAAGCCTTACACGAAGCGGCTGAGCTGACATTTATTCAAAAAAATCTTGTACGCAAACTGGAACAAGAACTGACAGAGAAAGAGGACACTGATGGCGCAAGAGCTTGAAGGTTACCTGAGGATGGCGCTCAAGCGCCTAGAGAAGGCGACCACTGAAGTAACAAAGACGCAGGGTCTTAATGAAGACACTGAAATTTTAAAACTATTAACCGAGATCGTTCGAGAGCAGGTGCCCCATGAAGATTCTGATTCTACAACTCGCCAGACTCGGTGACATCTATTTGAGTTGGCCCGCCATTCGCGCCCTCAAAAAGCAACACCCGACGGCCAAAATTACGCTTCTCACGCGTGAGAAGTTTGTTCAGGCAGCAACAGGGCTTGATGCCATTGATGACATCGTCACGTTACCCCTGAAAGCCGTCTTAGCGCCACTGGTGCAAGACAACATGGACCCGGGTCTTTCGCATGCAACACTTAAAAAATTTATCCAAGAGTTGCGTTTACGAGGATTTGATCAGGTGATTAATCTTTCGTTCTCGCCAGTCAGTTCCTATATTGCTCATCTGGTGCAAGCCGACCCCTCGAAGGTGGTCGGTTACTCGCGCACCGACGATGGATTTTTAAGCATTCCAGATGACATGAGTGCGTACTTTTACGCGCAAGTTGGCCCTGGCCGTGCGAACCGATTTCACTTGGCCGAAATTTTTGGGACACTGTGCTCGGCCGATTTGACGGACGCGGATTGGGCCGCACCTGAAATTGCAAAGTTTGACACCAAAATCCAAGGTCCCTTTGTAGCCTGCCACGTAGGTGCCAGCGAAGGGCATAAAACGTTAAGTCCCGAGAAGTGGATCTCGATCATCAGCCATTTCAAAACATTGCCCGCAAAAACCACGGCAGTCGCGTTGATTGGGGCCGAAGGCGAGCGCACCATTGCAGAAACGATTCTTTCGTCGGTCTCGGGAATTGAGATTCATGATTTTGTCGGCCGTACAAGTGTGACTGAAACATTCTCGATCGTCGCACAGGCGGCGCTCTTGGTGGGGCCTGACAGTGCGCCCATGCATATGGCTAGTTTATCAGGAACCAAGTGCTTCAATATCAGCGTGGGACGCGTTAACTTTTGGGAGACCGGTCCGCGGTCTAAAGGCAGTGTGGTCTTAAGAGCTGCGAATGAGACTGATGTCGCCTCTGACCGGGTCGCGCGCACGATGAAAGCGATGCTCGAAGGACAAAAGATTGAAATTGGCTTAAGTCAGGTTCAGGCGGGGACCCCGAGCTATGTGGGACTCTTTCCAAAAGAGGCCGAGTTTCATTGGAAATTGGTTCAAGCCGTTTACCAAGGTGACCCCTTTCCTGAACCCGTGAGCGCTAACTTCTGGGAAGCCCATAAGCAGTTGTTTGAGGTGAATCAGTTTTTGATCGATCAGATGACGCATCTTCAAAACGGTGCCACCATTGAAGAAAAAGCAGAACTCATCAACCGCGGCGAAGAAGTCTTGGCGGCGATCGGTAAACTTGTGCCTTCGTGGGGCCCGGTGATTCGCTGGTACCAGACCGAAAAAATTCGAATACCACCGGGTGACACGACAAAGGTCTTGGCTCGCACGATTGAAATTCAAAATCTTTTTCATCAGGTTCTGTTGGTTTACGCTGATATGCAAGAGGTTCTGGTAAACGCAAATGCTTCTAAAGTTGAAAGTGAGGGGCCATGAAGTCGACGATGATTACGCCTGCCGAGCTTGAGCAGACCTACTTTGGCTGTGACAGTCTCAAAGATCTTATTCAGCGGCTAGAAGCGGAATTTCAAAAGCGCGGCGAGGTCGTGTGCCAGTTCGTCATCAATGATCTCGCTCTTCACGAAAGTGACGAGGTAAAACTCGGTGCCACGAAGATGAGCGATATTCAAAAGGTCGAGGTCCGCTCAGAGAAACCATCTGCCCTTTTGATCGACATCGTTCATAATTGGGAGCTGGAGTTACCCAAGATGGTCACGCTTTCTGATAACTTAGCGCAAAGTCTGCGACTCAAAGGAATCGAGGGCCAGTACACGCCGTTTGTGCAACTGATTGACTCGTGCCAATTCTTGATCGAGAGCTTGGTGTCGATGGATTCGATTATCGACACAGATCTTTTTATGGACCGCGCGATCTGGATGCAAAACGAAAAGCTGATGACCGAAGCCGTGGGTCAAGCCCTCGGCGCCTTTGAGAAAAAAGACTTCGCCATTCTAGCCGATGTTCTTGAGTATGATATAGCCAATGCTCTGCAGGCATGGTTTGATCTCCTGAAAGACCTGGGTGGTCAACTAAGAGCAGAAAATGAGCAAGACAGCAAAAAACTCACCGACCGTATCTTTAAAAAATCCGGACCTCCCGGGGAGTCAGCCTCAGGGGACTATTCTGTGGATAATACCGACTCGTCCGGCGCTGGCTGATCAGCTGGAACAAGAGCCCATCTTCCAGGGATGGGCGTGGATCTACAGTCGCGACGCCCTTGACGAGTCTGCCTTAAAGCAGGCTCGTCTTGTTTTGGTGAATGCGAGTCTGGACTCCGAACTCGAGATCATGCGTGAACTTCGCGAGTGTGCGCCCAGCTCAATTCGCGTTTTGGTCCAGGATATCAAGGGCTCTGGCATTTTGCGTAAAGCCGTGAACCGAGGAGAGGTGTTTTCGATTATCAATTGGCCACTTGAGTACGACCGGCTCAAAGAGTCTTTGCGAGAGGCTGTTACCGAAGCACAGCTTTTGGATTCGCGGTTACGCCTTCTGAAAGAGTCGACTCGTCAGAACCGTGAGCTCGAAAAGCTGACCGCGAGCCTCGAAAGCTTGGTTGAAGAGCGAACGCATCACATCCAAATCTCAAAAGAGTTTGAAGAAGAAAAGGTCTCGCGCATTCGTGGGCTGATTCGCTTTATTCAAGAGCTCTCGGGCAGCTCTTCATTTGAAGATTTAATCGATCTTTTGCGTCGTGATTTACGGTCATTTCACCAAGTGCACGATCCCGTACTGATTTATGAAGTCGATTCGCGCGGGCCGCAGATTGTGTATTGGCGCAACTCGATGATGCAAACCAGACCATGGCCTCACGCCATGGCCTTTGTTCCTCACATCCATTTGCAGGATCCTGATATGAGTAAAAAGCTGGCAAACTATTTTGCCAGACCTTTTGGCAAAGCCCTGGTGATTCCGATTGATGTGAGTTCGCAGGATGTGGCGCTCGAGCCTACTTTTCAGCTGGTACTTGAGAATTCATTACCCGAAGGTGATGTGTCGCAAGTTTTGGATTTTTGTCTTGAGCGCTTGCAGCCATTTTCGACCGCTATTGAACGCTTGCGGATGGAATCCGAGCTCACGCATTTTTCTTACAGGTGGGAAAAAACTTTTGATGGTCTCAAAGATCCCATCGCGATCATTGACCGCTCGGACCGCGTGTTGCGCTCAAATAAAAAGTTTTCGGACCACTTGATTAAAGATGTTTGTTACAAGAGTTTTGCTGGCCGCGACGAGCGCTGTGAAGGTTGTCCCGTCCCACAGGTTTTGATGACGGGTCAAGCAGCCAAGGGCGAGATTCGACGTAACGGCCGATTGTACGAGGTTTACTCTTACCCAATTTCACTTGTGCCCGGTGGTAAACCTACCAACGTCGTGAATCAGTACGTCGACCAAACGCAAGCGCGCGAAATTTATATGCGCCTTTTGCAGAGCGAAAAGATGGGTGCGCTGGGTTTGCTCGCCGGCAACATTGCGCACGAGCTGAACAATCCACTGACGGGTCTTCGGTCGTTGGCGCAAGTTTTGCGCATGGGCTTGGATGCCAAAACGCAAACAGCCCAGGATCTTAACGAAATTGAAAAGGCCTCCGAGCGCTGTCAAAAAATTATTCGCAATCTTTTGGATTTTGTTAATCACGATGAGAAAAATCTGCAAAGTGTCCATCTTGATGACCTCGTCGAGAAAACCCTGCCCTTTCTCAAAACAGCCATGCGTTTTCATCGCCTGAACAAAGAGCTGACAACGGCGGGGCTGTCTGTTCGTGCTGAACCACAATTGCTGCAGCAGGTGATTTTCAATTTGGTGCACAATGCTTGTCAGGCCATGGAAAAGCAGGGGATTTTGACAATCGAGACTGAAGATCGCGGCGCGTACGTGCGCCTTTGGGTACGTGATACTGGCCCCGGAGTTCCTGAAGCGATCAAGGGACAAATCTTTGAACCTTTTTTCACCACAAAGCGTGAGGGAAGCGGGACGGGACTGGGATTGAGCCTTTCTAAAGAAATCGTCGAGAGTTTTTCGGGAAAAATCGGCGTGGACTCATTCGAAGGCAAAGGCGCTTCGTTCTGGTTCGAATTGCCGAGAGTAGAGGCGGCGACATGAAATTTTTGATTATTGATGATGAGCCGCTGGTTCGAAGGTCATTAGCTCGCGCACTGGTGACAAAAAGCCATGAGGTCAATGAGGCTCTCGACGGGCAAGAGGGCCTAACAAAATGGCGGGCTTTACGTCCTGATGTTGTTTTTCTCGACGTTTTGATGCCTGGACTGACGGGACCTCAAGTTTTGATGGAACTTGAACAAGAGCTCAAGCAAGTGACGACAATTATTCTCATTTCGGCGTTCTCGGGTGATCACAACCCCGAAACAGCCCAAAGGCTCGGTGCGGATCTTTTTGTCCCCAAACCATTTGAAGATATTTTTGCCTTAGTTAAAATAGCGGAAGAGCTTAGGTTAAGCGGAATCAAGCATGGTGCAGAAAAAAAGACCGTCAGGAACTAGTTCCACGCAAGTCAAGCGCCTCCAGCCATATCCCTTTTTCGTTGAGATCATCAAGACCGAAGGCGCGCCCCCTATTGCGGGAAAGATCCACAAACTGACCGATGTTGGCTTTCTCATGCGCCCGGTCGGCAGGCATCACTTTAAGGTAGGGGGTAACTATCAAGCTCGGTTCTCGTTACCCGTATTCGAAAAATATTTTGACGTGCCGATCAAGATTGTGAAGACCTATGACGCCATTGGTGAGCTGCAAGACAAAGAGTTGAAGAAAAGCTTCACCGTTGAGATGCACTTTCGCTCCTTGCCCCAAAAAAAGCGCGAAGAGATCTTGAACTTCATCCAGCACATCGGGCAAAAGTAACGCATGCGAATTGTCGGCGGAAAATACAAAGGTCACCGTTTGGTGCCGTTTCAGGCGTCTCATCTCCGTCCCACTACAGATCGGGTCAAAGAGAGTCTCTTCAATATTTGGCAGCATGATGTGCCCGACGCTCGAGTTCTGGATCTCTTTTGTGGCACTGGTAGTTTAGGGCTCGAAGCGCTCTCGCGAGGTGCGGGTGAAGTCGTTTTTGTGGATAAAAATCGCAAATCGATCGAGATCCTCAAAAAGAATCTGCAAAAGTTAAAAGTCGATGAGCCTCTTGCAATTGTTCTGAAAGACGCAGTCGCCTACGCCAGATCGTTCTCCGAGAAGCCCTTTGATCTGATTTTCATTGATCCTCCGTTTACCGAAGAGATGGCCCACGATGTCATGGAGGCTGTCGCCGTTTCGAAGCTTTTTCATGCGGGCACTTTGATCTCGATTGAATCAGGGCGGCGAGAGAAAATTGGGGACGACTACGGAACCCTTTATCGTTATGATGTCCGAGAATTCGGTGACAAATTTTTGTCCCTTTTTCGACAAAAATGAGAGGCCTATGCCCAACGCCAAGCGCGCCGTTTATCCCGGAAGTTTCGACCCTATCCATCTTGGTCACCTCGATATCATCGAGCGCATCGCAAAAGTTTTTGATGAGGTCATCGTGCTGATCGCGGTTGCGCCTGATAAAAGTTCGTCACTGTTTACGATTGGAGAACGCCAAGAGCTTCTGAATAAATGCCTCGGCCATCTTAAAAACGTTCGCGTCGATTCCCATTCGGGACTGACGGTGGATTACATGAAAGAGCAAAAAGCCAATGTGATCATCCGAGGTCTTCGCGCCGTGATGGATTTTGAATATGAGACGTCGATGGCAAACATGAATAAAAAACTGTCACCTGATATTGAAACGCTGCTGGTTTTTTCAAGACCTGAGTTTTACTACGTCTCTTCACGCGGAGTGAAAGAAGTTGTGCGCATCAAAGGTTCGGTGCAGGGATTAGTTCCCGACGCGGCTTTGGCGGCACTCAATAAAAAGTACGGCCATTCTTGAATTTGAAACTGCCCTAAAGAGGTGCCCTCATGATCTCAGTTCGCGCTCAACTCTTGAAACCCAGTCCGACCATGGCGATGGCCAATCGCGCCCGCGAGCTCGCGAAGTCCGGCAAAGACGTGGTCTCACTGACTGTCGGTGAGCCCGATTGGCCAACGGCGCTTGCTGCATCAGAGGCCGGGATCCAAGCGATCAAAGAGGGCTTCACCAAATATACCGCCGCGGCCGGCATGCCTGAGCTGCGAACCGCCTTGGCAAAAACATTGAGTGAAGAGTTGCGCGTCCCCGTCAAAGACTCCGAGGTTGTTGTTGGGGCCGGTGCTAAATTTGTGATCTACGGCGCTTTGCAGATGCTGCTCAATCCAGGTGAAGAAGTTTTGATTCCAGCACCCTATTGGGTTTCGTATCCGACGATGGTAGAACTCGCGGCCGGCGTTCCCGTGATTTTAGATTGCCCTGCCCATCAAAATTTTAAACTCACAGCAGCCCAGCTCGACAAAGCGATCTCGCCAAAAACCAAGATTCTTTTGCTTTGCAGTCCCAGTAATCCGACGGGTCTTTCGTATACGGCAGGCGAGCTCAAGGAATTAGCCGTCGTCTTACGAAAGCATCCTCACGTAGTCGTTCTTTCGGATGACATTTACAACCGGTTGGTTTTCACCGACGAAAAAGTCGCGCCTCATCTTTTGCACGTGGCTCCGGATCTTCAGTCTCGAACCGTCGCAGTTAATGGCGCCTCGAAGTCTTTTTCAATGACGGGATGGCGGATCGGTTGGGCCGCGTGCCCACCAATTCTGGCTAAAGTCTTGGGTGATTTTTTCTCGCAAAGCACCTCCAATGTTTGCAGCATCACGCAAAAGGCGACCTTAAAAGCTCTTGAAAACACCGAGGGTGAAGTTAAAAAAGTTCGCGAAATCTTGCGCCCGCGCTTGTCCAGCTTTCAAGAAAGTCTGACGGGTATTCAGGGGCTGACTCCTATCAAGCCTGATGGCGCTTTTTATATCTGGCTCGACTGCACAAGCTGGATGGGAAAAACGCACAAGGACTCTGGCAAAAAAATTGTCAACAGCGCCACTCTTGCGGATCTGCTTTTGGATATCGAGGCGGTTGCAACGGTGCCCGGGATTGAGTTTGGGCTGGAGGGCTACTTGCGCTTGAGTTTTGCAACGAGCCAAGCGCAATTGCAAAAGGCGGCCGAGCGCTTCTCGAGCTTTGGCTCACAACTTGCCTAAGGCGAATCCGTCATAGACGAGGGGTGCTCGACCTAGATCGAGAACCTGGGGGTAAAAGCCCCTCCTTGGGGCTAGCCCTTCAGGTTTGGCTCGCAAGAGTTCGTCCTAACCCCGTAAAATAAAAGAAGAATGTTTTAGCGGGGAGACATGACGTGTCCTTTGGTATTTTAGTACAAGTGCTGGTTGATTTGATTCTTTTTGCGGGAGTTGCCTTTGTTTGGGTCAAGCTCACGCGTCCACAAAAAGATGATCCACGTTTGAGTCGTGGCTTGCAGCTTTTGCAAAGTAAAATTGCAGTGCTCGAAGACTTGAGTGATCAAATTGAAAACCAAGTTCAGCAGCTGACGGGTTTACTCGAGTCCAAAGCTAAAGAAGTTCAAAGTCAGATCCACAATGCTGACAAGCAAATCCAAAAAATTGAAACTTCGATGAACAAAAGTTTGGAAGTGGCCCAGATTTTTCAAGACCGAATCCCTCATCAAGAAATTATCGAACGCCAAAATACGTTGAAATTTGTCAAAGCTGCGCGCATGGCTCATCAAGGCGCTTCGATCGATGAAATCGCCGAAGAAGTGAACTTAAGCCGCGGCGAAATCGAAATGATCGCCAAAGTGAATCGCGATCAACTGCAGTTTTCAGAAGAAGAACTGCCCGAGTGGGCGAAGCAAGAGTTGGGCATACAAGCCATGGACGCGCACGCCTCACCCAGTATCGATCTTAGACCCTTGGCCCGTGCGCACGACCGATTTCCTGATATTCAAACAACAGCACCTGCGCTTGGTTTTAAAAAGGCATCGCCGGTGGGTTCGCATGAGCGTCCTGAGGTTGCATTGTCCGATTTAGGTGAAAAGTTTCGCCAAACGGTGAGCGCTACAACTGAAGAAAGCCCTTTTCAGGATGTTAAACCAAGACTGGCACCCATCATTGAAATGCCGGGTCAGAATTTGACCAAGAAAGCCGCCGCCAAGCTTGAGCCCGTGCGCGCCCGAGAAACTGCGACGACAACATCTGGTAAATCCGTCGAAATCCAAAAAGTGATTTTCCCTAAAATCAACGTCAACGACCACTTGAGCTAAAGAGTGCCTGCTTCCCAATGCAGA
>JBKCUU010000096.1:0-2477 GCA_046318155.1 Bdellovibrio sp. | reverse complement strand
GACGTGCGGATTCAAAAGACTAAAACTTAAAGACGCGAGAATAGTTTGCTTTACAGTTGTCGCTTGAATTGAAGTTTTAGAAATTTCAATTCCATTCCTCGCTTCTCGCAGCTTGAGCGCACCATAGAACAAAAGGAATCCGACCCCGAGTGCACCTAGGCCGATTTTCAATATTGGAAACTGCACAAAAAATGTTGCGACACCGAGTACGCCAACAAAGATCAAAGCCGTGTCACACAAAGATGAAATCAATGCGACCAGCAAATGACGTTCCCGTCGAAGTCCTGAATTCAGAACAAATATGTTTTGCGCACCTAAAGCTAAGATGAGACTCGCCTGAAGAAGAAAGCCTTGAAGGAAAACACCGAGCATGATTTGAAGCTATAAAGCAGTAAGTAGCCACCTGGCAATTGCAGAGATATTTGGCACATTTTACATGTTAATAACAGGAGGCAGGAAATTTTGGCCTAGTTATGGTAAAAACGACTTCTATGAAAAAAATGCTGCTGACATTCCTGACGATTAGTCTGTTTTTCAATCTAAGTACTGAAGCTCAAGTCTGCTCAAAGTCGAGTCAAAAGTGGGAAAGTCTGAGTTTGTCGGATCAAGCAGAACTCTTGAGTGAACTCGAATATTTGCAAGGCAATGAATTGCCAAGAAATACAAAACTAGTTTCTTATGTGCAAAAAAATAAGACTTTTGAACTTAATCAGATCAAGAATAAAGCTCACAAATTATATGTTGAAAAGGCGATACTTCGTTTTGATGAGAGTGTCAGTCGAGAAGAGCTTGAACAAACACACTTCACTCTTTACGGCGAAGAAATTTTCAGAGGAATTGATCTATTGGTTTCTTGCGATGAAAAAGTGATTTTAGGTGGTGTCATTCATAAGTTTCAGGATGGCAGAAGCGAAAATGGGCAAGAAGAAGATATCAACTGGTCTGCCATGGTTAGATTCGATCAAAACGCGGAAATCTTAAAAAATCAAAGTGGTCAGCCTTTTGATGATTTGAGTTTTTCCTGGACAGGACATTAATAGGCGGAAGTTTTAATGTTGGCGTTCAGATTCTCTGGCGACAATGTTCATGGCTAATTCACAAATCAGCTTCGCCGCTGAATCACCCCGAATAAAACGCATATACCAGACCCATCACACAGAATCGGGCCGCGGTGGTGGCTCCTGTCGTTCGTTACCCCAGGATTCGGCTCAGATCAATTGTTCGAAAACCGCCTTGAATGTGTCGATTACCATGAGTCGTGCCGGCGTTGGTCAAATGATGGAAATTTTTCGATTGTTGCTGACGGCGGGGAGCGATCCATGAAACCATGGGGTCTTACGAATAGTCCGCAAAAAACAGCAAGCCGGAGTGGCCTCTAGAGTCAACGGCTGAGGTTGGGCTATTGCGAAAATAGCAACTTTAGCAGAAAGGATAAGTTATGGGTTTATTGAGTGTGGGGCAGTATTCGTTAGTCTTTAACATGCTCTCGTTTGCGGTAGCGGCGATGTTAGGAGCCTTTGCATTTTTCGTCATGGCTCAGAGTCTTGTTGGTGCAAAATACCGGGCTTCGATGATTGTCTCTTCGCTGGTCGTCCTGATCGCGGGCTATCATTACTACCGCATCATGGGTAGCTGGCAGGAGGCCTACACTTTAACAGACGGTGCTTATGCCGCATCTGGAAAGCCGTTTAATGATGCTTACCGTTACGTTGACTGGTTACTCACTGTCCCTTTGTTGTTGGTCGAATTGGTTTTGGTTCTTAATCTAGCCAAAGGGCAAACAGGTCCTATGCTAACAAAACTGATCATCGCAGCCGTTTTGATGATCGGCTTAGGTTATCCGGGTGAAATTTCTACTGATCTTGGAACGCGTAATTTGTGGGGCATTTTATCTAGCATCCCATTTTTCTATATTCTTTACGTCCTTTGGGTCCAGCTTGGCGAGGCAATCAAAAGCTCACCTGAGAACATTCAAAAATTGTTCCGCGACACTCGTTATCTATTGATCGCAACTTGGGGTTTTTATCCGATCGCTTATGCCATTGGAACTTGGGGTGGAGTCGACAATGGTAACGCAGTCGTGGCTCTACAGGTCGGCTACTCGATTGCCGACGTCGCGGCCAAAGCGCTTTACGGCGTGATGATTTTTGTGATTGCTTACGAAAAATCTCGGATCGATGGTTCACTGCCCTCGATGCTAAAACAGGCCTAACCCCCTCGGGTGAAAACCGACAACTTAACCGATTTTCCATTCGCCAAGGTCGCGACTTCTATCGCGACCTTGGTCTTTATCTCTTTGATTGCGATAAGTGTAGGCCTGCCGTCGCTCCAGCCTTTCTTGGCTATCTTGATTGTCGGAATCTTGTTCTTGGGTATTCCGCATGGCGCCTTAGATATATTTTTACTTCAGAAGATTTCGGCTTCAAAAGCGGAGCTCGTCAAGTTGATCGCAGTCTACTGTCTCGCCTTGCTGGCGA